>NZ_JBYSYM010000020.1:0-149069 GCF_058783375.1 Acidovorax sp. FW305-C-20-28 | reverse complement strand
CTTTCTTTTGGGTACTTTTCTTTGGCGAAGCAAAGAACAAGTACCTCGGCCGCCGGGCCGAGACCCGGCTCCCGCCCGCAACACCGGCATGCAGCCAATACAAGCAGCAGGTGCCAGCGCGCCGAATAGACAGGCCATCAAACCACCTGCCCGAGCCTTTCTTCCAGATCCACCACCTCCGCCTCCAACGCCTCCACCATCCACCCCACCTCCTCCAACGCCGCCCGGTACAAAGGCAACACCAGACTCACACTGAACGGCACCGAAAACCCCACCCTGCGCACCACCACCCCCTGCCCCGCCACAGCCAGCGCCGTGAGCGGATTGACCACCGCGACCCCCAGCCCGCGCTGCACCATCGCGCACACCGCCACCGCGCTGTGCGTCTCCATGCGCATCTGCCGCTGCACGCCGGCCTCGGCGAACAGGGCGTCGATCTGGCGGCGGTAGGGGTCGTCGGCCGAAAGGCTCACGAACGGCTGGTCCGCAAAGTCCGCCAGTTGCAGCACCGGCCGTGCAGCCAGCGCATGGCCCGCAGGCAGCACGGCCACCTCGTCCAGGCTCAGCAGCCGCTGCGAGCGCGTGCCGGGCGGGTGGGAGACCTGCTCGCTCAGGCCCATGTCGAAGCGCTGCGCCGTCATCCACTCTTCGAGCAAGGGCGGCTCCTGCGGCGTGACGGAGACGCGGGCGCCCGGGTGCGCGGCCAGCATGCGCGCGGCGGCCCCGGGCAGCAGGGCGTGGGACAGCGCGGGCAGGCACAGCACCGACAGCGACTGCGCGGCATCGGCCGGGCGGCCCAGGGCCACGGCGCGGTCGACCACGCGGTCCAGGCCCTGCCAGGAGCGCTGCACCTCCTCCCACAGCGCCAGGGCCCGGGCGTGGGGGCGCAGGCGGCCCTGCACGCGGTCGAACAGCGAATAGCCGAGCAGCGACTCCAGGCGCGCCAGCTCGCGGCTCACCGTCGGCTGCGAGGTGTGCAGCAACTCCGCGGCCCCGGTGGCGCTGCCCGCGAGCATGACGGCACGGAACACTTCGATATGGCGGTGGCCGATCCGTGGGGCGGCTGCATCTTCGGGGTAGGGCATGGCGCAAAGCATATCCAAAATGAATAGCTACCGCAAAACAAGCATTGGACTGGATGGTCACGGGGCGGCATCATCGCGCCATTCCCTTTCGGAGCCTGCCCATGTCCAATCCTTTTTCCCCCCAGCAACTGCATGCCCTGGCCGCGCAATTCGGTACCCCGCTGTGGGTCTACGACGCGGCCACCATCCGCCAGCGCATTGCCCAGGTGTCCAACTTCGACACCATCCGCTTCGCGCAGAAGGCCTGCTCCAACATCCACATCCTGAAGCTCATGCGCGAGCAGGGCGTGAAGGTGGACGCGGTCTCGCGCGGCGAGATCCTGCGCGCGCTGGCCGCGGGCTACCAGGCCGGCGGCGAGCCCTCGGAGATCGTGTTCACGGCCGACCTGTTCGATGCCGACACCCTGGCCTGCGTGGTCGAGCACCGCGTGCCGGTGAATGCCGGCTCCATCGACATGCTGCACCAGCTGGGCGCTGCCTCGCCCGGCCACGCGGTGTGGCTGCGCATCAACCCCGGCTTCGGCCACGGCCACAGCAACAAGACCAACACCGGTGGCGAGCACAGCAAGCACGGCATCTGGCACACCGACCTGCCGGCCGCGCTGGCGGCCATCGCCCAGCACGGCCTCAGGCTCACCGGCCTGCACATGCACATCGGCTCGGGCGTGGACTACAGCCACCTGGCCGAGGTCTGCGGCGCCATGGTGGAACTGGTGCGCACCACCCATGCGGCCGGCCACGACCTGCATGCCATCTCGGCCGGCGGCGGCCTGTCCATCCCCTACCGCAGCGGCGACCCGGTGATCGACACGCAGCACTATTACGGCCTGTGGAACACGGCGCGCCAGCAGGCCGAGGCCATCGTGGGCCACCAGCTGGGTCTGGAGATCGAGCCCGGCCGCTTCCTGGTGGCCGAGTCGGGCGTGCTGCTGGGCGAGGTACGCGCCACCAAGAATGCGGGCAGCAACCACTTCGTGCTGCTGGACACGGGCTTCAACGAGCTCATGCGCCCCTCCATGTACGGCAGCTTCCACGCCATGGAGGTGCTGCGCAAGGATGGCAGCACGGCCGCCACGCGCCCCACGGTGGTGGCCGGGCCGCTGTGCGAGTCGGGCGACGTGTTCACCCAGGGCGACGGCGGCGTGGTGCTGCCACGCGAGCTGGCCGAGGCGCGCGTGGGCGACCTGCTGGTGATCCACGACACGGGTGCCTACGGCGCCTCCATGTCTTCGAACTACAACACGCGCCCGCTGATCGCCGAGGTGCTGGTGGAGGATGGCGGCCAGGCCCGCCTGATCCGCCGCCGCCAGACGGTGGAGCAGCTGCTGGCCCTCGAAGAAGGGCTGTGAGCCCTGGGCGGCAGGGGCCGGCGGCATGGCGCCCTCCCCTGCACGCCCGGTAGGCAGGGGACTACGGTGGGGCGCCGTGTTGGAGGACAGCCCCGGGCAGAGGGGCCACCTACAGTGAAGTCACTGGCTTCCAACCCTTTCAACCTCTCAAGGAGATCACCATGCCCATCATTCTCTGGCTGCTCGGCGTCCCACTGTCCCTGGTGCTGCTGTTGATGCTGTTCGGTGTGCTGTAAGCCACCCGCCGCATCCATTCCCCCGCGAAGGGCGCTTGCCGTGTGCAAGCGCCCTTTCATTTTTTTACCACTTGGTGTGTTTTTCGCACAGTGCGCCCGGCCTGTGCGCCGCTGGCGCTGGCACCTGTGCCGCTGGTCGGCCAGCCCCCCGGTGGAACAAGACAGCGCCCTTGCACGGCGCTACGCTGGCCTTCCATCCAACGGGCAAGCCACACAACAAGGCCCTGCTGGCCGCCGCCAGACACCGGGGACCTGTTGGAGGGACACCGAGAGGAGCGTGCACATGCCACACGAAGAGAGGACCATCGTCGAGCTGGGCTACCCGGGCGAGTACCTGAGCCGGCTGGGCTACACCGAGACCAAGACCTGCAAGATCCGCCTGTCGCGCAAAGGCCAGGGCGTGCTGGCGCGCATGTATGCCAGCCGGGGCTACAGCATGCAGGCCACGCTGGCGCACGACTTCGACCTGAGCAGCCTGGTGGTGCAGATCGACGGGCAGCCCGCAGGCACCATCTCCGTGCGCCTGGACGACGGCCACCTGGCCGCCCAAGAGCAGTTCCCCGAATTCATCGGCGACCTGCGCGAGCGCGGCGCGCGCATCTGCGAGATCGGCAAGCTCGCCATGGACCCGGGCGTGCGCTCCAAGCAGGTGCTGGGCGCCATCTTCCATATCGCCTTCATCGTGGCCTTTCGCGCGCGCCGCGCGACCGACATCGTGATCGAGGTGAACCCGCGCCACGCGGCGTTCTACATGCGCATGCTGCGCTTCGACCCGGTGGGCTCGGCGCGCATGTGCCAGCGCGTGGGCGCCCCGGCCGTGCTGCTGCACATGGAGGGCGCCAAGGGGCGCCGCCTGATCGACGAATTCGGCGGCCGGCCCGACCTGTCGGCGCAGGAGCGCAGCTTCTACCCCTATTTCTTCCACCCGGACGACGAGGAGGGGCTGCTGCGCCGCCTGTCGGGCGGTTCTTAGAGCGGATAACAAAACTCAGCGAAGCGGTTCTGGCTAGGCGCTACACATCAGATTTCTTCTGGCAGGCAGTACGAGTAGTACGACAAGACGCGGCAACGACGCCAGAAGAGTTTTGTTAGCCGCTCTTCAGGCTTCGCCGCGGGGGTCGCGGCCCATGAGCTGTGCCACGGCCTCGGCCGGCCGCAAGCGGCCATCGAGCAGGGCCACGGCGGCCTCGGTGATGGGCATGTCCACGCCCAGCAGGCGGGCGCGCTGCGCCACCGTGCGGGCGCTGTACACGCCCTCGGCCACATGGCCCAGCGATTCGACCGCCTGCGCCAGGGTCTGGCCCTGGGCCAGCAGCATGCCCACGCGGCGGTTGCGCGACAGGTCGCCCGTGGCCGTGAGCACCAGGTCGCCCAGGCCCGACAGGCCCATGAAGGTATCGGCCCGCGCACCCAGAGCCAGGCCCAGGCGCGTCATCTCGGCCAGGCCGCGCGTGACGAGCGCGGCGCGGGCGTTCAGCCCCAGTTCCAGCCCGTCGCACAGGCCGGTGGCAATGGCCAGCACGTTCTTCACGGCCCCGCCCACCTCCACGCCCACGATGTCTTCGTTGGCGTAGACGCGCACGCTGGGGCTGTGGAAAGCCGCCACCAGCGCATCGCGCACGCGGGCGTGCTCGCTGGCCGCCACCAGGGCCGTGGGCTGGCCGCGGGCAACTTCCTGGGCAAAGCTGGGGCCGCTCAGGGCGCCGGCGAGCAGGCCGGGCGCCACCTCGGCGCAGACCTCGTGCGCCAGCAGGCCGAAACGGCCCTCCTGGGCGCCGGCCACGGATTCGAAGCCCTTGCACAGCCAGGCCACGGGGGCCGGGCAGCCCTGCAGGGACTGCAGCATGCCGCGCAGTGCCGACATGGGCGTGGCCACGATGACCAGGTCCGCCGCCAGCGCCAGTGCCACGGGGTCACCACCGGCCAGCACCAGTGCGGGCGGAAAGGCCAGGCCCGGCAGGTAGCGCGCGTTCTCACGCGCGGCCTGCATGGCGGCCAGCTGGCCGGCATCGCGCGCCCAGAGCGTGACCGCATGGCCGGCGGGGTTCTGCGCGGCGCTCATGGCCACGGCAGAGCCCCAGGCGCCTGCGCCCAGAACAAGGATTTTCATAGGGGAATCAAAAGGCGGGGACGGCATGCTGCGTCCCCGCGAACCACGCTACTGCGTGATGATGGGCGACGGATTGCCCGCGGCCTGGGCTTGCTGCTGCTCGAACATGGCCTGGAAGTTGATTTCGGCCAGGTGCACGGGCGGGAAGCCGGCGCGGTTGATCAAATCGGCCACGTTGCCGCGCAGGTAGGGGTACACGATCTGCGGGCAGGCGATGCCCATGATGGCGCCCATCTGGTCTTCAGGGATGTTGCGGATCTCGAAGATGCCGGCCTGCTTGGCTTCGACCAGGAACACGGTCTTGTCCTTGACCTTGGTCTGCACCGTGGCGGTCACGGCCACTTCGAAGATGCCTTCGGCCACGGGAGTGGCTTCCACGCCCAGCTGGATGTCCACGCTGGGTTGTTCCTGCTCCAGCAGGATGCCGGGCGAGTTCGGTTGCTCGAGCGACATGTCCTTGAGGTAGACGCGCTGGATCTGGAAAACGGGATTCTCTTGGTCGGCCATGGTTGAAAAGTCTCTTTCGCTCAAACAACGAGCTGGTGACAAAACGAAACCCGCCGGGGAAAGGCTCCCGCAGCGGGCACATGGGGCTGCATTATGCAGCGCCCGGAAACCGGCAGGCCGGTTACTGCACGCCCAGCAGTGGCATCAGGCCGCCGCGGCCGTCCAGCGCCACCAGGTCGTCGTGGCCGCCCACATGGGTGTCGCCGATGAAGATCTGCGGCACGGTGCGCCGGCCGGTGATCTCCATCATGGTGGTGCGGGCGGCGGGGTCCATGTCGACACGGATCTCCTCGATCTGCTCCACGCCCTTGGACTTGAGGATCTGCTTGGCACGGATGCAGTAGGGGCAGACGGCGGTGGTGTACATCTTCACGGCTTGCATGGAGGCATCTTTCGTAGAGGCTGCGGCGGGGCGCTGTTCGGTGGCAGGTGGGGGCAGGCTCAGGCCTTTTCAACCGGCATGCTGGCATCGCGCCAGGCCTTGAGGCCGCCGGCCATGGCCTGGGCGTTCTCGTAGCCCAGCTTCTTGGCAATGGCCACGGCGCTGTTGGAGCGGTTGCCGGTGGCGCACACCAGCACCAGCGGCAGGGCCTTGTTCTTCACGGTGGCGGGCAGGCGCTCTTCCAGCTCGGCCAGCGGGATGTTCTTGGAACCCACCACATGGCCAGCGGCGAACTCCTCGGCGCCGCTGACGTCGACCACGACGGCCTTTTCGCGGTTCATGAGCTGCACGGCGCCCGCGGGCGAGAGGGTGCCGCCGCCTGCGCTCTTGAGCATGGGCCACAGCAGCATGGTGCCCGAGGCCAGAGCGACGAAGACCAGGTACCAGTTGTCGATAATGAATTTCACAGGGGATTCCTTGGGTTGGCGAACCGCGCAATTCTAAAATGTATGGTTTTGACCCGCCTCTCCTAGGGAAACCATGCACAAACTCGTACTGATCCGCCACGGCGAATCCACCTGGAACCTCGAAAACCGCTTCACCGGCTGGACCGACGTGGACCTCACCGCGACTGGCGTGGACCAGGCCAAGAACGCCGGCCGCCTGCTCAAGGCAGAGGGCTACGAGTTCGACGTGGCCTACACCAGCGTGCTCAAGCGCGCCACGCGCACGCTGTGGCACACCCTGGACGAGATGGACCGCACCTGGCTGCCCGTGGTGCACAGCTGGCGCCTGAACGAGCGCCACTACGGCGCCCTGCAGGGCCTGAACAAGGCCGACATGGCCAAGCAGTATGGCGACGCGCAGGTGCTGGTCTGGCGCCGCAGCTACGACACCCCGCCACCGGCGCTGGAAGCCACCGACCCGCGCAGCGAACGCAGCGATGTGCGCTACGCCCGCCTGGACGCCGGCCAGGTGCCGCTGACCGAGTGCCTCAAGGACACCGTGGCACGCGTGCTGCCTTTCTGGAACGAATCCATCGCCCCGGCCATCCAGGGCGGCAAGCGCGTGGTCGTGGCGGCGCACGGCAACTCCATCCGCGCCCTGGTCAAGTACCTGGACAACATCTCCGACGACGAAATCGTGGGCCTCAATATTCCCAACGGTATTCCACTGGTATACGAGCTCGACGAGAACCTCAAGCCCATCCGCCACTACTATCTGGGTGACGCTGAAGCGGCGGCCAAGGCCGCAGCGGCAGTGGCTTCGCAAGGCAAGGCATAGAAATCGGCGTAAAGGGTGGGTAAAGCCCGCCAATTACCCCGATCAAACCGGCGAAAGCGAGTCCCGGCGCGGAACTGCGGCGGGTGGGGCCCTTCTAAGAAGCATTCCGGCGCCTTTTTGAGACGCATGTTTTCACACGCGTGTAAAAAAGGCTTCGGACCAGCTTCCCAGGTGTATATTGATGCGGTAAAGGTGTTCTATGGGCCACAAACTCAAAATAGCAGGATGGGTGTCGGTAGGTGTGGTGGCTGGTGCATTGACCACGGTGTCACTGCAGACCGTCGCGCGCGGCGCCATGACCCCTCTGCCGCTGGAAGAGATCCAGCAGCTGTCGGCCGTTTTCGGCCTGGTCAAGACCGACTACGTCGAGCCGGTCGATGACAAGAAGCTCATCACCGATGCCATCACCGGCATGGTGGCCAGCCTGGACCCGCACTCCCAGTATTTCGACAAGAAGTCCTTCAAGGAATTCCGCGAAGGCACCTCGGGCCGTTTCGTGGGCGTGGGCATCGAGATCACCCAGGAAGACGGGCTGATCAAGGTCGTCTCCCCCATCGAAGGCTCGCCCGCCTTCCGTGCGGGCCTCAAGACCAACGACCTGATCACCCAGATCGATGACACTGCCGTCAAGGGCCTGGCCCTGAACGACGCCGTCAAGCGCATGCGCGGCGAGCCCAACACCAAGGTCACGCTCACCATCTTCCGCAAGGACGAGAGCCGCACCTTCCCGGTGACCATCACGCGCGAGGAGATCAAGACCCAGTCCGTCAAGGGCAAGGTGATCGAGCCCGGCTACGCCTGGATCCGCCTGTCGCAGTTCCAGGAACGCACGGTGGACGACTTCGTGCGCAAGATCGAAGAGATCTACAAGCAGGACCCCAACGTCAAGGGCCTGGTGCTCGACCTGCGCAACGACCCGGGCGGCCTGCTGGATGCGGCCGTGGCCATCTCGGCCGCCTTCCTGCCCGAGAACGTCACCGTGGTCACCACCAACGGCCAGCTGGCCGAGAGCAAGTCCACCTACAAGGCGGCGCCCGAGTACTACCAGCGCCGCAGCGGCGGCGACCCGCTGCGCCGCCTGCCGGCCGCCATCAAGTCGGTCCCCATGGTGGTGCTGGTCAACGAAGGCTCGGCCTCGGCCAGCGAGATCGTGGCCGGCGCACTGCAGGACCACAAGCGCGCCACCATCATGGGCAGCCAGACCTTCGGCAAGGGCTCGGTGCAGACCGTGCGCCCCCTGGGTCCGGACACCGGCATCAAGCTGACCACGGCACGCTACTACACGCCGAGCGGCAAGTCGATCCAGGCCAAGGGCATCGTGCCCGACGTGATGATCGACGAGTCCGAAGAGGGCAACGTCTTCGCCGCCCTGCGCATGCGCGAGGCCGACCTGGACAAGCACCTGGGCAGCGGCCAGGGCGAGGAAAAGAAGGACGCCGCCCGTGAAAAGGCGCGCGAAGAGGCCCGCAAGCGCCTGGAAGAAGAAGCCAAGAAGCCGGCCACCGACCGCAAGGCGCCCGAGTTCGGCACCGACAAGGACTTCCAGCTGGTGCAGGCCCTGAACCAGCTCAAGGGCCGCCCCGTGCTGGTCAGCAAGACGCTGACCGAGCGCAAGGAAGAAAAGAAGGAAAACTGACCGAAGGCGCCTCGCGCCCCCAGGTTTGCCCCCTAGAGGCCGGATTCCCCAGGGAGTCCGGCCTTTTTCACGCCTGCCTCCACCACGCCGCAATCTCCCGCACAATCGCAGCCCAAGCTCTCGCACCCCGCCCATGACCGATGACCAGCTCCTGCGCTACTCGCGCCACATCCTGCTCGACGAGATCGGCATCGAAGGCCAGGAGCGCGTGCTGGCGGCGCACGCCGTCATCATCGGCGCCGGCGGCCTGGGCTCGCCCGCGGCGCTGTACCTGGGTTCGGCCGGTGTCGGGCGCATCACGCTGGTGGACGACGACACGGTGGACCTGACCAACCTGCAGCGCCAGATCGCCCACACCACGGAGCGCGTGGGCCAGCCCAAGGTGCAGTCGGCCGCGCAGGCGGTGGCCGCCATCAACCCCGAGGCCCGGGTCCAGGCCCTGCAGGCCCGCGCCGATGCCGCCCTGCTCGACCAGCTGCTGCCCGGCGCCACCGTGGTGCTGGACTGCAGCGACAACTACGCCACGCGCCAGGCGGTCAACGCGGCCTGCGTGCGCCACGGCGTGCCGCTGGTGGCCGGGGCGGCGATCCGTTTCGACGGGCAGATCACGGTGGTCGACCCGCGCAACCCCCGGGCCCCCTGCTACGCCTGCATCTTCCCGCCCGAGGCGGAGTTCGAGGAGGTCAGCTGTGCGCTCATGGGCGTGTTCGCGCCCCTGGTGGGCATCATTGGGACCATGCAGGCGGCCGAGGCCCTGAAGCTGATCACCGGTGTGGGCACCACCCTGGCAGGGCGGCTGATGATGCTGGACGGCCGCTCTATGGAATGGAACACCATGCACGTGGAGCGCGCCCCCGGATGTAGCGTGTGCGCATCACCGTAGGAGCGCTCCTACGCTGCCTGCGCGCAGCCGCTGTCAGAATGGCAGCCACGCTTCGGTTAAATTCAGAGCAGGCCCAGGTTTGCTCGTACCGGCCACTTTATGGATCAGGTAGTGAAACTGCGCACGTACATCGTTGAGGACAATGCCACCATCCGGGAGAACCTCATCGGTACCCTGGAAGAGTTGGCGTCTGTCGAAGCGGTGGGTGTGGCCGAAACCGAGGACGAGGGCAAGGGCTGGCTCACCGGCCACCAGGAGCAATGGGATCTGGCCATCGTGGACCTGTTCCTGCGCCAGGGCAGCGGCCTGGGTGTGCTGGCCGCCTGCCGCGACCGCGGCCCCCACCAGAAGATGGTGGTGCTGAGCAACTATGCCACGCCCGACATCCGCATGCGCTGCGCCCAGTTGGGCGTGGATGCGGTGTTCGACAAATCCAATGAAATCGATGCCCTGGTGGACTACTGCATAGAGCATGGCAGCGTACACCCCGCTCCTGTCGACCGCATACCCGTGCGCGGCAACCATTGAGTGCGCTGGCACTGCGCCAGCCTGCCCGTCTCCCCCGATGAAGAACCGCGCCCGCCTGCGCAGGGCGGCCCTGGCATGGCCGTCCAGGCGGGCCTGCCGCCGGGAGGCCGCGCCCGCATCAGTCGATGAGGCGGTTTTTCAGCGCGTAGTAGGTCAGGTCGCTGTTGGACGACAGGCTCATCTTTTCCATCAGGCGCGTGCGGTAGGTGCTCACCGTCTTCACGCTCAGCGACAGCGACTTGGCAATGTCGCCCGCCGTCTCGCCCTTGGCCAGCTTGAGGAACACCTGGAACTCGCGCTCGGACAGCTGCTCGTGCGGCGGCGCGTCGTCCTTGCGGTTGAGCTGCTGGGCCAGCAGGTCGGCCACGGCGGGCGTGAGGTAGCGCTTGCCCAGGGCGATGATGCGGATGGCCTCCACGATCTCCGCGGGATCGCACTCCTTGTTGAGGTAGCCGCTGGCCCCCTGGCGTATCAGGTTGATGGCGTAATGCTCCTCGGGGTAGCCGCTGAGGATCAGAATCCCCATGTCCGGCGCCTTGGCACGCAGCATGGCCAGCGCGTCCAGGCCGCTCTGGCCGGGCATGGACAGGTCCATCAGCAGCACATCGATTTCATGGGTGCGCACCAGGTCGATGGCTTCGCGGCCGTTGGCGGCCTCGCCCTCCACGCGCAGGTCCACATGTTCGGACAGGAACTGGCGCAGTCCGGAGCGAACAATTGCATGGTCATCCACAATGCCGATCTTGATCATTGAGCGTTCTTTCGGGGAGGGGACAAGCGCCCGCTCCCAATTTTTGTTGAATGCACCTGCACTGCGATCCCCGGTTCCAGGGCAGTGCCGTGGGCCGGTCTGTGGCCATTATCCAGAATAACGCCTATGAATTTGCATGAGATCGCCAGGGACTTGCTGCCCAAAGTCCGCAAGATGGCCCTGAGCCTGCCCATGGCGCTGCTCGCGGCCCTGGTGCTGGTGGGCATCAACGAGGTCGGTCACATGCGCTCGCAGGACGCCGTCACCCACATGGCGCACGGCCAGGTGACGCATGGCGCCCTCAATCGCCTGCTGCAGAGCATGCTGGACGCCGAGACCGGCCAGCGTGGCTACCTGCTCACCGGAGACGACCGCTACCTGGAGCCCTATGACAAGGCGCTGGCCAGCGTGCAGCAGGACCTGGACAACCTGCGCAACCAGTTCCTCGACTCGCCCGACGACATGCAGGAACTGTCGCTGCTGTCGCGCCAGATCTCGCGCAAGCTCGCCGAGATGGAGCTGAGCCTCAAGCTGCGCCGCCAGGGCAATGAAGACGCCTGGAAGTTCATCCTGCACACCGATGTGGGCATGGAGAACATGCAGGCCATCCGCAAGCACGCCCAGGCCCTCATCGACCGCAGCGCCGTCGTCGTCAAGCAGGGGCAGGCCCAGGTGCTGCGCTCGCTGATGCTCTCGCGCATCGGCATCGCCACCGTCACGGCCATCGGCTTGCTGGCCTTCTTCATGTACCTGCGCCAGGCCACCGCCCTGCAGGAATTCAGCCTGCGCGAGCAGCTGCTGCTGGAACGCGAGCGCGACCGGCTCGAAGGCCTGGTGCGCGAGCGCACGGCCACCCTGTCCGAGCTCGCCAGCCACCTGCAGCAGGTGCGCGAGGACGAGCGCGGCCACCTGGCGCGCGAGCTGCACGACGAGCTGGGCGCCCTGCTCACGGCCGCCAAGCTCGATGTGGCGCGCCTCAAGTCCAAGATCGACACCCAGGTGCCCGAGATCGCCGAGCGCCTGCGCCACCTGACCGAAACCCTCAACAGCGGCATCGCGCTCAAGCGCCGCATCATCGAGGACCTGCGCCCCTCGTCCCTGTCCAACCTGGGGCTCACGGCCGCCATCGAGATCCTCGCGCGCGAGTACGGCGAGCGCGCCGGCATCGAGGTGGAAACCAGCCTGGAGCCGGTGCAGCTGCCCGAGACCACGCAGCTCACCGTCTACCGCCTGGTGCAGGAGTCGCTCACCAACATCGGCAAGTACGCCAAGGCGCAGAAGGTGCTGGTCTCCGTGCACAGCCACCCCAAGCATGTGGCGGTGCAGGTGCGCGACGACGGCCAGGGCTTCGATCCGGCCAGCGTGAGCCCCTCCTCCCATGGCCTGGCCGGCATGCGCCACCGCGTGGAGGCCGCCGGCGGGCGGCTGACCATCACCTCGCGGCCGGGCAACGGCGCGCTGGTCTCGGCCATCCTGCCGCTGCTGCAGCACTGAGCGCACGGCCTGCCCTCCCGCGGCAGGCCCTTTCCCCCCGCCATTCGCGCGCGCTTCCACACGGACCCGCCAGGGCCCGGGCAGGCCACGGCCTGCCTGCCCAGGGCCCGGGCAGGCCACGGCCTGCATGTCCAGGGCCTGGGCAGGCCACGGCCTGCCTGTCGCCATCCGGCAAGCCCCCGTCCTACACGGCAGGCGTCCGGGCACCGACATAGGCGCGCGCCGGCCACCGGCATTTCCCGCGGCACCCCCCACCTACATTGGAGTCAAGCGCTGACGAGAGCAGCGCGACACGATCCGCCGGACCCTCCGGCCCCAATGGAGAAAGCACATGTTGCACTACGCCGTCGTCTTCCTTGTCATCGCACTGATCGCAGCCATTTTCGGTTTCGGCGGCATTGCCGCAGGTGCCGTGGGCATCGCCAAGATCCTGTTCTTCGTGTTCGTGATCATGGCTGTCGTCACCTTCGTCATGGGCCTGCTGCGCAGGGGCTGAGCCCCCTTGGCGCCAGAGCCGGCCGACCCTCCCACCGTCTACACCCAGGAGTGACCCAATGACCATCCAATCCGCCACCAACAAGGTCGCCGCAGGCGCCCGATCCCTCGCCGACGACGTGCTGCAAAGCGCCCAGGATGCGGTGCAGACCACGCGCAGCGTCGCCAACGGTTCACTGGACAAGGCTGAAAGCACCGTGCGTGCACTGCGCCGCGAGGCCGACCCCGCCATCGACGACCTGGCCGCCCGTGCCCAGGCCCTGGCCTCCCGCAGCATCGACTATGCGGCCGACGCCAGCGCCCGTGCCCGCCGCCAGGTGCAGGAAGCCGCCGAAGCCACCAGCAAGTACGTGGCCGAGCAGCCGGGCAAGTCCATCCTCATCGCAGCCGGTGTCGGCGCGCTGACCGCGAGCCTGGTCCTGATGGCATCGCGCCGCCGTGGCAGCTACTGATTCTGGCGAGCAACAAAAAAAACACTTCCCCACCAGGCACCGCCATGAACGACAAGAGAGCCCCCGCACACGATGACCACCAGCGAACGCTGGTGCTGGACGACCATGCCCTGCAGGCCGCCGCCACCAGCCACCTGGACGAGGGCGCGGTCACCCCGGCCTTTGCCGAGCACCGCGACGACATCATCGCCCTGCTCAACGACGCCCTGGCGACCGAACTGGTGTGCGTGCTGCGCTACAAGCGCCACCACTTCACGGCGCACGGCCTGTCCTCGCCCGCTATCGCCAGCGAGTTCATGGTGCATGCCAACGAAGAAGCCGGCCACGCCGACCAGATCGCCCGGCGCATCGTGCAGCTCGGTGGTGAGCCGGACTTCGCCCCCGACAGCCTGAGCGCCCGCAGCCATGCGGACTACGACACCTCGTCGGACCTCAAGGCCATGGTGCGCGCCAACCTGGTGGCCGAGCGCATTGCCGTGGAAGCCTACCGCCAGATGATCAGCCTGATCGGCGACAAGGACCCCACGACGCGCCGCATGCTCGAAGGCATCCTGGCCGACGAGGAGGAGCATGCCGACGAACTCAAGGACCTGCTGGAGCAGTAGGCCGCAAGACAAACCAACCCACAGCCATCCGGTCATGGAGGGTGCAAAAGACCGCCTGGCTGACATTCCCACCGCACCCGCGTTCCCAAAACCACTGAAGAAGGAAAAACCATGAAATACGCACGTGCCCTCGCCTTTGCCGCTGTTGCCGGCATGACCATCGTCACCGCCACCGGCTGCTCGGTGGCGCGCGACCAGCAGACCGTCGGCGCCTATGTGGACGACGCCGGCATCACCACCGCCGTCAAGGCCAAGATGGCCGAGGACAAGACCGTGTCGGCCACCTCGATCAGCGTGGAAACGCTCAACGGCACGGTGCAGCTGTCGGGCTTCGCCAAGTCGGCTTCTGAAAAGAACCAGGCCGAGAACATCGCCCGCAACACCAAGCACGTTCGCGAAGTGCGCAACAGCATCGTCGTTCGGCCGTGATCGCAGGCTCCCCCTGAGGCGCTGCGCGCCTTCCCCCTCTCTCTCCTCGCTGCGCGAGTCGGGAGGGGGACGCCCCCGGTGCGGCGGGGCGGCCCTTGCACGGGGGCACTGGTATTTGGCCGCGCCAGTTGCCGACGGTCCGTCCAAATTGCAGGTTCCTGCTTTTGCAGGGCCTGCTTTTTGCCATTGCAGCATGCGTGGAAGCCCGATTTGCATGGGCGCCCGGCCCTTGCATGCACTTTCGCGCGGCGTCTGGGTTTAAGCTCACCTCATGCGGGTATTCAATTGCGACCATTGCGGTCATCTGGTGTTTTTCGACAGCGTGCAATGCCTGCACTGTGGCAGCGCGCTGGCCTTCCTGCCCGACCAGCTCACCATGGCGGCCCTCACGCCGGCGCCGCAGGACGGCCCGGACCTGTGGCGGCGCATGGGCGAGCGCGGCACAGCGCAGTACAGCGGCCGGCTGTACCGCATGTGCCACAACCACACGCGCTACGAGGCCTGCAACTTCGCCGTGCCGTCGAACGACTACGCGGAGTTGTGCGTGTCGTGCCGGCAGACGCGCCTGTTGCCGGACCTGTCGGACGCGGCCAACCTGCGCCGCTGGAAGCAGATCGAGGGCGCCAAGCGCCAGCTGTTCTATACCCTGGCACGCCTCGGGCTGGAGCCGGTTCCCGGCCGGGCCGGGCCGGTCTTCGAGTTCCTGGCCGACCTGCCCGGGGGCCCTGCCATCCTCACCGGCCACCAGGGCGGCACCATCACGCTCAATGTGGCCGAGGCCGATGACGATGAACGCGCGCGCCGGCGCATCGCACTCGGGGAGCCCTACCGCACCCTCATCGGCCACCTGCGCCACGAGTCGGGCCACTTCTACTGGGACCAGCTGGTGCGCGATGGCCAGCAGCTCGAGGCCTTTCGCAGCCTGTTCGGCGACGAGCGCCAGGACTATGCCGCCGCACTCGACGCGCACTACGCCCGAGGGGGCAGCGGCAATGACTGGTTCCTGAACCACGTCAGCGCCTATGCGGCCGCCCACCCCTGGGAAGACTGGGCCGAGACCTGGGCCCACTACCTGCACATGGTGGACCTGCTGGAGACGGCCGCCAGCTACCAGACCGCCGTGACCGTGCCCGACCCCCACATGGCGCTGCGCCACCACGTAACCGACCCGTTTGCCAGCAGCCACCCCGACTTCCAGGACATGGTGCGCCAATGGGTGCCGCTGACACTCATGCTCAACAGCCTGAACCGCAGCCTGGGGCAGGACGACGCCTACCCGTTTGCACTGTCGTCCGGGGCCATGGTCAAGCTGCGCTTCGTGCACGACCTGGTGCAGGGCGTGCAGCCCACACCCGCCGACCCGGCGCAGCCGCTGGCCAGCGCGGTATGAGCAGCCTCCTCTCCTTGGCAACCCTTCCCCCGATGACCGATTCCATGACCACGAACCCACCGCCCACGCCCGCCCCCCAACTGCTGCTGATCCCCGGGCTGGCGGGCGATGCGACGATGTGGCGCTTCCAGCGCGAGGCCCTGCCCGCGGCCCTGCGGCCGGAGGTGACCGACGTGCACACCCGCCCCGAGGCCACCACCGTGCAGGAAATGGCCGCCCTGCTGCTCGCGCGCTACAGCGGCCCGCTGCTGCTGTGCGGCGCATCCATGGGCGGCATGGTGGCGATGGAGGCGGCCCGCCAGGCACCAGGGCGTGTGCTCGGGCTGGCGCTGCTGGGCACCAGCGCCCGGCCGGAGACGCCCGAGATGCAGGCCCTGCGCGAAGCCGCGATCGAACTCTTCGAGCAAGGCCGCGTGCGCGAGGTGATCGAGCCCAACGTGGCCTTCGCCTTCCACCCCAGCGGCGCCGCGCGGGCCGACCTGGTGCAGGACTACCTCGATTTCGTGCTGCGCGCCGGTGCCGAACAGCTGGTGCGGCAAAACCGCGCCGTGATCGCACGCCCCGACGCGCGGCTGCACCTGCCCGCCGTGCAATGCCCGGTGCTGGTGGTCTGCGGCGAAGCGGACCAGCTCACGCCGCTGGCCTGCTCCGAGGAGATCGCGGGCCTGGTGCCGGGCGCGCAGTTCGAGGTGGTGGCCGATTGCGGCCACATGCTCACCATGGAGCGGCCCGAGGTGGTCAACGCGCTGCTCATCCAGTGGCTGCAGCGCGGGGGTTGGCACGAGGCGCCGTGAGCGCCCCCCGCCGATCAGGGCTGGGGCGCCAGGCTGCGCACCTTGATCGCCAGCCGCTCTTCCACCGAGGGCGAGACGAACTTGGTCACCTCGCCGCCCAGCACCGCGATCTCGCGCACGAAGGTGCTGCTGATGAACTGGTACTTGTCGCTGGGGGTCAGGAACACGGTTTCCACCTGGGGCATCAGGCTGCGGTTCATGCCGGCGAGCTGGAATTCGTAGTCGAAGTCGGTCACGGCGCGCAGGCCGCGCACCATGGCCTTGCCGCCGCGCGAGACGACGAAATCGCGCAGCAGGCCCGAAAAGCTCTCCACCTGCACCTGGGGGTAGGCCTTGACCGCCTCGCGCACCATGTCGATGCGCTCGTCCAGGCTGAACAGGGTCTTCTTGTGGTGGCCCGCAGCCACGGCAACGATCACGCGTTCGAACAGCTGGGTGGCTCTGCGCACCACGTCTTCGTGGCCCAGGGTGATGGGGTCGAAGGTTCCGGGATAGACGGCGAGCACGTTCTGGGCCATGGCGGGTTGTCTCCTGTACGGCGAAATGGGCACGGGCCCCGGCCTCTTGTGGGCCTGCCGGGCCGCTCTTGGCCGCATTATGCAGTGCACTGCAACATGGAGTTTTTCCGCCCCGCGGTACCCGACCCCGACGCCGGCGCGCCGGGGCGCGAACGAACCCGCTCAGCCCGCCGTGCTGCCCGCCGTACCGCCCGCTGCAGGCCGCAGCAGGTGCGCATGCACAGCCCCCGCCTTGAGGTGGCGGTAGACCGTGAGCCCGCTGGCGGCCAGGCCCTCGTCGGTCCAGGCGACGGGCGCCTCCAGGTACACGTAGCCGCTGGCCGCCACGGCCTTGGCCGCGGCCTGCAGCGCGGGCTCGAACAGGTTGCCGTCGAACGGCGGGTCGATCAGCACCAGGTCCAGGCTGGCCGGCGCGGCCTGGCGCAGCGCGGCAATGCCATCGCCGCGCTGCACGCGCACGGCCTTGGCGTCCAGGCGCTGCTGCAGGGTGTTGAGCTGGGCCACCAGCGCGGCATCGCTCTCCACCAGCTGCACGGCCGCGGCGCCGCGCGAGGCGGCTTCCAGGCCCAGGGCGCCGGTGCCGGCAAAGGCGTCCAGGCAGCGCCAGCCCGCCAGGTCCTGGCCCAGCCAGTTGAACAGGGTCTCGCGCACGCGGTCGGGCGTGGGGCGCAGGCCGGGGCGCTGGGCCACGGGCAGGCGCGTGCGCTTCCACTGCCCGCCAATGATGCGGATCTCGCCCGCGCCCTTGGGTGCCGCCGCAGCGGCCTTGTCCTTGGCACCCGCCTTGGCGCCGGCCTTGGGCACAGGCGCTGCAGCGGCCGCGGCCTGGGCCTTGCGGATCTCGGCGCTGATGGCACCGCCGCGCAGGGTCGAGCGGCTCATGGCTTGCCCCCGACCACCACGGTCACCATGCGCTCGGGCTGCAGCTTGCGCTGCATGGCGGCGCGGATGTCGGCCACGGTGAGCGCATCGACGCGCTGCGTCCAGCGGTCCAGGTAGTCCAGGGGCAGGTCGTTCCAGGCGATGTTGGCCACATTGCCCAGCAGCTTCTTGTTGCTGTCGATGCGCAGCGCGAAGCCGCCGATCAGGTTGTCCTTGGCGGCGCGCAGCTCGGCCTCGGTCGGGCCTTCGGCGACGAAGCGGGCCAGCACGTCGCGCGAGACCTTCACGGCCTGGGCTGCCTGGTCGGGGCGCGTCTGCAGGCCCACCGTGAAGGCCCCGGCATGCAGGCCGCCCGCGAAGTAGCTGTAGACGCTGTAGCTCAGGCCGCGCTTTTCGCGCACCTCCTCGGTCAGGCGCGAGACAAAGCCGCCGCCGCCCAGGATGTGGTTGCCCACCAGCAGCGCGATGAAGTCGGGGTCGCGGCGCGCAAAGCCGGGCTGGCCGATCAGCACATGCGCCTGCGCCGAGGCGAAGGGGATGTTCTTCTCCTCGGGCGCCGTCAGCGCGGCGATCTCGCCCACGGCGGGCAGGGGCGCGCAGGCCGCCGCGGCGGGCAGGCGCGCCAGCAGCGTGGCCACCAGGGTCTGGGCCTGGGCGCGCGTGACTGCGCCCACGATGCTCACCTTGGCGCGGCAGGCCGCGATGGTGCTGGCGTGGAAGGCCTGCATGTCGGCCACGCTGATGCGCGCCAGCGTCTCCTGCGTGGTGCGCACGCCATAGGGGTGGCTGCCGTAGACCGCCGCGCCAAAGGTCTTTTCGGCCACGGTGGCAGGGCGCGTGTCCGACTCCTTGATGCTCGCACTCCAGCGTGCGCGGTCGCGCGCCCAGATGTCGGCCGGCCAGCTGGGCTCGGCGATCTGGCGTGCCGCCAGGCGCGCGGCCTTGTCCAGCAGCGCCGGCTCGGTCAGCGAGCGCAGCGAGAAGTGCATGGCATCGCTGTCGGCACCGGCCTCGAAGCTCGCACCCAGGTCGGCCCAGGCCTCGCCCAGGGCGTTCTCGTCGAGCGCGGGCTCCGCACCCTGCCCCTTCACGCCCTTGGAGGCCATGGACGCGGTGGCGCTGGCCAGGCCGGCCTGCGCGGCCGGGTCACGGCGGCTGCCGGCGTCGAAGTCGATCTGCACGTCCACCATGGGGATGACCGGGCTTTCCACCAGCCACACGCGGGCACCATTGGGCTCCGTCCAGTGCTGGATGGGCAGCAGGGCCCAGGCCGAGCCGCAGTAGAACAGCGCGCTGCTGCTGGCCAGCACGGTGCCGACCGCCAGTTTCTTGAAATTGATCATGGGTGGGGAACCGGGTTCAGTGGCGGGCGGCACCGGCCTTGGGGGCCGGGCGGGGGCGGGGGGCGTCGAGCGGCTGCGGCAGCAGCGTGGCCACGGTGAGCTGGTCGTCGCCAAAATACTTGGCGGCCACGGCCTGCACCTGGGCCGGCGTGACGCTGCGCATCAGGTCGAGCAGGCGCTCTTCCGCGTCGAGCGGGAAGCCCTGCACCCAGTTGCTGCCCAGCTCCTGCGCCTGGCTGTGGACCGAATCGCGCTCGTAGACGTTGGAGGCGATCCACTGCGTCTTCACGCGCTCCAGCTCGGCCTGGCTCACGCCCTCACGCGCCACGCGCGCCACCTCGGCGCGCAGGCCCTCTTCGACCTGCTGGGAGGTCTTGCCCTCCGCCGGGATGCCGGTGAACATGAACAGCGCCGGCCCGCGCCCGGTGAGCATGGCCGAGGCGCCCACGCTGTCGGCCACGCGGTTCTCGCCCTGGCTCAGCGCGCGCTCCAGGCGTGCGCCGTCGTAGCCGCTGAACACGGCCGACAGCATCAACAGGGACAGCGCTTCGGTGTCGGACTCCTTGAGGTCCTGCAGGCGCTCCAGCGCCGGCACGCGAAAGGCCAGCGCCACATAGCCCTGTTCGGCCGGCGCCTTCACCGCAATGCGGCGCAGGCCCTGCTGGGGCGGCTCCACGCGCGGCTTGCGCACCGGCAGCGCATGCGTGGGCAGCTTGCCGTAGTATTTCTCGGCCAGGGCGCGCACCTTGGCCGGATCCACGTCGCCGGCCACCACCACCACGGCATTCGTGGGGGTGTACCACTGGCGGTAGAAGGCGCGCGCGTCGTCCGGCGTCATGGCATCGAGGTCGCTCATCCAGCCCACGATGGGGCGGCGGTAGGGCGAGGCGGTGAAGATGGCGGCAAACAGCTGCTCGGCCAGCACGGCGCGCGGCTGGTCCTCGGTGCGCATGCGGCGCTCCTCCTTGACCACCTCGATTTCCTTCTTGAACTCCTCGTCCGGCCACTGGTTGTGGGCAAAGCGGTCGGATTCGAGGCGCATCACGTCTTCCAGCCGGTTGGCCGGAATCTGCTGGTAGTAGCCCGTGTAGTCGCGGCTGGTGAAGGCGTTCTCGCGCCCGCCCAGGGCCGCCACGCGGCGCGAGAAGTCGCCGGGGGGCACGGTCTTGGAGCCCTTGAACATCATGTGTTCGAGCACATGGGCCACGCCCGAGGTGCCGTCCACCTCGTCCATGGAGCCCACGCGCACCCAGACCATGTGCACGGCCGTGGGCGCGCGGTGGTCGGGCTGCACGATGAGCTGCATGCCGTTGGCCAGCGTGAACTGCTGCGCCCCGGAGGCCGTGGCACGTGGCCCGGCCGCGCTCGGCGCCGCGGCGGTTTTGCCTGCGACAGACGGTGAATCGGACGCCGAAGGCACCACCGCGGTGGTGGCCCCGGCACTGAGGCAGGCCATCAGGCCCAGTAGGGTGAAAGCGCGTTTCATAGAATGGGTGATTCTAAGAACCCTGCAATGTTCAGTTTTTTCAAGAAAAAACCCTCCGATTCGCCCACCCCGGCCGATGAAACCGCCTCCGGCACCCCGCCCGCAGCACCGGCTGCAGGCGCCCCGGCGGCCCCGCCACCCGCGCCCGCCGTCCCCGGTTTTGGCTGGCTGCGCAACCCCTTCGGCAGCAAGACCGCCGAGCCGCCACCTCCGGCCGCACCCGAGGTAGCGGCGCCTGTCGCCCCGGCACCGCCACCGTTCGCCGCCCCCGTCCCGGCGCCTGCGCCAGTTCCTGCGGCCCCCGCCCCCTGGGTGCCCCCGCCCGCGGCACCGGCCCCCGCCATCCCCGCGCCGGCCCCCGTGGCCGCCCCGGTCTTCACGCCTGCGCCCGTGCCGGTGGCACCGGCCCCTGCCCCCGCAGTGGCGCCCGCCCCGGTGCCTGCCACGCCCCCCGCTCCCGCCGCCCCGGTGGCGGTGGAGCGCAAGGGCTGGCTCGACCGCCTCAAGCTCGGCCTGCGCAAGACCGGCACCAGCATCGCCACGGTGTTCACCGGCACGCAGATCGACGACGCCCTGTACGAGGAGCTCGAAGAGGCGCTGCTCATGGCCGATACCGGCGTGAAGGCCACACAGCACCTGCTGACCGACCTCAAGCGCCGCGTGAAGGAGGCCAAGGCCACCGACCCCGCCCAGGTCAAGGGCCTGCTGGCCGAAGCCCTGGCCGACCTGCTGCGCCCGCTGGAAAAATCCCTGGTCATCGGCCAGTACACGCCCACCGTGATCATGGTGGCGGGCGTCAACGGCGCGGGCAAGACCACGTCGATCGGCAAGCTCACCCGCCACCTCTCGGGCGAAGGCGCGGCCGTGCTGCTGGCGGCGGCCGACACCTTCCGCGCCGCGGCGCGCGAGCAGCTCGGCGTCTGGGCCGACCGCAACACCGTGGAAATCGTGAGCCAGGAAGGCGGCGACCCGTCGGCCGTGAGCTTTGACGCGGTGACCGCTGGCAAGGCCCGCGGCAAGGACGTGGTGCTGGTGGATACCGCCGGCCGCCTGCCCACGCAGCTGCACCTGATGGAGGAGCTCAAGAAGATCCGCCGCGTGGTGACCAAGGCCGATGCCACGGCCCCGCACGAGGTGCTGCTGGTGATCGATGGCAACACCGGCCAGAATGCGCTGAACCAGGTGCGCGCCTTCGACGATGCGCTGCAGCTCACCGGCCTGATCGTCACCAAGCTCGATGGCACGGCCAAGGGCGGGGTGCTGGCCGCCATCGCGCAGGAGCGCCCCATTCCGGTGTACTTCATCGGCGTGGGCGAGAAGCTCGAAGACCTGGAAACCTTCAACGCGCGCGAATTCGCCCAGGCGCTGCTGGCCTGAGGCGGTGGCGGGCCGGGTGCCCATCCCGGCCGGATGGCGGAAAACCCGGCCAAAATAGCATTTACCGCCGGCAGCAATTGCCACATGATGGAACTTCGCTCACGGGCTGCGGGGAGGTTCCTTGTTCGTCGAACTGGTCAAGGGTGCGGCGCTGCTGCTGGCCCTGTGCTTTCTGCACGGGGCCAACATGCGCCTGTGGCGCCGGCAGCCGCGGGTGGGCAAGGTGTTCTCGGGGCTGATCTTCGGCGGCATCTGCATCGTGGGCATGCTCTCGCCCCTGACCATTTCCCCCGGTGTCATCATCGATGCGCGCTCGGTCGTGCTGTGCATGGCGGGCCTGTTCGGCGGCACCACGGTGGCGCTGATTGCCGGGGTGCTGTCGGCCGGCTGGCGCCTGTGGCTGGGGGGCGCGGGCGCCCTGGTCGGGGTGCTGAGCATCACCACCTGCGTGGCCGCCGGCCTGGCCTACCGCTACGCGCGCCGCCGCTGGCACCTGGGCGTGGGCATCTGGCCGCTGCTGGTGTTCGGCGTGCTGCTGCACCTGGCGGTGGTGGGCCTGTTCCAGGCGCTGCCGGCCGAGGTGGCGGCACGCATCAACGAGACCGTGGCCGTGCCCTACCTGATGATCTTTCCGGTGGCGACGGCCCTGCTGGGCGTGCTGCTGCGCGACGTGGAGCAGCGCCAGGCCACCGACCTCGCCCTGGCGGGCAGCGCGGCCCGCCTGCGCGCCATCACCCTGGCGATCCCCGACGCGCTGGTGGTGCTGGACGCCCAGGGCCGCTGCCGGGAGCTGTTCTCGCGCAACGACGGCGTGCATGCCGCAGGCGCCCCGCAGCGCGTGGGGCAGCGCATGCACGAGGTGCTGCCCTTCAGCGAAGCCCAGCGGCTGGTGCAGCTGCTGCAGGACACGCTGGCCTCGGGCGCGCCGCGCAAGCTCGAATACACGGTGTACACCCCCTCGGGCATCCGCTACTTCGAGGGGCGGGCGCAGCCCCTGGGCACCGAGGTCGACGGCCAGGCCGCCGTGCTCTTCCTGGCGCGTGACATCACCGAGCGCTGGCAGGCCCAGCAGGCGCTGCACGAATCGGAGCTGCGCTTTCGCTCGCTGCTGCTGGGCATCCCTGCGGTGTCGGTGCAGGGCTACCGGGCCGACGGCACCACCACCTACTGGAACAAGGCCTCGGAGGAGCTGTATGGCTACACCGAACAGGAGGCCCTGGGCAAGAACCTGCTGGAGCTCATCATCCCCGAGCCCATGCACGAGGCCGTGGCAACCCATGTCGCGCACATGTTCAGCTCGGGCGAGCCCATCCCTGCCGGCGAGCTGCGCCTCAGGCGCAAGGACGGCTCGCCGGTGGATGTGTTCTCCAGCCACGCCTATGTGCACGTGCCGGGCCAGGAGCCGGAGATGTTCTGCATCGACATCGACATCTCGCGGCGCAAGGCCGCCGAGGAAGAGGCCCGCCGCCTGGCCCTGTACGACACCCTGACCCAGCTGCCCAACCGGCGCCTGCTGACCGACCGGCTGGAGCAGGTGATGGCCGCCAGCAGCCGCAACGGCCAGATCGCCGCCGCCCTGTTCGTCGACCTGGACCATTTCAAGGCCTTGAACGACAGCCGCGGCCATGCCATGGGCGACCTGCTGCTGCGCGAGGTGGCCACGCGCCTGCGCGCCTGCGTGCGCGAGCAGGACACCGTGGCCCGGCTGGGCGGGGACGAATTCGTCGTGCTGCTGCAAAGCCTGGGCCAGGACGCCGCCGAGGCCACGGGCAAGGCCCGCACCGTGGGCGAAAGCATGCTGGCGGCGCTGCGCGCCCCCTACGACCTTGCCGGCCAGCCCTACCACTGCGAGGCCAGCATCGGCGTGGGCCTGGTGTCCGGCCACAGCCAGACGGTGGACGAGGTGCTGCGCCAGGCCGACAACGCGATGTACCAGGCCAAGACCATGGGGCGCAACCGGCTGTACGTGTACCTGGCCGATGCGGGCTGAGCGCCGCCCTGCGCGCCCCCAGGCCGCCCTCAGGGCTCCCCGGTCTGCACCACGCCCACCACGAACCTCAGAAAGGCCTGCACCTTGGCAGGCGCCTGGTGGCGCGAGGGGGTGATGGCGTGCAGCGGAAAGCGCTCGTCCGGCCAGTCGGGAAACAGCTCCACCAGTTGCCCCGCGTCGAGCAGCGCGCGGGTGCCGAAGTCCATGACCTGGGCGATGCCATAGCCCGCCAGGCAGGTGCTCAGCAAGGTGCCGGCGTCGTTGACGACCAGCCGGCCATCGGTGGGCACCTGCAGGCGCTGGCGCCTGCGGTGGAACTCCCACGGGAAGGGCCTGCCGCTCGCTGAATCGCGAAAGTCGATGCAGGCATGCCCCTCCTGCGCAATGGCCTGGGGCGTGGCGGGCCGGCCGCGGCGCGCCAGGTAGGCCGGCGCGGCCACCGTGAGGATGCGCGTGTCCAGCAGCTTGCGCGCGACCAGGGTCGAGGACGGCAGGTGGCCAAAGCGCACGGCCAGGTCGAAGCCATCGGCCACCATGTCGCCCAACTGGTCACGCGTGACCAGGTCGAGCGTGAGCTGCGGGTGCAGGGCCAGGAACTCCCCCAGCCGCGGCCCCAGCGCCATGCGCGAGAAGAACGGGTCGAGCTGCACCCGCAGGCGCCCGCGCACGCTGGTGCGCCCGGCCTGCGCCGCGTGGGCAGCGTCCTCCAGCCCCGCCAGCAGCGGCAGCACCTGCGCATGGAAGCGCCGCCCCTCCTCGGTGAGGCTGACCACGCGCGTCGTGCGGTCGAACAGGCGCACCCCGAGCCGCTGCTCCAGCCGGGCCACGGCGCGGCTGACGCCCGACTGCGACATGTCCAGCTGCTCGCCTGCCGCCGCAAAGCTGCCCGCGTCCGCGATGGCGGTGAAGACACCCAGGCCTGCGAGCAGGCGTTCGTCGAATCCAGGCATGCATGCCTTTCAGTCATGGATCAAATGCCACCCATGCTATCGCTGAAACAGTCCATCGTTCGCAGAATTCGCCCGGCGGCAATCGGCCGCGGAGTTTCAAGGAGCATGAACATGTTTGCCATTACCGCCATCACAGGCCAGGTGGGGGGTGCCCTGGCGCGCACGCTGCTGGCGCAGGGCCAGCCCGTCCGGGCCATCGTGCGCGACCCGGCCAAGGCCGCTGCCTGGCCCGCCAGGGGGTGCCAGACGGCACTGGCCGACATGGCGGACGCAGCGGCACTGGCCCGGGCGTTCAGCGGCTGCGAGGGGGTCTTCGTCCTGCTGCCGCCGCAGTTCGATCCGTCCCCCGGGTTTCCCGAGTCGCGCGCCGCCATCGCCGCCCTGCGCAGCGCGCTGCACCAGGCCCGGCCCGCGCGGGCGGTGGTGCTGTCCACCGTGGGCGCGCAGGCGCCAGAGCCCAACCTGCTCAACCAGCTCGGCCTGCTGGAGCAAGCACTGGCCGACCTGCCCCTGGCCGTCACCGTGCTGCGGCCGGCCTGGTTCCTGGAGAACCTGCAGTGGGACATCGCTGCCGCCCGCGGGCACGGCACAGTGCCCAGCTACCTGCAGCCACTGGAGCGGCCCCTACCCATGGTCTCCACCGAAGACGTCGGGCGGACCGCCGCCGAACTGCTGACCGAACGCGCTGCCGGCCGGCGTGTCGTGGAACTGGAAGGCCCGGCCGCCGTCTCGCCACGGGACATCGCCCAGGCCCTGGCCGAGCGGCTGGGCCGCCCGGTGCACGCGCAGGCCGTACCGCGCGGCACGTGGGAGGCCGGGTTCCGCGCCCAGGGCATGCGCCACCCCGGGCCCCGCATGCAGATGCTCGACGGGTTCAACGCCGGCTGGCTGCGCTTCGAGGGCACGCCGCGCCGGGGCCTGGTCAGCCTGCAGCAGGTGGTGCAGCGCCTGGTGCCAGAGCGCCCGATGACGGCGCAGTGAGCGGGTGCGGCTACTGCCCTGCGCTGTACGTCGCCAGCGTGCCGATCTTCTCCGTTCCGCGCTGGAACGGGCCGGCGTTCGAGCCATCGGCCATCAGGCCCAGCGCGGCCGAGCCGAGCCGGGCCGCGGCCGGTAATCGCGCGCGGCGCGGTCCACGAACAGGGCCTCGGCCCCGCTGGTGCGGCTGTGCGCGTCGGGGTTGGCCACCTTGAGGGTGCCGGCCGCGCCCGCGCGCGCGGCCTGCCAGGCGGCCAGGTCGGTGAAGTACACCGTGCCCGGCGCGCCGTAGGTGCGGTCCATGGCCATCTGGAAGCCGCTGAACACGTTGTAGTCCGAGTAGGTCAGCGCGGTGCCCGGGCCGGCGATGAAGTTGTAGGTCAGGCTGCCACCGACGAAGACATTGCCCTGCGACTGCACGTCGTTGTGGTCGGCGATCTGCAGCAGGGCATTGCTGCTGGTGCCGGTGGCATCCACGATGTTGTGGGCGAAGCGGTAGGCACCGCCGGGCTGGAAGGTCGAGCCGCTCACGCCGGCGTTGTTCATCTCGCCGGTGGTAAAGCCGTACATGATGTTGTGGTGCACCGAGTTGCTGCCCGACTCCACGTTGGGCGCGCCCTTGATGGACGACAGGAAGCCGATCTGCGAAACGTTGAACACGTTGTGCCGCACCTCGAACTCGAAGTAGGTGGTGCGCGGCGCGGCGGACTGCAGGAAGTGGTCCTTGAGGTAGACCCCCGCTGCCGCCTCCACGTAGTTGTTCTCCACCAGCGACTGGATGGTGGCGTAGGCCTGGATGCCCGAGGAGATGCGGTTGCCCAGGTTGCCGATCTGCACGATGCGGTTGTTGCGCACCACCCAGTTCTTGCTGGCCCACATGCCGATGCCCGCGGTATTGCCCTGGGTGGTCGGCGTCACGCCCTTGATGAGGCAGTTCTCGATGCGCCAGCCGATGGCCAGCACGCCCTCGTCCGGCAAGTCGAGGTGCGCCTGGCTCGGCGAGCCGATGCCGAACTCCAGGCTGTTCTCGATGCGCAGGCCGTGCAGCTGCCAGTGGTCATGGCCGTTGGTGAAGATGCCCAGGCGCTGGCTGGCCGAGTCGATGACCACACGGCCTTCCTCACCGGGTGCGGCCATCAGCGTGATGGGGTTGCCGGCCGTGCCGCTGGAGCGCATGCCGATGCTCACGCCCACGCCATCGAACCACCACGAGGGCTGCACATGCGGGTTGTTCAGCGTGTTCTCGACATAGGTGCCTGCATGCACCTGGCCCGTGTCGCCGGCCTTGGCGACCGAGATGAATTTGTTGATGCTGCGAAACGGCCGGGCCGCCGTGCCCGGGTTGGCATCGCTGCCCGACAGCGCCACGTGGTAGACCGTGCCGCTGCCCAGCTGCAGCGCGCCCGGCGAGGCCAGCACATTGGCACCCACCTGCTCGCGCGGGGCCGTGGGGCCGGCCCCCGCCGCGGTGGAGGCCGACAGCGTGGCCAGGGTGGACAGGTTGCCGGCCTGGTCGCGCGCACGCACGGCCAGGGTGTAGGCGGTGGATGCGGCCAGCCCGGTGAACGAATAGCCCGGGCTGGCGACGCTGGCCACCAGCGTGCCGTTGAGCAGCAGCTCGTACTGCGCCACGCCCACGT
The DNA here is from genome assembly GCF_058783375.1 of Acidovorax sp. FW305-C-20-28. Lineage (NCBI taxonomy): Bacteria > Pseudomonadati > Pseudomonadota > Betaproteobacteria > Burkholderiales > Comamonadaceae > Acidovorax > Acidovorax sp. FW305-C-20-28. The sequence continues at coordinate 121,495 of NZ_JBYSYM010000020.1, read as the reverse complement.
TGTCGCTGCTGGCCTGCCAGGCCAGCGTGAGCGAAGAGGCCGTGGCCTGCGCCAAGCTCAGCCCCGCGGGCCGGCTCGGCGCCTGGGTGTCGGCCGGGGTGGGCGGCTTGCCGCCGCCGCCGCCTCCGGCGCCACCACCGCCCCCTGCCGCGGGCACCGGATCGCAGTTGTCCCGCACCGCCTCATTGCCGCTGAACTGCGCCACCACGCCAAAACGCCCGCGCGCCAGCAGGTCGGCAAAGCTCTGCGGCCCGCTGGCCCCATAGCCGACGAACAGGACCAGCCCCGGCAGCGCAGCGGCACTGCGCAGGCCGGGCTCGTTCAGGCTCAGCTCCAGGGTGCTGGCGCCCGCCCCCTGGGTGCGCTGCGGATGGCGCACGGCGCTCTGCGCCACCGGGACCACGCCGATGGAAGGCGGCAGCACAACCCACTGGCCCTGCGCATTGCGAAACGCCCACTGGCCCTGGTAGGTCACGCCCTGGTAGATGTCGAACAGCCCGTCGGGGCTCTCCGCGCCCAGGTCGAGCTGGGCCCGCGCGATCAGCCCCTGGGTGGTATGAAAGCAGCTGCTGGCGCTGGCCAGCGCGGGGGGCGGGGCGGCCTGTGCGCCGCTGGCGCCTGCAGCGGCGATGCACAGCGCAAGCGCGGCGGCCCGCAGATGGTGGTGGCGGTGCGGCGCGCGCAAGGCTGCGCCGCCACCCGCCTTCAAGGTGGTGGTAATCGTGGTCATGGTTCCCTCCCTCGTTTCTGCGAGGTCTGTCGTCTGGTTTTATAGAACTGCACGCAGCCTGCCGTGCAGCGCGGCCAGTATAGGAAGGGGCTTTGGCCAGGTACAGACCGAAGTCGGCCCGCCCCGCGCCGCCCATCCGCCCAGGTCACAGGCGGCACCCACTGGGGCCCAGGAGTCCTGCGTCAGAACCACCTGCGCATCTGCTCGCAGGAGTTACACAAACCAACACGCAGCGTGGACACAAACGCCACAGCACCTGCAGGCGGTAGCGTCACCCGCAATGGACGCAACTGGCGCGGCCCAAGCCAGTGCCCCCTATGCAAGGGTCGCCGCGCCGCGCTGCGGGTGTCACCCTATCCGGTGTACCTCGCCGTTGTGCGGCATGGCGCTCTCGTGGAACAGGTCGGCCAGGTACTGGGTGAGCTCGTCCGCCTCCAGGAAGTCGGGCACCACCCAGCCGGCCGGGGCGCGCTTGCCGTCCGACCCGATCAGGTAGGCCTGCCATTGCGCGCCCTGGCGCTGCACCTCGACGATGCGGCCAAAGACATTGAAGCGGGGGTGCGGGGACATCGGGCCTCTCCTTTGCAATGCCGCATCGCAGAGTGCAGCGGCCTGCCTGTTGTAGCAGGTCTGTCGCGCAACCCGCGGCCTGGGCTCACCCTACCGGGAGCTTGCCGCCCTGCTTCACCGCCTTGAGGGAGAACGAGGACTCGATCGAGGTGACGCCCGGCAGCATGCGCAGCCGGGCGCTGACGAACTCTCCGTACTCCTGGAGATTGCGGGCCACCACGCACAGGAGGAAGTCGGTGCTGCCCGAGACGTTGTGGCACCAGACGACCTCGGGGATCAGCAGCACCTGCTCCTCGAAGGCCTGCTGGAGCTTGGGGTCGTGGCTGGAGAAGCGGATCTGCACGAAGGCGGTGACCGCATAGCCCAGGGCCTGCTGGTTGAGCACGGCCTGGTAGCCGGTGATCACGCCGGCTTCTTCCAGCGCCTTCACGCGCCGCCAGGTCGGCGCCTCCGCAATGCACAGCTGCTTGGCCAGCGCGGCGTTGGTGGTGTGGCCATCGTCCTGCAGGGTCCGCAGGATCTGGGTGTCTCGCTTGTCCATGAGTATTGATCTTACCCAAACACCAATCAACAGGGTTATTTTTAGCAAGCAAATTACCGCAACAAGTGGGCAAACTTCCCCTACCCAATCCACTTCCCGCCACCGAGCCCCCTGCCCATGAACACCCGCTCCCTGTCCCTCGCCACCCAAGCCATCCACGCCGGCTACCGCCCGATGAGCCACCAGGGTGCGCTCAATCCGCCGATCTACTGGTCCTCCACCTACGCGTTCGAGAGCGCGGCCCAGGGCGCAGCCCGCTTCGCGGGAGAAGAGCCGGGGATGGTCTATTCGCGCATCACCAACCCTACCGTCCAGATGCTGGAAGAGCGCCTGGCCGCCCTGGAGGGGGGCGAGGCAGCGCTGGCCTTCGGCTCGGGCATGGGGGCCATCTGCACGCTGATCTGGACCCTGCTGCGGCCCGGCGACGAGCTGCTGGTCGACCTCACGCTCTACGGCTGCACGCATGCGCTGGTGAGCCACCTGCTGCCCGAGTTCGGCATCGTGACGCGCTCGCTGGATTTCACACGGCCCGGGGAATTGCGCGAGCACCTCAATGCCCGCACCAAGCTCGTGCTGTTCGAGACGCCCGCCAACCCGAACATGCGCCTGGTGGACATTGCGGCCGTGAGCGCCCTGGTGCACGCCCACAGCCCCGCGCTGGTCGCGGTGGACAGCACCTACTGCACGCCCTGCCTGCAGCGCCCGCTGGAGCTGGGCGCCGACGTGGTCGTGCACTCGCTCACCAAGTACCTGAACGGGCATGGCGATGTGATCGCCGGGGCGCTGATCGGCCGCAGCGAGCTGATGGCGCAGATGCGGCTCGTGGGCCTCAAGGAGCTGACCGGCGCCTGCATGTCGCCGATGGACGCCTTTCTCGTGCTGCGCGGGCTCAAGACCTTGCCCGTGCGCATGGAGCGCCATTGCCGCACGGCGCAGGCCATCGCCGAGTTCCTGCAGGCATCGCCGCAGGTGGCGGCCGTGCACTACCCGGGCCTTCCGTCCCATCCCCAGTACGAACTGGCCCGGCGCCAGATGGCGGCCCCGGGCGGCATGATCGCGTTCGACCTGCATGGGGGCGTGGAGGCCGGGCGCCGCTTCATCGACGCGCTGCAGCTCGTGACCCGCGCCGTGAGCCTGGGCGACGCGGAGAGCCTCGCCCAGCACCCCGCCAGCATGACCCACTCGCCCTATTCGCCAGAGGAGCGCCAGCGCCACCTGATCGGCGACGGACTGGTGCGCCTGTCCGTGGGCCTGGAAGACGAAGCAGACCTGGTGGCCGACCTGCGCCAGGCCTTGGAAGCGGCAGCCCGCTGAAGCACGGGAGACCGAGGTACTCGCCCCCTGGTGCCTTACAGCGCATCCAGGTCGATGGCATCCGCCATGGCGCGGTAGCCCGCATCGCCGGGGTGCAAATGGTCGCCCGAATCCATGGCCGCGCGCAGGTGCGAGGGGCGGGCCGGGTCGCGCAGCAGCGCGTCGAAATCCACCACCGCATCGAAGGCGCCGGCCTCGCGGATCCAGCGGTTCACGGCCTGGCGCACGGCGTCCTTCTCGGGCGAGTAGTGGCCCGCCAGCGGCGTGCCGGCCAGCGCGTCGCCAAACGGCGGAATGGTGCCGCCGACGATGCGCACATTGTGGGCACGGGCCATGGCAATGAGCTGGCGGTAGCCCTGCACCAGCTCCTCGGCGCGCAGTGCAGGCTCAGCAGGCGCAAAGGGGCCGCCGGGCCAGCCGATGTCGTTGGTGCCCAACAGCACGACCAGGCTGCGCACGCCCGGCTGGGCGAACACGTCCTGCGCGGCGCGCGTGAGCCCCGCGCGGCCCATGCCGTCGCGCAGCAGGCGGCCACCGGAGATGCCGGCATTGAGCACGGCCACGCCCCGGCCCGCCAGGCGCTCGGCCAGCGCATCGGGCCAGCGCGCGTTCGCGCCGGGCGTGGCGCCGTTGCCATCGGTGATGGAGTCGCCCAGGGTGACCACGGCAGCGGCAGGCCGCGGGGTCTGCACCATCAGCCCGCTCACATAGACGCGGGTGCTCCACGCGGTGGCTGACGCCGGCAGCTGCAGGGCGGCGGTGTGCTCGCCCGCGGCCACATAGGCCGTCTGCCGCGCATCGAAGTGAAAGCCCGCGGGCGCGCTGGGCCCGGGCAGGTACAGCGACACGGCGACCTCGGCCAGCGCGGGCAGGGGCAGGTCCACCGGGTCGCTGACCCAGCGCGCACCGGGCGGCACCACGGTGGCGGCCTGGCCGCCAAAAAGCAGCGGGCGGTCCGTGCCCGGCACGGTGGCCGATCCTCCGACGTCCTGGGCATGGCGCGCCACGCGCGCCGCGCCGATGTGCAGCGGCACCGTGCTGCCCTCGTTGCTGAGCACCACGCGCAGCTGCGTGCCGCCGATGCTCAGGCGCGCCACCTGGCGGATGGTCTGCTGGTGGTACTGGAAGGGCAGGCCCAGCGGCAGCACGAAGTCGCCGCCCCACAGCGGCTGGGGGGCGGCCATCCAGCTCGGGCTCCAGTGTTCTGCGGGGGCGGCCGGCGGCGCGGCGACGGCGTGGCCTGCAGCAACGGTCAATGCCAGCAGGGCATGGCGCAGGCGTGCGGTGAGGGTCGGGGTGGTGTGCATGGTGGCAAATCCTTGGGTGGGCTGAAAGAGACGCCACTGTCTTGCATTCCCGATTCCATGAACAGACGGCAAAATGGCATGCAACGCATTCGATTTTGGAATACCCATGGACACCTTGCGCGCGCTTGCGGCCTTTGTTCACAGCGTGGAGCTGGGCAGCCTGTCGGGCGCGGCGCGCGCCATGCACACCACCCAGCCCACGGTGAGCAAGCTGGTGGCTGGCCTGGAGCAGTCGCTGGGCGTGCGCCTGCTGCGCCGGGCCCCGGCGGGGTTGAGCCTCACGGAGGAGGGCCAGCGCTTTGTCGAGCACGCGCGGCGCATGCTCGACGCCCACGACGAGGCCGTGGCCGACCTGCACCAGCGCAGCACCCAGCCGCGCGGCCTGCTGCGCGTGAGCGCGCCGGTGGCGCTGGGCCAGTGCCGGCTCAACGCCATGGCCGGCGAGTTCCTCGCCACCTACCCCGACATCACTTTGGAGCTGGTGCTGGACGACCGCTTCATCCACCCGCTGGAGGAGCGCATCGATGTCTCGCTGCGCCTGGGCGGCCCCCTGCCCCCGGACCTGGTCGCGCGCCACCTGGGCACCTGGCCGCGCGTGCTGGTGGCCGCCCCGGCCTACCTGGCCGCGCGCGGCAAACCGCGCCAGCCGCAGGACCTGCTGGCGCACGACTACCTGCGCTATGCCGCCGGTGACGATGGCGTGCTGCTGCAGGGCCCAGCCGGCCCCGTGAACGTGCCGGTGCACAGCCGCTACCGCGTGAACAACGCCGTGGCGATGCGCGACAGCGTGCTGGCCGGTGCCGGTATCTCGCTGCAGCCCACCTGGATGGTGGCCGGGCTGCTGGCCGAGGGCCGGCTGGCGCGCGTGCTGCCCCGCTACACCGGCCCGGCCCAAGAGGCGCACCTGCTGTATGCCGCGCGCCCCTACCTGCCCCAGCGCGTGCGCGTGCTGGTGGAATTTCTGAGCGAGCGCGTGGCGCGGCTGCCGGGCAAGGCTAACGGAGGCCGAGCCGCGCGAGCTTTTTGATCAGGCCCACGCGCGAGATACCCAGGCGCCGCGCCGCTTCGGACTGGTTGCCGCCCGCAGCCTGCAGGGCATCGCGCACCAGCCGGCGCTCCAGCTCGGCCAGCGCGGCATCGAGCGGCCCCAGCCCTTCCAGGGGGGCGGCGGGTTCGGCAGGCAGGCCCTCGTCCGCCTCGCCCGCGGCCAGCCGCAGCAGCGGCGCATCGACCTCGGGCTGGTCCGGCAGCAAGAGCGCCCCGGCCGCCTCGACCAAGGCCTTGAGTTCGCGCACATTGCCCGGCCATTCGCGCGCGGCCAGCCAGGCCAGGGCATCGCCCGACAGGCCGGCGCGCGGTGCCACGCGGTGCAAAAATCGCGTGGCCAGCAGCGGCACGTCGGCCGGCCGCTCGCCCAGCGCCGGCGTGCGCAGCACCACGCCCTTGAGGCGGTAGTACAGGTCTTCGCGGAAGCTGCCGTCGCGCACCATGGCCTCCAGGTCGCGGTGCGTGGCGGCCACCACGCGCACCTCGGCCTTCCTGGCGCTGCGCCCGCCCACGGGCACAAAGGTGCCCTCCTGCAGAAAGCGCAGCAGCTTGACCTGCATGGGCGGCGGCATCTCGCCTACCTCATCGAGGAACAGGGTGCCGCCATGGGCCACCTCGACCAGGCCCGGCTGGTCGCGGTAGGCGCCGGTGAAGCTGCCCTTCAAGTGGCCGAAGAGCTCGCTCTCCAGCAGCTCGGCCGACAGCGCGCCGCAGTGGATGGCGACAAAGGCATGGTCCGACTGCGGGCTGCAGGCATGCAGGGCGCGCGCCACCAGCTCCTTGCCGCTGCCCGTGGGCCCCAGCACCAGCACGCTGACCCGCGTGGGCCCGACGCGCCGCACCATGGCGCGCAGTTGCACCGTGGCCTGGGCCTGGCCGACCAGGCCCATGTCGTCGCCGGCCTGCGCCGCACGCAGGGCGCGCAGCTCGGCATCGAGTTTGGCCTTGCGCAGTGCGCGCCCGATGACGAAGCGCAGCATGTCCGGATCGATGGGCTTGGTGAGGAAGTCCCAGGCACCGAGTTCGGCCGCGCGCAGGGCCAGCTCGTGGTCGCCATGGCCGGACCAGACGATCACCGGCACGCGCGCAAAGCGCGGCACCAGTTCCAGCCCGGCCTCGGGGTCCATGGTGGGCGGCATGGCCAGGTCCAGCAGCACCAGGTCGGGCGCCGGCAGGGTGGCGAAGGCGGCCAGGGCCTGCTCGGCATCGCCCGCGACCACCACCTCGTGGCCCAGCCCGCGCAAGAAGTTGGCGCCCAGGCGCTGAAAGGCCGGCTCGTCATCGACCAGCAGGATACGGCCCGAATCAGGAGGGTTTTGCATCGTGGTGGAGGGGGAAAGTCAGGGTGAAGCAGGTGGTCCAGGGCGGCCGTTCGGTGAGCGCCACCGCGCCCCCGTGGGCAGCCAGGGTGCGCGCCACGATGGCCAGGCCCAGGCCGGTGCCGCCGGGGCTGCGCGAGGCAAAGGGCTCGAACAGCCGGTGGCGGATCTCCTCGGGCACGCCCTGGCCGTCGTCGCAGACATGCAGCAGCACGGCGTCGGGGCGCTGCTCGGCGTCGATGTGGATGTGGACCGGGGTTTCCACCCCGGCGGCCGCACGCGCGTTTTCGAGCAGGTTGGTCAGCGCCTGCTCCACGCGCCGCGCGTCGCCATCGATCATGAGCGGCGCCTGCAGCGCAGGCCCCAGCGTGCAGTGCGGCAGCCGGGCGGCCGCAGCGCGCACCTGGGCCGCCAGGTCGTAGCGCTGGGGCACCAGCTTCCAGGGCTTGGCGTAGTCGAGCAGGTCGTTGCTCAGGTGGGCGATGCGCCCCACTTGGCTGGCCACCTCGCGGCGCACCTCGGGCGATGCCGTGGCCACGGCCATGGCGATGATGTTGAGCGGGTTGCGGATGTCGTGCGCCACGGTGGCCGCCAGCGAGCCCAGCTCGGCCAGGCGCGCCTGCAGCTGGCGTTCGCGCTCGCGCGCCGCGATCTGCTCGCCCTGGGCCACGCGCTCGGCCGCATCGGCCACCACGGTGCCGAACAGCTCGGCCACGCGCCGCGGCCCGGGTGGGGCCGCCTCCCAGCCCTGCAACGCAATGCTCCAGCCGGGGCCTGAGCGCGTGCCCACCAGGCAGGGCATGTCGCCGGGGGGCTGGGCGCTGCCCTCGCCCAGCAGCACCCGCACCTGGGTGCCCGTGCGCTGGCTGAGCAAGCGGCTGGCCTCGTTCTCCAGTGCCGGCATGCTGTCGGCCGCCTGCAGCGCCTGGCGCCAGGACTGCAGGTCGGCTGCCGAGACCGCGCCGCCCGGGTAGACCAGGCGCTCGGCGAACTGGCGCACGGGGCCGTTGAGCGCAATGCAGCTGGCCGCCACCACCAGGCCACCGGCCCAGCGCGACTCGATGGGCAGCAGCGGGATCAGCGCCACCATGGCCGCGCCCGCGGCCAGCAGCAGGGCCCAGGCCAGCGCACGGCGTGCCCAGGCGTTGGCGACGAAGACCCCGTAGCGCAGGATGCCGTAGACCAGGATCACCGGGTAGAACGGCAGCCCGAGCAGCGGGTAGGGATAGACCGGCAGGTCCAGGATCACGATGCCGTAGCCGGCCAGGCACAACAGGCCCCACAGGCAGGACGCGGTCACGGCCGCGATCTGGTTGAAGGCCGGGCGCCGCGCGCGCGCCAGCGCCGTGAGCAGCACCGCCACCCCGCCGGTGCCCAGGAGGATCCAGGCCAGGCTGGCCGTCCAGCCCACCGTGTTGGCGATGGCGATGTAGCCCACATGCGGCTTGTAGACCAGCTCGGCCGGCAGCAGCACCTGCGCCGCCAGCGTTGCCGAGCCGCCCATCAGGTAGGCCGCCGCCACGCCCCAGCGCGGCAGCGGCACGCGGCAGAACACCACGCAGAAGTGGAAGAAGAAGGCCGAGGTGAGCGGCGCGAAGGCCAGCAGCGCGAAGGTCGCCTGCTCGTGCGCCGGCCCGATCCAGTTGGGCAGCTCGTTGCCCGTGATCCAGATGGCGATGCCGGTCAGAAAGGCCGCCAGCAGCCGGGCCCCTGCCACCCGGTCGGCCCACCACAGCAGCATGCCGGCCAGGGCCAGGGTTTCGACGATGGAGAAGCCAAGGACGGCGCGGATGAGCATGGACGGGAAGGGATGCCGAGGGGGGTGGACCTGTTGCCAGCGTTGACAACCGGGCCTGCGCGTACTGTAAACGAAGTATGCAGGTCACCGGTGAAAAGCCAAATGAATCAACGACTTGCGGATGCGCAAGGGGCTGGCCTGGTTTTCGCAGAAGAGGGTGCAAGCAGCCCACAGGAAAACCGCCATGACCTCCACCTCCCTGACCCCCCTCGCCCCGGAAGCCCACGCCGCACGGCACCTCGACCTGGCCGACTACGTCGGCGCCGCGGGCTGGGCCCGTTTGCCGGCCGCCGTACGGCGGCGCTTCGGTGCCGGCCACCCCGACGTGGACTACACCGGCCGCATGGAGCTGCGCTGCTCGGCCATCGGCCGGGTGTATGCCGGCCTGTCGCGCGCCTTCGGCAGCCCGCTCACCGGCCTGCAGGCCCATGGCCTGGCGGCCACCGTGCGGGTGCGCAGCAATGGCCAGGGCGGCGTGGTGTGGGAGCGGGTGTTCGGCGACGCGGCGGGTGCAGCCACCGTGCGCTCGACCAAGGAGCCCGGCGCAGGCGCTCGGTTGACCGAGCGCACCGACGGCGGCCTGGCCATGGCCCTCGATGTGTTCGAGGAAGACGGCAGCCTGGTCTTCCAGAGCCGCCGCTTCGTCCTGGCACTGGGCCGGCTCTCCATCCCCGTGCCCGGCTGGCTGTCGCCCGGGCAATGCCGCGTGACCCACACCGACCTGGGCGGCGGCGACTTCCGTTTCACCCTGTCCATGCAGCACCCGCTATGGGGCGAGACCTTTTACCAGTCGGGCGTCTTCACCGACCCCCTGCACGTTGAATGAATGAACACCTGAGTGAGTCCACCATGCATACCGTTTTTCTGCTCCTTTCCTTCCAATCCGTGCTCGGCGCCTTCGACAACCTCTGGCACCACGAATGGGAGGCGCGCCTGCCGCAGCGCCTGTCGGCGCGCCGCGAACTGGCGCTGCATGCGGCGCGCGAGGCGCTGTACGGCCTGGTCTTTCTGGGCCTGGCCTGGTTCGAATGGCGCGGCGCGATGGCCGGCGTGCTCGCGCTCGTGCTGGCGGCCGAGGTGCTGATCACCCTGGCCGACTTCCTCGAAGAAGACCGCACGCGCCGGCTGCCGCCCTTCGAGCGCCTGCTGCACACCGTGCTCACCATCAGCTATGGCGGCTTTGTGGCGCTGATGGTGCCCGTGCTGCTGGCCTGGGCGCGCCTGGACACCGCCCTGCACTTCACGCCGCACGGCGGAGTGTCGTGGTTGTTCACGGCCTATGGCGTGGGCGTGCTGGCCTGGAGCGTGCGCAACCTGCGTGCGGTGCTGCGGCTGCAGCGGCAGGCCACGCAGCCGGCGGCCCCTGCCCGCCCGGCCAGCGAGCGCAGCGGCCCGGCGGTGCTGGTCGCGGGGGGCACGGGCTTTCTCGGCGAGCTGCTGGTGCGCCAGTTGCTGGCCGAAGGCCGGCGCGTCATCGTGCTATCGCGCGACGGGCGGCAGGCAGAGGGCATGTTCGGCCCGGGCGCCTGGGTGGTGGAGCGGCTGGACCAGATCCCCAGCGAGACCCGCATCGGCGCCGTGGTGCACCTGGCGGGCGCCCGGGTGCTGAGCCGGCCCTGGACGGCGGCGCGCCGGCGCGCGCTGGTCGAGAGCCGCACGCAGGTGGCCATGGGCCTGGTGCAGTTGATGCGGCGGCTGCACCAGGTGCCCGAGGTGCTGGTCAGCGCCTCGGCCGTGGGCTACTACGGCGCGGCCAACAACCCCGCGGGCGCGGCCCTGGCCGAAGACGGCCCGCCCCGGCCGGGCGAGTTCCAGTCGGACCTGTGCGTAGCCATCGAGCACGAGGCGCGGCGCGCCGAAGCGCTGGGCGTGCGCGTGGTGCGGCTGCGCCTGGGGGTGGTGCTGGGCCGGAGCGATGGGGCCTACCCCATGCTGACCTTGAGCGCCCGCTTCGGGCTGGGCGCCGTGCTCGGCACCGGCCGGCAGCCCGCGCCCTGGATCCACAGCGCAGACGCCGTGGGCCTGCTGCGCCATGCGCTGGAGCAGCGCAGCCTGGACGGCGCCGTCAATGCCGTGGCGCCCGAGACCCCATCGCAGGAGGGCTTCAGCCGCGCGCTGGCGCAGTCCTTCGGCCGCAGGGTCTGGCTGCGCCTGCCGGGGGCGCCGCTGCGCGCGCTGCTGGGCGAAATGTCCACCCTGCTGCTCGACGGGCAGAACGTGGCGCCCCGGGCCGCGCTGCAGGCCGGCTACCGCTTCCAGTACCCGACCCTGGACGGGGCACTGCGAGAGCTGGCCAGATGAGGAAGAAATCAGGCGCGGGCGGCCCGGGCACGGCCACGCTGGTTCGACACCACCACGTTGTCCTTGGCCAGGGCCTGGCCATCGCGCACCGCGGCCAGCCAGCCCTCGGTGCTGGCCACGGCGGCAAAGTTGCTCTGGAAGACCACGCTGAACACGCGGTGGATCTCCTCGGCGCTGGCATAGCCCGCCGCGTTTTCGTAGGGCAGCGCGCCCGTGGCATCGGCGAGGAACTCCACCGCCAGCCCGCGGTGCATGGCCTCGAAGACGGTGGAAGCATCGCAGTTGTGCGTCATGTAGCCGATGATGCTCAGCGTGTCGATGCCGTTGTCGGCCACCCACTGCGCCAGGTCGGTGCCCGTGAAGGCGCTGGGCGTGGCCTTGGTGATCAGGTGGTCGCGGTGGCGGCGCGCCACCTCGGGGTGCAGCTGGCCGTTGTGGGCATCGGCCTGGAACACCGGCGCGCCCTTGGGCGCGTGGTGCTGCACCACCACCACCTTCACGCCGGCGGCGTGCGCGCCATCCATGGCCTGCAGGATGCGCGGCAGGCTCTGTGCCACGGGCGGGTATTCGATGGGCAGCAGGCCGCCGTCGAAGTACTCGTTCTGGACATCGATGACGATCAGGGCGCGGCGGGGAGAAGTCGACATGGCAAGGCTCCGTTTCAGTGGTTGATGGGTGGAATCTTAGGCAGCGGAGCGGCCTTTCGATAGCGGCCCGAATGCCAATCATCGATAGAATCGGGCCATGTTGACGCGCACCCCCTCGCCCCGGCCCGAAACCGTGGCCGTCGTCGCCTTCGACGGCATCAGCCCCTTTCACCTGTCGGTGCCCTGCCTGGTCTTCGGCGAGGACCGCGACGAGGACCGCAGCCACCGCTTCGCGCTCTCGGTCTGCGCTGCGGCACCCGGCGGGCTGCGCACCAATGCGGGCTTTGCGATCCATGTCACGCATGGCCTGGAAATTTTGCGCCGGGCCCAGATCATCGTCGTGCCCTCGTGGTTCGACGACACGCGTGCCGCGCCACCGGAGCTGCTGGACGCGCTGCGCCGCGCCCACCGCCGCGGCGCCACCATCGTGGGTCTGTGCCTGGGCGCCTTCGTGCTGGCCGAGGCGGGCCTGCTGGACGGCCGCACGGCCACCACCCACTGGCACCTGGCCGAGCGCTTTTCCGCGCGCTACCCCCAGGTCGATCTGCAGCCCGAGGTGCTGTACGTGGACCACGGCGACGTGCTCACCTCCGCCGGTACCGCGGCCGGCATCGACTGCTGCCTGCACCTGCTGCGCGTGCGCCACGGCGCCGAGGTGGCCAACCGCGCCGCGCGCCGCATGGTGGTGGCGCCGCACCGCCAGGGCGGGCAGGCCCAGTACATCGAGACGCCCGTGCGCGCCGCGCCCGAGCGCGACCGGCTCACGCCCGTGGTCGACTGGATGCGCGAGAACCTGCAGCAGCCGCACGACCTCGATGCCCTGGCCGGCAAGGCGCTGATGAGCCGCAGGAGCTTCACGCGCAACTTCCGCGAGGCCATGGGCACCACCGTGGGCCAGTGGCTGCTGCACCAGCGCCTGGCCCTGGCCCAGCGCCTGCTGGAGACCACCGAGGAATCCATCGACGCCGTGGCCGACCAGGCGGGCTTTGGCACGCCGGCCTCGCTGCGCCAGCACTTTGCGGCGAACCTGCAGGTCTCGCCGCTGGCCTACCGCAAGCAGTTCCGCACGAGCTAGTCACTCGACGCGGATGCGCGCCTGCTCCCGCGACGCATCGAACACCAGGGTCGAGGGCCAGTTCGGCCAGGGCACGCCCACGCCGCCCTGCGGGTTGCCCGTGGCCGCAAAGGCGCCAAGCGTGCCCATCATGGCCTCCGACAAGGCCTCGCGGCCGGGCCGGTTGGCGCTGCTGAAGCCGAAGGAGAACACACTGGGCCCGAAGTTGCCGAAGAAGAACGGCAGGTCCATGGCGTGCCCGGCGCCGTACACGGTGTTGAATGGCACAGGCTGCTGCGCCCAGTCGAAGCGGTAGCCCCAGATCTGCCCCGGCTGCTGCGTGGCCAGGGTGCCCAGCGACAGCGCGTTCTGCGAGGTCAATGCCAGGGTCAGCACCGAGGAAGCGGCGTTCCAGCCGAGCACGGGCTTGTCCACCGGCAGGTACAGGGGGTTGAGCAGGTCCGACTCGGCCAGGGTGGGCGGTGCGTCGGGGTTGAACTGGTACTGCAGGCCAAAGCGCTCGTACTCATCGGGCTTGAAGGCGCCGATGGCACCGCCAAAGAGCTTGCCCTCCTCGCGCGTGTTGCCGGCCAGCATGGGCACGCGGTGGTAGCGCCCGGCGAGGATGGCGACATGCGGCTCCAGCGGCAGCACATGGCCGTCGACGAACACCGGCGGTGCCGTGCCCTGCCCTGCCGCGGCCTCGGCGCGCAGCAGCGCGCCGCTGGTCTGGCCGCGCAGGTAGGCCGCGACCTGGGCCTTGCTCTGCGTGAGCAGGTAGAGCTCAGCCGTCCAGGCGTTGCTGGCCTTGCCATCGGCGATGAGCAGGGCCTGCAGCAGCGAGCGCGCATAGGCCCGCGCCGGCAGGCTGCCAGCCGTGAGAATGCCGCCGCTCATGGCCACGGCCCGGTGGAACAGCCCGCCGGCCGCGGGTGCGGTGAGCAGCGCCCAGGTGTTGACGGCGCCCGCCGATTCGCCCGCCAGCGTGACCTTGCCAGGGTTGCCGCCAAAGGCCGCGATGTTGGCCTTCACGTACTTCAGCGCCTGGATCTGGTCCAGCGTGCCGAAGTTGCCCGAGTCGGCCACGGGCTCACCGGTCTTGAGCTGCGCCATGTCCAGCCAGCCGAACAGGCCCAGCCGGTAGTTGATGGTGACCACGACCGCTTTGGCCTTGGCCGCCAAGGCCGCGCCGTCGTAGATCGGGTCGGCCGCATAGCCCGAGATGTTGCTGCCGCCGTGCACGAAGACGATCACGGGCAGGTCGGCGTCGGGCGTGGCCGGGCGCCAGATGTTCAGGGTCAGGCAGTCCTCGGCGCCCACGGGTTGGCCGAAGCCCTCGCGCACGGCCAGGCCGTAGGGCGCACCGCCCGGGGCGGGGCTGAAGGTGCGGCCCATCTGCGCACACGATGCGCCGTAGCGGTCGGCGGCGCGCGCCTGGGTCCAGGGCTCGGGGTCCACCGGCGGCATCCAGCGCAGTGCACCGACGGGCGGTTTGGCATACGGCAGGCCCAGCCAGGAATAGGTCTGGGTGGCGGCATCCTCGCGCCCGGTAACGGGGCCCTGCGCGGTCTGGCGCAGCGTGGCCGCGGGCGGCACCTGCAGTGCGGCCTGCTTGCCGAAGCTGCCGCTGCCGGCGTCCTGCTCCGAACCGCCGCCGCAACCGGCGAGGACGGCCGCCAGCGCGAGCGCGGCCAGGGTGAAACGGGTGTGTCCCATGGGGTGTGTCTCCTGATCGTTCTTGCCAGTGAAGGGGTGGCTTGTGCAACGCCCACGGCCCGCCCTTGCAGGCCAGGCCCGGCAATGCCAAGTCCCCGTGGGGAATCCAAAGGAAGGAGCCCCCCGCGAGCGCGGGGGGTCAGAGGGTTCGGCCGGCTTACTTCACCGTGTCGAACAAGGCACGCGCCTGCGCAAAGCAGAACGGTGGCGCATAGCTGCCGTGGTAGCCGCCGTAGTACCTGGCAAAGGCCGGGTTGGCCGGGTCGGTGGGCGCCGCGCCGTTGGTGCCGAAGGCCGCCTGCACCTGGGCGTCCACATCCACCGCCGTCACGTGGCTGGCGCCGCGCGCGTCGAGCAGCGCCTTGAAGGCCTTCTGGTTGACCGCGTAGGGAATGGTCGGGTCGGCCGAGCCCTGGCACAGCAGCGTGCGGGCGCGCGGCGTCCAGTCCATCAGGTCGTTGCGCCTGGCCGCCAGGTACACCGGGTTCTGGTTGTTGGTCACATAGTCGGCCAGAAAGGCCGGCTGCAGGATGGCGGCGCGCGCCTGCTCGGGCGACTCGCCGTTGGCCCCGGGCAGGGCGCCGCTGGTGACCATGGTGGTGAAGTTCAGCGTGCGCGAGGGGATCAGGTTCTCGATGGTGTCGGCATAAGGCTTGCGGAACACCGTGTTCACGTCGCTGTAGATGTTGCCGTAGGTCTTTTGCCAGGCCGTGATGGCCAGGGGCACGAAGACCTGCACCCCGGCGATGGGCAGGCGGGCCGAGTCCGACACATTGAACGGCGCACCCATGAGGGCTGCGCCGACGATGTTGAGCTCGGCCGCGTTGTCGCGCTCGCCGTTGCGCTGCGCGGCCGAGGCCGCATGCCCGCCCTGCGAGTAGCCGGCCAGCATGACCTTGCCCGAGAGGTTGGCGCCCACGCCCGCCGCCGCGTTGCGCGCCGCGCGGATGGAGTCGATCACCGAGGCCGCCTCCGAATCGGCATGCAGGTAGGGGTGGTAGGGAAAGGTCGACTTGGCGTAGCCCAGGTAGTCCGTCAGCACCACGGCATAGCCCTGCGCAGCGAGGAAGCCCATGGCCATGCCGGTCTCGGCATCGGTGGCGCTGGCCATGGTGCGCCCCTGGGCCACATCGGTGCCGCGCGCATAGGCCACCAGCGGCGCGGGCCCGCTGCAGGCGGCCCCGGTGGGCACCAGCATGGCGCCCGAGACGTTGGCCTCGGCGTTCTTGGGGTCCACGGTGCGGTAGTTGAGCGCGACGATCTTCACGTCGCAGCGCGCCTTGCCGGTCAGCGCCTGCAGGCCGCCCGCGGCCATGGCGGCGTCGATCTGCGCGGCCGAGAGCGTGGCCACGCTGGCCGGCGCCTCCAGCAGCGCGCCGCGCGCCGGCCCATCATCGCCCCCGCCGCCGCAGGCCGACAGCAGCCCGGTCAATGCGGCAGCCCCGCACCACAGTCCATTGCGTTTCGTCATCCTGTTGTCTCCTTCTTGGTTATTGACACCAGTATCGAAGGGAGCGTCGGTCCGGGGAATGACGGGGCCGGCCAATGGGTGTCCGCTGCGGACACCCTGGAGGGAATCGATCAGCCCTGCAGGAAGCCCGCCGCGCGGCGGTACTCGCTCGGCGACTTGCCGGTCCAGCGCTTGAAGGCGTGGCGAAAGCTCACCGCGTCGCTGAAGCCGATGGCCGCGGCGATGTCGTCGGCCCCCATGCGCGTGCTGCTCAGGTAGTCGATGGCCAGGGCCTTGCGCACGCTGGACAGCAGGTCGGTGAACGAAGTGCCCTCGGCCTCCAGCTTGCGCCGCAGGGTGCGCGAGGTCATGCACAGCGCCTCGGCGACGACCTCGATGTCCGGGAACTGGCCCGGCGTGCGCGTGAGCTCCTGGTACACGCGCCGGGTGATGCCGGCGTGCCACTTGAACTCGTCGAGCAGGCGCATGCACTGGCTGGAGACATGGGCCGCCGTGATGGGGTTGGCCAGCTGGGGCGCGCGCTCCAGCCAGGCGGCCGGGTAGCTCAGCGTGTTCTGCGGCTGGCCGAAGGACAGCGGGCACTCCAGCAGCTGCGCCAGCAGCGCGGCGTGGGGCGGCTCGGGGCAGGTGAAGCAGGCCTGCTGCGGCACGCACCAGGGGCCCATGATGTCCTTGAACAGGGTGACATGCACGGCGAACTGCAGGTCGATGAGCAGGCGGTAGAGCGCCGCGTCCACGTCGCGCACGAGCAGGCTGTCGTGCGAGGGCAGCAGCCAGGTGGCCAGGCCCTGCTGCTCGACCCACTTGATCTGCAGCATGCCGTTGGCCAGCTGGTGGAACTTCACGCCGGTGTCGAACATCTGGCGCATGGATTCGGAGCACAGCAGCGCATAGCCGTACATGCCGTAGCACGAGGCATGCAGGCGCGCGCCCACGCGCACGCCGGCCTCCCAGCCCCGGGGCAGGTGCACGACGTTGCGCACGGCCTGCAGGAACTGCGAAGGCGAGGTGAGCGTGAAGGGGTCTTGCACCGCCGCCCGGTCCAGCCCGGTGCCGGCCAGCACGGCCCCCACGGGCCAGCCCAGCTCCTGCGCCACCTCGACCAGCACCGAGAGCTTGGAGGGCGCGAAACGCTTCTCGCCCGCCGCGGCCGTGGAGGCCTGGCTCCAGGGGCGCTGGACCGCCGCCATGGCCGCCCGGGCCGGGTCCGCGCGCTGCGCCGCGCCCTGTGCAAGGTGGGAGTACATGCCGCGATGGTGCCGCGGGGCCCCGCTCCCGGCTACCCGGAAAGTCCCTTAGGCCGGAGCTCAGGACGGGGCCGCGGCCTACTCGGGCTGCAGGTCGATCGATTGGCCCACCCGCTGGTAGCGCGTGATTTCCGAGGCGTAGAAGGCCGCCGCCTTGGGCAGGGTCATGGGCTCGGCGGGAATCACGCCCGTGGCCTCCAGGCTCTTGCGGAACTGCGGCTGGCGCAGCGCCGTGTTCACGGCCGCGTGCACCTTGGCGACCACGGCCTCGGGCACGTTGCGGTTCGCCATCACGGCGCCCCAGAGGTCGAAGTTGAAGTCCTTGACCAGCTTGCTCTCGTTCAAGGTCGCCACATTCGGGAAGGCCGGGTGGCGCGTGGTGCCGGTGTAGCCGATGGCCTTGAACTTGCCCGTCTGCAGCAGCCCGGGCACCGGCCCGCCCATCGCGAGAAAGCCCATGTCGATCTGCCCGCCCGCCAGGTCGGTGATCATCTGCTGCGCGCCCCGGTAGGGCACATGCACCATCTTCACGCCCGTGTCCTGGGCAAAGCGCTCGGCCACCAGGTGGTAGGCCGAGCCGCGGCCCACGCTGCCGTAGTTGAGCCCGGCCGCACCGCTGCGCGAGCGGGCCAGCGCCACGAACTCGGCCACGCTGTTCACCGGCAGCTCGGAGCGCACCACCATCATCAGGTAGGTGGAGACCACGGGCGCCACCATGCGAAAGGCGTCGGGCTGGTACTTGGCACCGGCCACGGCCATGGGCGTCTGGATGAGCTCGATGGGCGTGCCGAACATCAGCGTGTAGCCATCGGCCGGCAGGTTGAGCACGCGCTGCGCGCCCAGTGCACCGCCCACGCCGGCCGTGTTCTCCACGATGACGGGCTGGCCCAGCTCCTTTTGCAGGGCCGGTGCCGTCGCGCGCGCCAGCGCGTCGGCCTGCCCGCCGGCCGGAAACGGCGCCAGCAGGGTGATGGGGCGCGTGGGGTAGGTCTGCTGCGCCTGCGCGGTGCTGCACAGGGCGGTGGAGACCAGCAGGAGCAAGGGAAGCCAGGTTCTGAAAGGGCGCACGGTCGGTTCTCGCAGGGATGGTGGAGGGGGGCCGCCACTATCGCCCGCATGCCCTGGCGTGAGAATGATCGCTGTGACCAGTTTCGGGCCCGAATCGGACAAGCAAGCCAGCACGCCCGCCCGGCCGTCAGTGGCTGGCGCGCCGGGACGGCCCGGGCGCGGGCAGCCGCAGGCTGAGCAGCACCGACACCAGGATGATGGCGCCCACGATCGCCAGCGACCAGTGCGTGGGCAGGTGGAACCAGGGCGTGGCCAGCATCTTGCCGCCGATGCAGACCAGCACCAGGGCCAGGCCGTACTTGAGCAGGCGAAAGCGCTGGGCCATGTCGGCCAGCAGAAAGTACAGGGCTCTGAGCCCCATCACGGCAAAGATGTTGGAGGTGAACACGATGAAGGGGTCGGTGGTCACGGCAAAGATGGCCGGGATGCTGTCCACCGCGAACACCAGGTCGCTGGCCTCGATCATCACGAGCACCAGCAGCATGGGTGTGGCATGGCGCACGCCGCCGATGCGCACGAAGAAGGCCTGGCCGTGAAAGCCCGGCGTGATGCGCAGGTGGCCACGCAGCCAGCGCAGCAGGGGGTTGCTGTCCAGGTCGGGCTGGTGCTCGGCCAGCACCAGCATCTTGATGCCGGTGACCACGAGGAACAGGCCGAAGACGTACAGCACCCAGGCGAACTGCGACACCAGCCAGACGCCGCCCAGCACCATGGCCGCGCGCATCACGATCGCGCCCAGCACGCCATACAGCAGCACGCGGCGCTGCAGCTCGGGCGGCACGGCGAAGTAGCCGAAGACCATCACGAACACGAACATGTTGTCCACCGACAGGGCCTGCTCGATCAGGTAGCCGGTGAAGAACTCCAGCGCCTTGCGGTTGGCGACCTCGCGCCCGGCCGCGCCATCCAGGTACCACCACAGCAGCGCGCCGAAGCCGCAGGCCAGCACCACCCAGGCCGCCGCCCAGCCCGCGGCCTCGCGCGGCGCAACGCGGTGGGCCTTGTTGCCGCCCAGCACGAACAGGTCCAGCGCCAGCATGGCCAGCACGAAGGCGATGAAGCCGGCCCACATCGGGCCGGTGGCCAGGGTGTCGATGCTGCCGGTCATGGGCAGGCCCCCGCGCTGCGCCGCCTCAGTTGGCGGCCATCCACAGCACGAGCAGGCCCGCACCCAGCCCCGCGGGAATGCCATAGCGCTCCAGCTTCGAGGCGGGCTCGCCGGCGATCACCTCCACGGGCACGCTGGTGCGCTCGATCACCTGGTTGGTGATCGAGTTCTCGACCATGCGCACCAGCGAACTCTTGCGCCCCGTGCTCATGACGATGCAGTCGCAGCCGAGCCGGCGCGCGGTCTCCACGATGCAGTCGGCCTTGTCGCCGACCTCCATGTGCACGGTGTAGGGCACGCCGGCCTCGTCCAGCGCCTGGCGCACCGGGGCCAGCGCCAGCGCGGACTGCTCGCGGTGCAGGTCCATGCGGTCGCTCTTGCTGCTGAAATCGCAGACATGCTGCGAGAACGGCGGCTGCACGTTGAGCACATGGATTTCAAGATCCCGGTTCTTGCCGAACTCGCCGATGGCATGGCGCAGGCCATGCGCCGCGTTGGCGGAACCATCCGATGGCACAAGGACTCTCAACATGGCTGCCTCCTTCCGGTGGACCGGTGTGGTGGCCCCACGCCCAGGGGCTGGGGCCGGTCTCCACGATAGCCCTGCGGCGGCTTTGTCAAAGCAGATAATTGGGAAGCAACAGTTCTGAAAAACCGGACAGTGCATGGGCCCCGACTTCAGCTACCGGCACCTCTACTACTTCTGGGTCGTCGCCAAGGAAGGGGGCGTGGCGCGCGCCGCGGAACGCCTGGGCATGGCCGTGCAGACCGTGAGCACCCAGGTGCGCGAGCTCGAACGCGCGCTCGGCTATGCCCTGCTCAAGCCCGCGGGGCGCGGGGTGGCGCTCACCGAGGCGGGCCTGGCCGCGCTGCGCCAGGCCGAGCAGATCTTCCAGCTGGGCGAGCAGTTGCCGGCCGCCGTGCGCGATGCGGCGGGCGCGCCCACGGTGCGCCTGGTGGTGGGCATCTCCGACCAGTTGCCCAAGCTGGCCGTGCGCAGCCTGATGCAGCCGGTGATGCAGGCGCCGCACCTCAAGCTGCTGTGCCTGGTGGACGAGTTCGAAGACCTGCTGGGCGACCTGGCGCTGCACCGGCTCGACGTGGTGCTGGCCGACCGCGCCGCACCGCCCAACCCCAGCCTCAAGGTCTACAGCCACCCGCTCGCCTCGTCGGCCCTGGCCTGGTACGCGCCGCCCGCGCTGTACGCCGCTGCGCGGCGCGGCTTTCCGCAGTCGCTGGCGCAGGTGCCCGTGCTGCTGCCCACCACCCATGCCGCCGTGCGCGCCCGGCTCGACCAGTGGTTCGAACGCCAGGCCATCCGGCCCAACGTGACCGGGGAGTTCGAGGACAGCGCCCTGCTCAAGACCTTTGGCGCCGCGGGCATGGGCGTGTTCCCGATGGCGGGCCTGGTGCACGACGAGTTGACGGCCCACTATGGCGTGAAGCGCGTGGGCGCCTGCGCAGGCGTGGAGGAGCACTTCTTTGCCATCGCCGCGCACAAGAAGGTGCTGCACCCGCTGGTGGAGCGGCTGCTGCCGACCGGCCATTAGGGGGATCGCCGTCAGTCCCCGCTTGGCGGGGCAGCCCCCTATTCGCGCGGCAGCTTGCGGACCGCGGCCGGCACCCGCTCGCGCAGGGCCGCGGGCACGTCCTCGATGGCACGGGCGCTGTGGCGCACGGCGTAGGCGCAGACGGTGAGCGTGCGCAGGGCCTCGGGCACCGCGCCCAGGTTCCAGCCCGCGTTGCGCACATGCGCGATGCAGGCCGCCTCGCCGAGCATGCTGGCGGGGATCTGCCCGAACTGCTTGAACTTGCGCTCCAGCGCGATGGCATAGCGCTCGGGCGTCATGAGGCGGCGCGGCACGAAGCGCACGGTGCGTTCATCGTCTTGCAGCGCGGCATCCACCATGGCGTGGGTGATGCGCTCGCGCGGGATGTCGCCCAGCAGGTCGGGCTGCGCGCGCAGCCGCTCCACCAGCGCCGCATCGTCGACCGCCAGCGCCCGGGCGGTGTGTTCCCGGGCCAGGGCCTGGAGCCAGCGCGTGTCTTCGGCGCGGTTCCACATCGCGACGTAGGGCGACTCGCGCGCGAGCACGTTGGCGGCCTCGCGCGCGGCCTCTTCGGGGCGGCCCAGCGCGCGCCAGGCGCTGGCCATCACGTAGTGCATGTCGGCCGCGCGGCCCTGCTTGCGCTGCGCATCCGCAATGGCGCCCTGGTGGTCGCCGGCCCAGAGCCGGGCCCAGGCGCGGTAGGCGTGCCACTCGCTGCCCGCCTCCGGCGCATCGGGCTGCTTCTTCTTGCGCGCGCTTTTCGCCAGCTCCGCGTCGATGAGCTGCGTGGTCACCTCCACCCGCAGGGCTGGGGGCACTTCCATGAACTGGTTCCAGGACTCCTGGAGCGCCGCAACGCAGACCTCCACGCTGCGCAGGGCCTCGGGAATCAGGGCCAGCGACTGGCCGTTGTTGCGCACCGCCAGCAGGCACAGCTGGGGGGTCAGCAAATGGGCCGGGATGGCGTCGATCCGGTCACCGCGGTAGCGCACGGCGGCTTCGGCCAGGGCGGGTGTGATCCTGGCGGGGTCGAGGTCGCGGATGTTGTCCAGACTGGTGCTGAGGGCGGCCTCTTCCACCGCGTCGGTGCGCAGCCAGTGCGCCACGGTGCGCAGGGGCGCATGCGCGCGCACGGCCGCCAGCGCCATCGCCGGCGTGAGCAGGCCGGCCCACACGCCGTGCAGGCTGTTGTGGTTCCACTGCCGGGGCACGCGGCTGTGCTCCTGGTCGCGCCAGTCCCAGTCGGGCTGGCCCGCGTACAGCGCGCGCGCCAGGGCCAGGCCTTCGGCCGTCATGCAGCGGGGCGGGATCTGCGTGGCCTTGTCCACCCCCTGGCGCACCAGGGCCTCCAGGCGCTCGGGCGTCTGCCAGCGCGCGGGCACGTCTTCCAGCGCTGCGGTCCAGTCGGCCACCGCCGCATCCACCATGGCGTCGTCCAGCCACTGTGCCGGCACCCGGCCGATGGAGCGGCCACTGCGGGCCACGGTGTGCAGCCATTCCTCGCGCGTCTGCGGTTCGCGGGGCGCCTCGGGCGGGTCGTCAGCACCCGCGCCAGTCGTGCCCCCACCGCCCCCACCGCCCTCCCCGGCCGGCAGGGCCTGCTGGCGTGCGCGCAGCGCCGTCTGCAGCGCATCCACGCTCGGTGCCGCCATCAGCCACAGCTCCCACCAGGCATCGCCGTCGCCAGAGTCATCCACCTTGTAGAGCGACAGCCACTGCTCGCGCGACTCACGCAGCACGCCGCTGTCTCCCGGCAGGGCGCGGCCCATCGGCACGGCCCAGGCGGGCGGCAGGTGGCCGGCGGGGTACCACCAGGGGACTTTGTGCTCGGGGTCCAGCACCGGCGGGCCATGGTGCGCGGTCAGGGCCTGCAGCACCGCCGCGTGGGCCTGCTCCACGGCACCGGCCAGCAGCGGGCCCAGGAACTCGTAGTGCCCGCTGTGTTCTTCGCCCAGGTAGGTGCGCGCCAGCCGCCGCGTGCGCACCGCATGGCGCACCGGGGCGGCGTCCTCGTCCGCTTCGTCGTCCTCGTCGCAGGCAGGCCCGCCCTCCAGCGCCGCGCCCGCCGCCAGGCCGTGCAGGCCAGCCTCGGCCTCGGCCAGCAGGGCCCGGGCCACGGCCACCGCATCCTGGTGCGCGGCGGGCTGGGGGTGGAAGAACGGCTGCAGCGGCCCCACGGCCCCCTCCTGCACCGCGCTGCGCCACAGCGGGCTGCCATCGGCGGCCTGCAGCACCACCTGCGCCCCCTCGGCCACGGCACGCCAGACCACGGCGCCGGCCCGGTCGATCCAGGCCACCTGGCCATCGCGTGTGAGAAACGGCACCAGCGGCGTGCCGCGCTCCTCGGCGGGTATCCAGCCCTCGGCGTCGGTCAGCGGCTCCAGCAGCAGCGCAGCGTCCACCGGCAACACGCTGCCATCGGCGTGCAACAGGCCCCAGGCCGCGGGGACGGCCTCGTCGCCATCGCCGCTGCTGCGGGTGCGCACCACGGCAAAGCCGCAGGCGGGCCGGAAATGGGTGCCCCAGGCCAGGGCCGGGGTGGCCAGCGGCGTGCCGTCGGCGCACAGAAAGCGGCTGCCTTCGGCGTCACTGGCCACCCGGCCGCAGGCCATGTACCGGGCCAGGTGGGCATCGCCCTGCACGGCGACCCGGCCCTGGGCATCGAGGTAGGCGCAATCGTCTTCGTCCCCATCGTCGGGCCCTTCGCAGTAGGCCAGGCCGGCGCTGTTGAAGGCGTCGATCAGCGCATAGCTGGGTGTGAGCACCCACTCTCCACGTGTATCTATCAGGCCCCAACGGTCGCCGTCGAGCGAGGCGGGGGTCACTTCCAACTCATCAAAGGGCTCGGCCGCCTGGAAGCGCGGCGCGATGGCCCAGCCCCCCTCCCGGTCCACAAAGCCGTGCAAGCGCTCGCCGCCCTGCGGATCCCACGGGACTGCGCGGGCCAGGCCGTTGGCGCCGAATTCGCTGAGGTCGTGGAAACGCGCCTCCGAGGTGAAGCGCCCCTCGCGGTCGAGGATGCGCCATTCGCCCTCGCCCACCCGCGCCGCCGACAGGCCGCGCCGGAACGGCCGCACATCCAGAAAGCGCGGCGCCACCGCCACCGCCCCTGCCAGGTCCACAAAGCCCCACAGCCCGCCCTGCTGGAAACGCGCCAGGCCGTCGACGGAATAGCCGCGCGCATTCTCCAGCGTGGGCGGCACCCGCCAGCGGCCCCCGGCATCGATGAAACCCCAGCGCCCATCCTCCGCCTGGGCGGCGGAGATCCAGCCCCCCTGCCCATCGGCGTGGAAGCCCAGCAGCGCCTGCAGCCCCTCGGCCGGGCGCGTGGCCTTGCCGGCGTGCACGATCACCAGGGCCTGGCGGCCACGCTCGGGCGACAGGGGGATGCGGGCGATCCAGGGGGCGGCGGGAGGGGTGGCGGCGGCGGTGGCGGGCTGGTGGGGGTCCATGGGCGTGAACAGGTGCTGTGGCCGCCGATGGTAGCGATACCCGCCCCCGCATCCGTCGCCGATCACCACACGGACCTGGGCCGGGCTCCTACACCCGGGCCCAGGCACGCTCCCTAGACTGTGGACAAGCGATTTTCGGCCGGCTTGGCAGGGCAAAGCCCGGTGGAAGGAACCTTGGGGACGCATGCCAGTCCATGGCAAATCGTGGCCCGGACACCCCGGCAATCACCCAGCCGCAGCAGGGGAACTTCGGCTTTAGCACTCACTCAAAGAGAGTGCTAATATCACGGCTTAGAGGAAAGGATTCCCGGAATGAACATTCAATCTGGAACCGTTACGACGACTTTGGCGCCCGCCAACCCATGGGCGCTGGTGCCCCCGCTGGGCAATCTGGACGCTTATATTTCGGCCGTCAACCGCCTGCCCCTGCTCACCCACGAGGAAGAGCAGACCTATGCACGCGCTCTCAAGGACAACAACGACCTGGACGCCGCCGGCCGGCTGGTGATGTCGCACCTGCGCCTGGTCGTCTCCATCTCGCGCCAGTACCTGGGCTATGGCCTGCCGCACGGCGACCTGATCCAGGAAGGCAATGTGGGCCTGATGAAGGCCGTCAAGCGCTTCGACCCCGACCAGGGCGTGCGCCTGGTGAGCTATGCCATGCACTGGATCAAGGCCGAGATCCACGAATACATCCTCAAGAACTGGCGCATGGTCAAGGTGGCGACCACCAAGGCCCAGCGCAAGCTGTTCTTCAATCTGCGGTCCATGAAGCAGGGTTTCAAGGCCGATGCGGCCGCCGCCGATGCCGCCACGCACCGCGACACCCTGTCGGACCGCGAGATCGACGCCGTGGCCGAGCAGCTCAACGTCAAGCGCGAAGAAGTCATCGAGATGGAAACCCGCCTGTCGGGTGGCGATGTGCTGCTCGACCCGGCCCCATCGGACGATGGCGAGCAGGCCTTCGGCCCGATCGCCTACTTGGCCGACGCCTCCCATGAGCCCACGGCCATGATCGAATCGCGCCAGCGCGACTACCTGGCCACCGACGGCATTGCCGACGCCCTGGCCAGCCTGGACGAGCGCAGCCGCCGCATCGTGGAAGAGCGCTGGCTCAAGGTCAACGACGACGGCACGGGCGGCATGACGCTGCACGAGCTGGCCGCCGTGTACGGCGTGAGCGCCGAGCGCATTCGCCAGATCGAAGTGGCCGCCATGAAGAAGATGAAGAAGGCGCTGGCGGAATACGCATAAGTATCCGCATAAGCATCGATCCGCTTCGCTGCAAAGGGCGCGTTACCATCGCTGCTTCGCGGTTGAAGCGCCTCCACCACAAGGGCCCCGTCGGGGCCCTTTTTTCTTGGGCGCGGCATCCGCTGCAGATCACTTTCAAGGAGATGCTCTTGTCACGCCCTGTTGTTGTTGTCGTTCCCCGCCGCGCGGCCCTGGCCCTGGCGATCGCCGCCCTGTCGTCGTCGCCCTGGGCCCTGGCCCAGCAAGCCCAGCAAAAGCCTGCTGCCACTGCCAAGCCGGCAGCCGCCCCGGCCGCAGCAGCAGCCCCCGTGGCCTGGCCCACCAAGCCCGTGCGCATCATCGTGGGCTTTCCGGCCGGCTCCTCGCCCGACCTCACGGCCCGCACAATCGCCGAGCCCCTGTCCAAGGCGCTGGGCCAGCCGGTCATCGTGGAGAACAAGGTGGGCGCGGGCGGCAACATCGGTGCCGACGCCGTGGCCAAGGCGCGTGACGACCACACCATCGGCCTGATGATCAACGGCAACATGACCATCGCCAAGATGCTCAACCCCGCCGTGCCGTATGACCCCATCAAGGACCTGGCCCCGCTGAGCTTGATCGGCACCTCGCCCCTGGTGCTGACCGCCCCCGTGAGCCAGCCCGGCGTGCCCGCCACGGCCGACGCGCGCGAATTCTTCGTGGCCGCCCGCAACGGCGGCGACAAGTGGAGCTACGGCACCCCCGGCGTGGGCACCGTGGGCCACATCGGCACCGAGCTGCTCAAGTCGCGCAGCAACATCAACCCCGTGCATGTGCCCTACCCCGGCTACCCCCAGGTGGCCACGGCCATGCTCGGCGGCCAGCTGCAGATGGCCCTGCTGCCCCCTGCCCTGGCCCAGGCCCAGGTCAAGGCCGGCAAGCTGCGCGCCATCGGCGTCACCTCCTCGGGCCGCAGCCCCCTGGTGCCCGACGTGCCCAGCCTGGCCGAAGCCGGCATCACCAACTACAACCTGGAGATCTGGAACGCCTTCGCCGCCCCGGTCACCATGCCCAAGCCCATCCAGGCCAAGGTCGCCGCCCTCATCAGCGAAATCGCCCGCAGCCCCGACGTGCGCAGCAAGCTGTTCCAGCAAGGCTGGCAGGTGGTGGGCACCTCGCCCGAAGGCCTGGCCAACCGCATCAAGGCCGACACCAACCTGCTGGGCGGCGTGATCGCCATGCGCGGCATCAAGGCCGAGTAAGCAAGCAAGCCAGGGCCACGGCAGGCCAGGCACGCACGAGGGAGGGCCGGCGCCCTCTTGCGTGCCTCCCTGCTCGCTTGCCTGCGCTGCAGGTAGCCCGCAGCCCTGCCTGCGCCAGCGGCCGGCAATCCACCGGCAGCGGATAGACGACCGAGCCACCAGGCAGACGATCCATCTATCTGTCTGTCTATCCGTCTGTCGGTCTATCGGTCTATCGCACAGGGAAGCCCAGGTCGTCGCCTCCCCCACCCTCATCCCGGCCATTGGGCCCCACGGACCGCAGTTGGAATGGGCGCCCACCATGGCCAGGGACGGCCCGGTAGACCAGGGGATGCCCCCATCCGTCTCGCACGGGAGAAGAAGCGCGCAGTTCCAGAACGCTCAGTGCCTCTTGGTCGCTGGGCACGCGCCCGTGCTGGGCGGCCCAGTGGTCCAGGGAACTGCCGACCAGTTCGAGGATGGCGTGCGTCTGCATTCGATGGTGCTCGTCGGCGTTGCTGTCCAGGGGCGGCTGGAGCAGGGCATAGAGCAGGCCAGCGGCCAGCAAGGCGCCGACGCCAAGGCCCAGGCGAAATCGGAAACCCATGGAATGCACCTTACGTCGGGGGTTGGCTTGCCATATAGGGACGGCCACAGGTGTTGCGCTTCAACCGTGGGACTGCCCGCAATTATCTGCCATGCGTAACGCGAAAAATTCGCCCACTTTCTTTTGAAATATAGACTTCAAATCTCTGGCCCAAGATATCTGGGGGGATGGTCCCGGAAACCTTCCAAACATCGCCTCCAAGATGGACCTGAAACGGTTTTTGCCCCTCAATTCTGGAATCACCATATACTCTCTTGGCAATTACTTCCGCTATTCTTGCGGCAGTTTCCTCATCTGGCACAAAACCATTTCTGGGCCTGTGCGAGCGTCCATCATCTATAGCAAAGTTTGAGTTCTTCACTGAAAATGCGATTGCAGCCAATATCGCAGGCAAGACCGCCAGCGATATGCAAATTTTTAATAAAAGTCCTTTATTGAAATGGCTTTTATACCTTCGAATAAAGCGGATTTATTCATTCTTCACCTATTTTCTAGCGAATAGTAGCGATCAGGCCTTGCCTGTTGCCTTTTCCAACCCCGGCCGCAGCTCCTTCGCGCCCCCCGGCATCAATGCCCGCTGCGCTGACACGATACGGCTGATGCGTGAGACCGACAAGCCCAGCTGGCGCGCGATCTGCGACAGGGTGATTTGTGAAGGTGATCGCTGGAGGAGAATTTCTATGGGTGGGGGCAAAAGGCAAGACATGGTCCCTTCGTCCCCGGTACCAACAACTAAGCCACCAGCCCCCAACAGTTGGGGCTGACATGGGATTTCAGGTGGTTTTTTCACTTTTTATTGCTGGCTTGCATTCGCCTTAATACGACCTCAAGAATAAACAATGCAGCAAATCCAGCAGCAATGCCAATGGGTGTGGATATCCAATGAACCACCATTTGAACAACATTATGTTGCTGAGTTTTATCTCCGTGGGTACTGAATCCAATATACGGACCGACAATATCTGCCGCCAAATGCAGCGCCTCTGCATCTATGCGCTCATCAATAAACGACCATAATTTTCCGGCCGCAACAATTGTGCTTATTGCAGCCACAAATACAAAAAGGAAAGATTTAGCAAAAATTTTCAACATGTCTACCCAACCGCAGTAGCTCCAAGAAAAGGCGGACCATTCGAAAGCAATTCAATTTTAATAGTAAGGGGTAAACAATAGGGGCGAGGTTTTGCCTTTTCCAACCCGGACCACAGCTCCTTCCCGGCCCCGACATCAATGCCCGCTGCGCCGACACGATACGGCTGACACGCGAAGCCGACAAGCCCAACTGGCGCGCGATCTGCCGGGGCACAGGTATCCAACCAACCGATACAGCAGCGCCTCACCCCCAAAGGGTAGCTCTTGTGCTTCAGCATCCCTTGCGCGCCGCCGCAGGCAACGCAATCCGCCAGGGCACAGGTGTCAAACCAGTGCAGCAGCGCTTGAGCCCCACTGCCCAGCAAGTCTTCGCGATCACCATCGGCCTTCCGCACGGTGGGTTCACGCCGGTCACCCCCGCAAAAGGCAAGACCTGACTCCGTCATCCCGTGTTAAATTTACAAGATAATTTCAACCTATTGAGACCTTTCAATTGATTTCTCCAGTTTTCCTCGAACATATTTGAGATAAACAATGTAGGGAATCACGCTCAGCACGGCCCCTAGCAAGAATCCCCCCCCCGGAATTCGTCCGCTAAATAGCAAAAGAAGATCCAACGAATTCAATAGCCAGAAGAAGACTACGGAAATTCGCTTCGACCATCGCTCAATCAATACAAACGACTCACCTGTTATTTGCACGTGCAGCCTCCCAATTCAGCGTTGTAGTTGGCAGTCGCCCCGTACCCCGCACCTGCGAACCCAAAGGTGTTGATGCTTCCCTTAAATGAGAAGCCTGAAGTTTTCTATTGCGAAGTCACCATTTGGCACATACCGTTTTGTTGGAGATCGATACTTGATCGAAAACAATATGCCACCAACCAAGACAAACTCCACCGAGATAGTGCTGCCGTCGCCTTCGACGACGTCCAGGGTCGCCAGGACATCGCTGTCCCTTTCGGTTGGAAAGCGCTTGGCAAACTTCCTAGACGACTTGCCCCAAACATTCTTATAGAAAGACGTGTGTCCAAACGGCGGCACTTCACCTCTCAACTCGCCAATGAGCCGATCCGTTTGATTGAATTCAATTAGCTGGCTATCCAGAATGTCGCGCCAAGCATCGGGAAGTCTATTTTTCAGTTCAGCAAGGAGTCGGGCTTCAAACTCCGTAAGGTTGAAGAGCCCCAGCATCGCCTTGGCTCTTTGAAGAAGTTTTCTCATGGCTTTTCTACCGCCTCACTGACAGTGCACCCCACCATGCGGCTCCCAGAGAGAAAAGCACATACATGGCGACACCATAAGACAACGAAAACAACAAAGAGCCCGCCAACAGGCTTTGGGCGTCAGAGCAAAGACACCGGGGCCCGAAGCCCCAACCGATCACACCCACCGCTGCGGCAACAACCCCATTGGCAATGGAAGAAGAAGTGCCTCGCAGCCGGGCGCACATCAAGAACGATAGCGATGGAACGAACAACCATACGAGGTCTTCCATATGCGCAGAAAGCATCATCATTTCAGCAGCGCGGCGCAATGGCTGCGCAGTTGGTTGTAGTGCCCTTCGGGCCCGGCAGATGAGCGCACCAGTGTCCGTCCTTCAGGTGACCCCATTGGGGCAAGCTGGTGTTGGAGGTGAGTGTCTAAGGCTTGAGGGCAAAAGGCAAGATCTGAACCCGCCATCCCCATTCAACTGCGGCTTCCAGGATCGCTCTTTTTGTCGTAGACCTGACCCTGACGTGCACGAAGCCCAAGCCTACCTACCGACATTCAGGAGGAACATTTTTTGGCTTATTCGCAGTGCATTGCCACTCAATTTTTCCAGATTTGTACAGCGGATGCAGTTGAATCAATGTTCCGTTATTTAGTTTTAATTCAATCACCCCTCGCTCATCAACCACCGACCTATAATCAACAAAAGACGTAGCCCCTGTCTCCGCATAGCAATTCAAGGCATGCGGGCACGACAGAAGTATTTTTTCGATTTCTGATTTTAGAGAATTTTGATCTTCAATGGCTTTTGCGGCAATTCTTCTTTTTTCATAATTTACACCCAGTGTGGGGTAAGCAATCGCCGAGATCAACAACAGGATGAAAATAAAAATGATTTTCTTCACAATTTTGCTTTTCGGGATGGACTAGTTTGATCTGGTCTTCGCATTGCATCGGGCTCTTCTTGGCAGACACCACTCCAGTTCAATCAGCACGGAGACGGGCATGGCGAAGGACTTTGGTCTGCACCCACGGCTGAGGCATCACTTGGGGTGGGCTTCCGGATCACCAGAGTCCAACCCGGTCAAGTAAAAAGCACCGCGGTACCAAACCACAAAGAAAGCATTCGAGTCCTCTTCGTACCACAATCTTTTGAGGCGCTTCACATCCTCCATCGGCAGGTTTGGCACGTACCTATAGCGCATCAACACAGCAGCAAAAAAATACAAGAATGAAACAACAACAAATACAAAGAACACAGCGAGCAATACATAAAAGTCAACCCTATTGGGGGTGGAAAGTATCGATATTTTCTGCAGCACATACAAAGCGAGCGCAACCGATACCATGCCAGCAAGAAAATTTGCGACCGCTCGCCGACGAAATTTTTCCTTGTTGTTCACTTTTCAACCTCCCCAATTAATTCTTCACAGCTCCGCCAGCAAGCCGAAAGACGCACCGGCAACTCTGGCAATCATACGGGCTTACATTACCGCCCCAATCGCCAAAATATCCAAAACAAAAGCCCCGAGATCGATCCGAGTGCAACAAACTGCGTTACGGGTTGGAGATGGTAGCTCTCCCATGAAGTCACATAAAGCAGTGCGACTGCCCCCACAAGCCCGCCAGCGATCATGGTTGACCACCATGCCACCAGCCCCAGCCTCTGCAGTACAAGCAGCGATGGAACTGCAAGAACCAGGGTGGCGGCCGTGGAAAAAAATAGAAAGACAAAGAACGAGACCACCACAGCAGGCCAGCCTTCGGGCGTGAGTGGCGATGCCATTGCCAGATAACCGGCCGGCAACATCGCCGCGGCAACCAGTCCCATGACCATGGCGCGCGTTTTCGTCATGCCCATCCTTGTCTTGCGCCACCGCCCTCTCGTAGCGCAGCCATTCATGAATGCCTGGGCAACCGAGCGCACAACCGCGTTACTTTTTTACTTGCAAGCCGCCCCAGCAGACGATGCCCCACCCAACATGGCGAGAAGGCACGTTGCGCCAGGCATTTCTGAGCGGTGCTTCATTGCGGCCAAAAGCCGTTGCTTCCTGTCGGTATTCGCTATTCTTGCATGGAAGACTTCCACATAGGCCTCCCGCAGTGCCTTGTCGCCGCGCAATGCGCCTTCCATGGCCCAGTACTCCTCCATGGGCTGAACGCCTCCTGTTTTCGCCCGTTGGTACAGCACCTTGATGGCACCCAAGTCCCCTGCCACAGCACGGGTCGTCAGTGCCTCCAGTTCTGGGTCGGCATCATCGCAGCAGTTGTGCCGTGGCAACGAGAAAAATGCAGCCGCCAAAAGCGCTGGAACGATGAGGAGCCAGGGACGGAGTGAACGGGAGTTGAATTTCATCTTATGAAGGCAACAGTGACCAGGCCTTGCTTTTTGCCTTACTAAAAATCTTCTAAGACGTCACCCAGGAACCCCTACTTCAGAGATGAAATTTTTACTGCGCAGTAGGGTGCATGATTTTTGTCAACAACGCCAGCAAGTTGCAATACCTCAAGGACTTCACCCACATCACCCTCCGGGATCAAGCCTGATGATTTCCTGAAAGACTTCACCTCATCATTGGAAAGAATGGAGAAGAAACCATTGACGTCAGCAATATCAACCCCCAAAGCCTTGTAGTTTTTCAGTGAAATTTTGTTTGCCACTGGATACCCATATTTTTTCTCATTGAGCACCGCAATAGACAACGGCAATTGAATGGCAATCATGCTGCAGGAATCATATCCCATTACTCTTTCCTGCACAGAGTCCAAAGTGGCTTGATCTTCAATTTGAAGAATTTGATAAAAATTCTCCTGAAGGCCAAATTCATTCATTATTTCTTTATACATATCCCCATGGTGACTCCAAGCCGAACCATCAACACCAATGGTTCCGTCACATGGCCAGACGCGTATATCAAACCCGACACAACTATATATCATTGTTCACCTTGCGAAGATGTCCAACTCGGACAAGAACTGCAGGTCCGGGCATTTATCGAACCATGGCGGCCAGACCTTACCTTGTGCCCTTTCCAACGCTGTTCTCAGTTCCTTCGTGGACCCCGGTATCACAGCCCGCAGCGCCGACACGATACAGCTGACACGCAAGACCGACAAGTCCAACTAACACGCGACACGCCGGAGCACGGGCGTCGAACCGACGCAGCGCCTGACCCAGAACGATCAGCAGGTCTTCGCGATCATCATCGCCCAGCACGATGGGCTCGCGCCCGTCACCCCGCGAGGTCACGCGGTAGATGGCACCGGGCAACTCGATTCGCAGTGGTTTTGCCATTTGAGGACCTCCGCAAGCTGACGGGCTCATTTTGGTGATGAATGGAGGGGAGTTTCTATGGCTTGGAGGCAAAAGACAAAACCTGACCCCGCCATTCCTCAGGAGATTTTCTACGGCGTAGAAGCAAAAGGCGGGACCTAACCTCAGCAAACGGATTTGCAGCTACTTCAATTTCCTTCCAATTACTACATGCACAATAAATGCACTAATAATGAAGTACAGCAACCACAACCATTGCCGCGAAAGCAATGCCTCTAAAAACGTGTTTTCATCTGTTTTAAATAGAATAATTTGACATATTACAGTAATTAACAAAAATACGAATATCAAAAGCAATTGACTAAGGATTGTGCTGTTTTTCATAAAATCCTCATCTTACGGGGACGTTTCCTAGAATACGAAAACTCCCCGGCCATGGCGTGGCAATAGCGCGAGCGCCTTGAATAACCACAACCGCTTCCGTAGAACTCGCGCCAGAAAGCATTGCCCATAGCCGCGAATTGATGGCTGTCGCATACACCCCGATGCCATATAAACCTGGGTGGGCCGCAATATAACCATCAGTCGTAATTCCAGCGAATTTTGCACTGCTGGTGAAATGATAAAGTGTACGGACTCCACCGATTGATCTAATCCCAATATTGATAGCCGTACCACCAGCCGCCAATGTTCCTGCTGCCCCAACGATACCAGTGACCTGCCCGTACATATATGCAGCAGAACAGCTGTTCACTGAGCCAATTTCATATCCCTGTCGGATATATTCAGTCAGCCCAAAGCTGGCGATGTCGCCAAATCCTGCAGAGAAGTCTACGACTCCTTGTGGTAGGGAAGGTAGCTCAAACAAGCCATATGGATCAACCGCATTCAGCGCATCTCCCCCCACATACCCAAACCGATTAAATCCACCATCCAGCCCAATCGGATCGGCCTGCGTATACCGCCCCCGCTCCGCACTGTAGCTGCGGAAGTAGTTGTAGTGCAGGTTGCTCTCTTTGTCGTAGTACTGCCCCGGGTAGCGCAGGTTGAAGGTCACCTCGGGGATGCCGGTGCTGCCCGTGGTGGGGTTGGTGGTTGCGTCGGTGAAGCGCTTGGATCCCAGCGTGGGCTGTTCATCGCCAAAGGCGCTGTAGGCCCATTGCCAGGCCACCTGGCCGTCGGGCTGGGTCAGCTTGCGCGGGGTGTTCAGGTGGTCGCTGTGCACGGCATACGCCACGCCATTGACGATGGCTGCAATGGGCATGGGGCCGTTGGCCGTGGGCAGGTAGATGTACTGGGTGGTGCCGGTGCTGGCGCTGCCGCCCATGCCGTATTCGCCCAGCAGGGTGCCGTCCTGGCCGTAGACGTACGCGAAGCCAAGCTTTTGCGCGTCGCTGCTGCCGGGGCTCCACAGGCGGGTGAAGAATTCATACGCGGTCTGGATCAGGCCCTTGTCTTTTTCCTTCTCTTTTTCCGTCTCTTCCTGGTCTTCGGGGTCGGCCAGCAGGTTGTTGAGGTTCTTGCCGCTGGTGGTCGATCCTGATCCCGATCCGCTGGCGAACAGCGGTTCGGTCTTGAACACGCGCTGGCCCAGGGCGTTGTGGGCGTACTGGGTGCTGGGGGCGTCTGCGCCGGTGCCGGTTGTGACTTTTTCCAGGCGTTCCTGGCTGTCGTACTGGAACGTGCGCAGGCCGTCGTTCAGCAGGTCGCCGCCAGTGTTGTATTGGTAGATGACGCTGGTGTTGGAAGTGCTGCCACCCGTTTGCGTTTGGCTGAAGCCGGTCTGGCGGTTGGCGGTGACGGTGTAGGTGCGGCTGGTGGTGGTGCCGGCGCGCTGTTGCGTGCTGGTGAGGCGGTTGCCGTTCTTGTCGTAGGTGTAGGTCACGCTGTTGGCAGCGGTGCCGCCTGTGACGGTCTTGGTGAAGCCGGTGATGCGGCCTGTCCAGCTGTACTGCACGGTCCAGGTGGCGGGGGCTGCGACCACGGTGCTGGCCTGGGCGTCGGTGCTGGCGGGCTGCATCAGGCTCTGGGTGAGGCTGATGATGCGGCCTGCGGCGTTGTAGGTGTAGCTGCTGAACTCGGTGTTGGTGAGCTGGCCCGCGGTGTTGTACGTGCGGCTGGCCGGGATGGCTGCCGATGCACCAGGCAGGTTCCAGCTCCAGCCGGTGGGCTGGCCCAGGGGGCTCCAGGTGATGCCGCTGACCAAGGGTTGGCCGGCCCAGGTGAGGCCGGTGAGCTGGCCGGTGGCGTCATACACGTTTTGCAGCACCTGACCACCCGGGTAGGTGGTGCTGGCCAGCAAGCCCGTGGTGGCGTTGTAGCTGTAGGCCAGAGTGCGGGTGTCGTTGTTGATGAGCTTCTGGGTCTGGCTCGTCACGCGGCCGTGCACGTCGCGCTGGTAGGTGGTCAGGCCGCTGCTGTCTTCGATCTCGCTGAGGTAGCCCTTGCTGGTGGCGTCCTGGTCATAGCGCAGGGTGGTGGTGCCGCCCGCATGCACGATGGAGGTGGGGCGGCCCAGCGGGTCACGCGTGATCGTCGTTGCCTGGCCCAAGGCGTTGGTGATGCTGCTGGGCAAGCCCAGGGCGTCGTACTGGGCGGTTTTTTCTCCGATGTCGGAGCTGCGTTCGCTGGTGGCGTTGCCCAGGGCGTCGCGGGTGTAGGCGGTGGTGATGCCCTTGAAGTCACTGACCGAGGCGACGTCGTCCACCGCGTTGTAGGTCAGCAAGGCCGTGGAGTTTTCTCCGTTGTACAGGGTCTTGACCCGGCGCAGCGGGTCGCGCACGTAGTAGTCGGAGTTGTTGGTTCCGTCCTTGGCCTGGTACAGGTCGCCGTTGCTGTCGTAGGTGTAGGTGGTGGTTTGCGTTCCACCGGCGGTGCTGGTTTCCAGGCGGTTGAGGCTGTTGATGCTGCGCGCCAGCTGCCAGACCGTCTGGCCCTGGGCATTGCGCACTTCCTCGCTGGTGCGGTTGCCCATGCCATCGAGCCCGTAGGTGCCGGTGTTGCCCCGGTTGTCGCTCCAGCCGACCAGGCGGTGGGCACCGTCGTAGCTGTAGCTGATGGTGTGGCCGTGCGGCAAGGCCGCCGTCGCCAGGGCGCCCGTGGGGTGGTAGGTGAATGTGGTGAGCTGGCTGCCGCGCTTGCTGGTGAGCACGCGGCCCCGTGCATCGTAGGTGTAGGCCACCACCAGGCCGTTGGGCGCGGTGTGGGTGAGCACGCGGCCTTCGGCATCGTGGGTGAAGGTGTCCACGTGGCTCAGGGCGTTGGTGGTCTTGGTGAGGTTGCCCTGGGTGTCGTAGGTGTAGCTGGTGAGCGCGCCGTTGGGGGCGGTTTCGGTTGCAACCAGGCCTGTGGGGTGGTAAGTCCAGCTGGTGGTGCGCACCGTGCCGGCTGTGCCCGTGCTGGTGTCGGTGACGGCCTGGGTCAGGATGTTGCCCGCGCTGTCGTGCGTGTAGCGGGTGACGCGGCCGGCTTCGGTGATGGTCACCGGCAGGCGCCACTGCGGGTGCCAGGCGATGATGGTGCTGCGGGCTTCGGGGGTTCCGTCGCCCTCCCGGATGTCCAGCGGCAGGCGGCGGCTGGTGTCCCAGGTGTAGCTGGTCTGGTTGTATTTTTGGTCCTGGTAGTAGTTGACCAGCCCGGCTGTGTTGAGCACCCCCGTGTAGTACGGCGGAGCGTCGGGCGAGGCCGGGGCTTTCGAGGCGCCCACATAGGTCAGCTCATTGCCGTATCTGGCAAAGTTGTAGGTGCGCGAGGTGCCCAGCGGGTCGATCACTTCGCGCTGGGTGGGGGTCGCGTAGCGGTCTGCGGAGCTGGCCTTTTCTGTTCGGATGGCCCAGCCTGCGGCGTCATAGGTGTAGGTGGAGTAGCGCGCGCTGTTCTCGTCCTTGATGCCCGCCAGCAGGGGTGGAACGGTTGCCGTGGAGTCGGTGTAGAGGTACTCGACGCTGGTGCCGTCGAGCTGGCGCACCGTGCTCAACCGCCCATTGGCGTAGCCATAGTTCATGGTGCGCTGGTTGTCGGTGATGACCTGGATGAGCTTGTTGCTGTCGCCGTAGACAAAGGTCAGGGTGCGACCGAAGTTGTTTTGCACGCTCATGGGCAGACCATCGTTCGAATGGACGTACAGCAGGTACCAGCCATTGCGATGGACCTTGCGGACGATCCGGCCTTTCGGGTCGAATTCGTAGCGGGTGTCGGTCTCGTTGTCTTGCAGGGTCCAGCCCGAATCGGAACTTCCGGTCAGGACTTGCAGTGGGTTGCGCCCGGTGTACG
Source organism: Acidovorax sp. FW305-C-20-28 (assembly GCF_058783375.1). NCBI lineage: Bacteria > Pseudomonadati > Pseudomonadota > Betaproteobacteria > Burkholderiales > Comamonadaceae > Acidovorax > Acidovorax sp. FW305-C-20-28. The sequence goes on along the minus strand of NZ_JBYSYM010000020.1, from coordinate 84,349 downwards.
AGGGGTCGCCATTTTTCTTGTGGAAGAAGCTGAAGCTGCCATCCCCCATCTGGATGCGCACCACCGAAAATCCGCCCGCCAGCTCAACCCCGACCGGCCCTGGCGTGCCGCCGCCAGAACCGCCGGAGGACGACGAGCCTATGCCCCCGCCGCCTTTCGCAACCGACAGGCGAATATCGTGGTTGTGCAGCCAGCCATCACCGAGCGAATGGTTGCCCGGGTCCTTGAAATAGCTGTTGAACCAGATGTCCTTGTCCCGGGCCCGGTGGCTGCGGTAGATGCGCTGGAAGGTCAGCGGAAAGGCTTCGCCGGAAGCCAGGTCGACAACGGTTTCGATCTTTTCCTGGTCCAGCACCAGGATGGGATTGCCGTGGGTGGCATTGGCGCGCTTGGCCGCGCACAGGTCGCAAGGCTCGGGGCTTTTCTTGATGTCGTTGGTGCAGACGTAGCTGTTGATATCGCTGGTCCAACGATATGCACTGCCCTCTTTACACCTGGGGCCTCTCATGGCGGTGATGAGTCCGCCGTACCTGTTTCCAACACCGACGCAAAGTCCGCTCTGATCCTTGAGTCCATGAGATATCTGGAAGGTTTTTACCTTCCAGACATCCTCTTGGGAATTTGCAAATTTATCTCGCTCTCTAACCTCGTATTCGCTTCCACGCTCATACGTAAGCTGGCATATCTTTGGAAAATCAGGGTGCTTGTAGACAAAAAAGTCCAACGCTTTTTGGAAGGCAATGTCTTCACTTCTGTAGCCACTGCGGCCGTCAATCATCTCCGCATCGGCCATTCCGAAACCGGTACCGTAGGACCACGCATCCATGGAATCGGGTGCCAGACGGCATGTGGCCCACCCATCAACAGGGGCCCACTCGATGCACATCTTTTTATATTCATACTGGGCATACGCATGCCCCGAAAACGCGACAAGCAATACCGCCAGCAGCCTGGCCATCCATGAACGCATCAGCCTCTCCCTCATGATCTGTGCCCCAAGGGCACCTTTTTTGATGAGGGGAATGTACCGAAGAAGCCGGATCAGCGCCGCCGCTGCAACGCCAGGCGCGGCCCTTCATTGCAAGTATTTGTATCCACCCGAAAACGATCGCCACGCGGTACGGTACGCGGTCGGCGGAAGGCAGGGCAGGCGCATTGGATCGAGGCCCAGGCCTAGGCCCCCTCCCCTCACCCCGCCTGGCTGAGCAACGCCCGCACATCCTCCGCCAGCGCCTGCGCACCGCTGCCGTAGCGGTTGTAGATGCGCAGGCGCCCGGCCGTGTCATACACGTAGCTGCCGGCGGAGTGGTCCATGCTGTAGCTGGTGGGGGTTTTGCCCTCGACCTTCTTGTAGTAGATCTTGAAGTCCTTGGCCACGGCGGCGAGTTGCTCGGGGGTGCCGCGCAGGGCAAGGAAGCTGGGGTCGAAGTTGGCCATGTAGGCCTTGAGCACTTCGGGCGTGTCGCGGTCGGGGTCCACCGTGACGAAGATGCCTTGCAGCTTGTCGCCGTCGGTGCCCAGGGCCTTTTTCACCTCGGCCAGTTCGGCCATGGCGGTGGGGCACACGTCGGGGCATTGCGTGAAGCCGAAGAACACCACGACCACCTTGCCGGCAAAGTCCTTGATGCTGCGCGCCTGGCCGTTGTGGTCGGTCAGGGGCAGGTCGCGGGCGTAGTCGGCGCCGGTGATGTCCACGCCGCGGAACTGCAGCGCCTGCTCCTTCTTCTCACCGCAGGCGGTGAGCAGCGCGCCGCTGGCGAGCGCGGCGGTGCCCAGGGCGAGGGCTTTCAAGGCGTGTCGTCGTTTCTGCATCATGGTCGGATGGGGCCGTTCAAAGCACGTAATGGTCCACCAGCAGGGCGGCGAACAGCACGCTCAGGTGGACGAGGGAAAAGCGGAAGGTCTTGCGCGCCAGCTCGTCGGAGTACTTGCGCCACAGGGCAAAGCCGTAGCCGCAGAAGCCCGCGGAGAGCAGCACGGCGGCGATCAAATAGATCCACGAGCTCATGCCGTAGACAAAGGGCATGAGGCAGCCGGCGAACAGGATCAGCGTGTAGAGGAACACCTGCAGGCGCGTGAACTCGTTGCCGTGCGTCACGGGCAGCATGGGCAGGCCTGACTTGCGGTAGTCCTCCACGCGGTACAGGGCCAGGGCCCAGAAGTGCGGCGGCGTCCACAAAAAGATGATGAGGAACAGGATCAACGCCTCGGGGCCCACGTCGCCCGTCATGGACGACCAGCCCAGCACGGGCGGCATGGCGCCCGAGGCGCCGCCGATCACGATGTTCTGCGGCGTGAGTGGCTTCAAGATCACGGTGTAGATCACCGCGTAGCCGACAAAGGTGGCAAAGGTGAGCCACATGGTCAGCGGGTTGACGGCGAAGTACAGCAGGGCTGAGCCGGCCGCGCACAGGATGGCCGAGAACAGCAGGGTCTGCGAATTGGACAGCTCGCCCTTGGCCGTGGGGCGCCAGGCGGTGCGCTTCATCTTGGCGTCGATGCCCTGCTCCACGATGCAGTTGAAGGCGGCGGCGGCACCGGCCACCAGCCACACACCCAGGCAGGCAATGGCCATGCGGCCGAACTGCGCGCCGGTGGGCATGCCGGGCACGGCCAGCACCATGCCGATGAGGGCGCAGAACACGATGAGCTGCACCACGCGCGGCTTGGTCAGGGCATAGAACTGCGCCGCACGCGAGGGCAGCGACGACGGTAGGGCGGGGGCGACACTCATGCGGACACTCTTCTCGATGCGCCCTGCGGCGCCTGGGATTCTTCGGGGGCTGCAGTGGCAGTGGTGGCAGCGGAGCGGCTGGACGCCAGGGCCCAGGTCAGCACCACCACCAGGGCGGCGGCGCCGCCGGTGTGCAGCACGGCGGCGAGCAGGGGCCAGTCCAGCACGACGTTGGACAGGCCGGTGGCCAGTTGCGCCAGCGACAGCGCCAGCAGCCAGCGCGCCTGCACGCCGAGCACGGTGGCCTTGTAGAGGCGCCAGACCAGCGCCAGCAGCGCGGCCAGCACCACATAGGCCATGAGCCGGTGCACGTAGTGGATGGCGGTGAGGCCGGCAAAGCTGATGTGGCTGCCGTCCTGCAGCAGGCCCAGCTGGCGCCACACCTGGAAGCCCTGGGCAAAGTCCATGGCCGGCCACCAGCTGCCCTGGCAGGTGGGGAAGCTGGTGCAGGCCAGCACGGCGTAGTTGGTGCTCACCCAGCCGCCCAGCACGATCTGCACGGACACGAGCACGGTGGTCCACAGCAGGCCCTGGCGCAATGCGGGGGCAATGCGCTCGGCCACCCGGCCCTGGGCCCAGTGGGCATGGCGCACGGCCTGCACGCACAGCAGGGCCAGCAGCACCAGGCCGCCGATGAGGTGCAGCGTGACGATGGCCGGGAACAGCTTCATGGTGACCGTGAGCGCGCCGAACGCGCCCTGCAGGCACACCCAGAACAGCGTGAAGGTGGGCCACCAGGGGCTGATGGGCGGCTCGGCGATGCCCTGCTGCCGGGCCTGGCGGCGCTGCACCCAGGACGAGACGGTGATCACGATGATGAGCACGCCCACGCCCGTGGCCAGGTAGCGGTGCACCATCTCCACCCAGGCCTTGCCGTGGGTGACGGGGCCGGTGGGCATGGCGCTTTGGGCTGCGGAAATCTCGGCGCGTGCGCCCACGGGGCTGGCGTTGCCGTAGCAGCCGGGCCAGTCGGGGCAGCCCAGGCCCGAATCGGTGAGCCGCGTGAAGGCGCCGAAGAGCACCAGGTCGAAGGTGAGGAACAGCGTGAGCACGGTGAGCGCCTGCAGGCGCTTGAGCGGCGTGCTCTTGCGGTTGCGCAGCCACACCCAGACCAGCGGGCCCAGGGCGATGAGCACGCCCAGCAGCATGAGGCGGGCCAGCGGCGCCAGGTCGTACAGGGGTTGGGCGTCGCTCATGGCTTGGCGGGCCGGCCGGCCTCGTCCCACGAAGAGGAGGCGCGCAGCAGGCGGTCGAGGTCGCGCTTGGCCTTGGCGGCGCCGCTGCGGTCCATGGCGGCGGGAAAGCGCATCATGAAGTTGCCCATGGGGTCCACCACGTAGAGGTGGTCTTGCAGGGCATGGCCCTCGGCCGGCATGAGCCAGGCCGCCAGGGCCTCGGGCGCCAGGCGCAGCACGGTGGCCTGCTGCAGGGCCGGGGCCAGCAGCGGTGGCGGGGGCGCGCTGTCGTTGACGAGCCAGACCCAGTCCACGCGGTCCTTCTCGCGGCCCAGGGTCTCGCGCAGCTGGCGCTGCAGGTACAGGTGCTTCTGGCAGGTGTCGTTGCAGTCGCCGCCGGCCACGCTCACCAGCAGCCACTGGCCCTTGAGCGAGGCCAGGGCCAGGGGCGTGCCGTCGAGCGTGGTGCCCACCAGCGCGGGCATGCTGCGCTGGGGGTGGATGAGTTCGCCATACACGCGGCGGCCCTCGGGCCGGATCACGTAGTAGGTGAAGTACGAGGCGATGACCGGGGCGGCGCAGATCAGCAGCACGCCGAACATCTTCAAGCGGCCATGGCGCGTGCGCTGGCTGCTGGCAACGGCCTCGCCCGCCTCGGGCAGGCTGTGCACCGTGAGGCCCAGCGGGTGGGCGGCGCCGCTGCTGTGTGGCTCAGGTGCCTGGCTGGCGGCGTGGGCGAACGAAGCGTCGGACGATTTGGAACCAGACATAGAGAAGTGCAATCAGGCCGCAGAGCCCGAACCATTGAAATGCGTAACCGTAGTGTTTGTCGACGCCCGCGCCGATCACCGGCCAGTCGCGCAGCAGCCCCTCGCCAGCCGCTCCGGTCTGCAAGACCGTGAGGGGCGCCAGCGCCAGGCCGGTCTCTGCCCCGAAGGCAGCCAGGTCGAGATTTTGCCGGATGCGGGAAGACCCCTTGGCGCTGTCGCCGCCCTCGAACTCGTACAGGCGCGATGGGGGCGCTGCCACGCGGCCCGTGACCTGCACCGGGCCGGCGGGCGTCTGCACGGGCGGCAGCTGCATGCGGTCCTGGAAATTGCGCGGCGCCCAGCCGCGCTGCACCAGCACCACGGCGCCAGGCTCGCCCGCCAGCTGCAGCGGCGTGAGCACGAAGAAGCCGGGCCGGCCCTGCATCTGGCGGTTGTCCAGGTACACGGTGTGCTCGGGCAGCCAGCGGCCCTGCAGCTGCACGGTGCGGTGCACCAGGGCCTGCTGTGCGTCGGCGGATGCGGGTGTGGATGCTGTCGCGGCGAGCAGGGCGCGGCCATCGATGGCAGGCTCGCGCAGGCGCTCGTCGATGCGGGCCTGCAGCGCCTCTTTCTCGGCCGCGCGCGAGAGCTGCCAGCGCCCCAGCGAGGCGGTGGCCGCCATGCCGGCCAGGGCGGCCAGCAACACCAGCCAGAAAAGCGGGCCCAGGGCGCGTCGCGTGTCGGTCACGGGATAATGTGCTCCATGAAATACCTCGTTGTGCTGGCCTTCATCGCCATTCTGGCCAGCCTGGCCTCGGCCCTGTTCTTCATGATGCGTGGCGGCAAGGATGCCAGCGACGATAAGGCCAAGGGCCGCCGCATGGCGCGCGCGCTGGCGCTGCGGGTGGGGCTGTCCATCGTACTGTTCCTGTGCATTCTGGTGGCCTGGCAGCTCGGTTACATCCAGCCCACGGGGCTGCCGGCCAGCACACGCTGAGCCGACGCTGCCCCGCCGGAACAAAAAAAGCGCCTCACGGCGCTTTTTTTGTGGAAGGCCGTGCCGGATTACATCCAGTAGACCAGCACGTACAGGCCGAGCCAGACCACGTCCACGAAGTGCCAGTACCAGGCGGCGCCTTCGAAGCCGAAGTGCTTGTCGGCCGTGAAGTGGCCCTTTTGCAGGCGCAGGGTGATGAACAGCAGCATCAGCATGCCCAGGAACACGTGGAAGCCGTGGAAGCCCGTGAGCATGAAGAAGGTGGAGCCGAACACGCCCGAGTTGAGCTTGAGGTTCAGGTCGGTGTACAGGTGGTAGTACTCGTAGCCCTGCACGCACAGGAAGGTGAAGCCCAGCACCACGGTGGCCCACATGTAGGCAATGGTCTTGCCGCGGTGGTTTTCGCGCAGCGCGTGGTGGGCGATGGTCAGCGTGACGCCCGAGGTCAGCAGCAGGGCCGTGTTGATGGTGGGCAGCCAGAAGGGGCCCACGGTCTGGAAGGGCTCGACGATGCCGGCGGGCGATGCGGTGACGCCAGCGGCAATGCTGGGCCACACGGCCTTGAAGTCGGGCCACAGCAGCGCGTTGTCCAGGCTACCGAGGGCCGGCACGGAGTGCGCGCGCGCCCACCACAGGGCCGAGAAGAAGGCGCCGAAGAACATCACCTCCGAGAAGATGAACCAGCTCATGCTCCAGCGGTACGAGAGGTCGATCTTGTGGCCGTACAGGCCGCCTTCGCTTTCGCGCACGGCGTCACCGAACCACTGGTAGAGCACGAACAGCCACCAGACCAGGCCCAGCAGCAGGGAGTACTTGCCCCAGTCGTGGCCGTTGATCCACTGGCCCGCGCCCAGGATCACGAAGAACAGGCCGGCAGCCGCCATCGCCGGGTGGCGCGATTCGGCGGGCACGTAGTAGTACGGTGTGGTTCCGTGGCTTGATGCACTCATTTCTTCAGCTCCTGAATCTCTTTGAATCTTTTGTTATCTGTCTATCGTACTCGTGGGGACGCTGGCCATGCCGCCGTCACACAATGAAGTTCACCAGGGCGATCAGCCCGATCACCAGCAGGAACACCGCCACCAGCCCGACCACGATGATGTGCACCGGGTTGAGCTTTTCGACGTCCTGCGCATATTCGCTGCCCTTGCGCAAGCCGATGAAGGACCAGGCCACGGCGCGGATGGTGCGCAGCAGCGAGCCTTTGCGCTGCACGGGCGAGGGGGCGTTCATGAGCCAGCCCCTTCGGTAGCGGGCTGCTGCTGCAGCACCGGTGCGGCGGCCGTGGATTCGGGCGCCGCGGGCGTCTTGCCGCCCACTTCGAAGAAGGTGTAGGACAGGGTGATCGTCGTGACGTCCTTGGACAGGCGCGGGTCGATCACGAAGGCCACCGGCCATTCCTTCTTCTCGCCGGGCTCCAGCGTGTACTGGTTGAAGCAGAAGCACTCCAGCTTGTTGAAGTGCGCTGCGGCCTGGCGCGGTGCGTAGCTGGGGATGGCCTGGGCGGCCATGCGGCGGTTCTGCACGTTCTGGAACTCGTACATCACCGTGGTCAGCTCGCCGGGGTGCACCTGCACCGAGCGCTGGGCGGGCTTGAAGTCCCAGGGGCCGCGCGCATTGGCGTCGAACTCGACGGTGATGGTGCGGCTCTTGTCCACCTGCGTGTTGGCAGGCACCTTCACGTCCTTGCCGGCCACGCCGTTGCCGGGCACCTGGCGCTCGGACAGCGACAGGATGTTGATGCCCGTCATCTCGCAGATGTGCTTGTAGATGGGGATCAGCACGTAGCCGAATGCGAACATGCCGGCCGCGATCACGACCAGCTTGCCCACCATCTTGGCGTTTTCGCGGCGCAGGTTCATGGTGACGGGTCCGGTGCCTCGTGGTGGTGCTTCAGCGCGAGGACAAGAGGACCATCTTGACCATGAACCCGACGAAGAAGGCCGCAGCGATGGACGCCAGGATCAAGCCCAGGCGCAGGTTGCTCTTCTTCTGTTCGGGGGTCATGGGCATGGTGCTCAGCCGATCACGCGGGTTGCCGTGGCATCCAGCTTGGGCGGGGTCTCGAAGGTGTGGAACGGTGCGGGCGAAGGCACTTCCCATTCCAGGCCTTCGGCGCCGTCCCAGGGCTTGGCGGGGGCCGCAGCGCCCTTGCCCATCATGGCGGGCAGCACGATGGCCAGGAAGAAGTACACCTGCATCAGGCCGAAACCGAAGGCGCCCACCGAGGCGATGGCGTTGAAGTCGGCGAACTGCATGGGGTAGTCGGCATAGCGGCGGGGCATGCCGGCCAGACCCAGGAAGTGCATCGGGAAGAAGGTGATGTTGAAGGTGATCAGCGAGCCCCAGAAGTGGATCTGGCCGCGCGTCTCGGAGTACATGTGGCCGGTCCACTTGGGCAGCCAGTAGTACACGCCCGCGAACATCGAGAACAGCGAGCCCGCCACCAGCACGTAGTGGAAGTGGGCCACCACGTAGTAGGTGTCCTGCAGCTGGATGTCGATCGGCGCCATGGCCAGGATCAGGCCGGTGAAGCCGCCCATGGTGAACACGAAGATGAAGCCCACGGCGAACAGCATCGGGGTCTCGAAGGTCATGGAGCCGCGCCACATGGTGGCGATCCAGTTGAAGATCTTCACGGCCGTGGGCACCGAGATCAGCATGGTGGCGTACATGAAGAACAGCTGGCCGGTCACGGGCATGCCGGTCGTGAACATGTGGTGCGCCCACACGATGAACGACAGGATGGCGATGGACGAGGTGGCATACACCATGGAGGCGTAGCCGAACAGCTTCTTGCGCGCGAAGGCGGGCACGATCTGGCTCACGATGCCGAAGGCCGGCAAGATCATGATGTACACCTCGGGGTGGCCGAAGAACCAGAAGATGTGCTGGTACATCACCGGGTCACCGCCGCCGGCGGGGTTGAAGAAGCTGGTGCCGAAGTGGCGGTCCGTCAGCGTCATGGTGATGGCGCCGGCCAGCACGGGCATCACGGCGATCAGCAGGTAGGCGGTGATGAGCCAGGTCCAGGCGAACATGGGCATCTTCATCAGCGTCATGCCGGGGGCGCGCATGTTCAGGATGGTCACGATGATGTTGATCGAGCCCATGATGGACGAGGCCCCCAGGATGTGCATGGCAAAGATGCCGGCGTCCATCGAGGGGCCCATCTGCAGCGTCAGCGGTGCGTACAGCGTCCAGCCGGCGGCGGGTGCGCCACCGGGCATGAAGAAGGAGCTGACCAGCATGGCCGCGGCAGGAATCATCAGCCAGAAGCTGAAGTTGTTCATGCGCGCGAAGGCCATGTCGGAGGCGCCGATCTGCAGCGGGATCATCCAGTTCGCAAAGCCCACGAAGGCCGGCATGATGGCGCCGAACACCATGATCAGGCCGTGCATGGTGGTGAGCTGGTTGAACAGCTCGGGGTTGACCAGTTGCAGGCCGGGCTGGAACAGCTCGGCGCGGATCAGCAGGGCCAGGATGCCGCCGACCATCAGCATGGCGAAGGCGAACAGCAGGTACAGGGTACCGATGTCCTTGTGGTTGGTGGCGAACACCCAGCGGCGCCAGCCGGTGGGGCCGTGGTGGCCGTGGTCGTCGTGTGCGTGGTCGCCAGCGTGCCCGTGGTTGTCGAGAACTGCGCTCATTGTGGATTCCTCAATCAATCAGTACGTTGGGCGTCGATCACTTGCCGCGCTGGGCAACGACTTCCGAAGGCTGCACCAGCTGGCCGGTCTTGTTGGACCAGTTGTTCTTGGTGTAGCTGACCACGGCCGCGATGTCCGTGTCGCTCAGCTGGCCCCATGCGGGCATGGCGCCATTGGCCGCGCCCTTGAGCACGATCTGGATCTGCTTGGCGTGGTCGGCATCGAGCACCACGGCCGAGCCGTCCAGCGGCTTGATCGGGCCGGCACCCTTGCCGTTGGCCTGGTGGCAGGCGGCGCAGTTGGCGGCGTAGACCTTCTCGCCACGCTTGACGATGTCTTCCAGCGTCCAGACCTTGGTCGGGTCGTCGAGCTTGGCGGCGGCCTTCTTCTTCTGGTCGGCCACCCAGGCGGTGTAGTCCTCGGCGGACACCACCTTCACGTGGATGGGCATGTAGGCGTGTTCCTTGCCGCACAGCTCGGCGCACTGGCCGTAGTAGTCGCCGATCTTCTCGGCACGGAACCAGGTGTCGCGCACGAAGCCGGGGATCGCGTCCTGCTTGATGCCGAAGGCCGGCACCATGAAGGCGTGGATCACGTCGTTGGCGGTGGTGATGATGCGGATCTTCTTGTTGACCGGCACCACCATGGGGTTGTCCACCTTGAGCAGGTAGTTGGCGGGCGCTTCCTTGACGTTGCCGCTGTCGGACATCACGCGGTGGCTGCTGTCCAGCGTGGAGATGAAGGCCAGGCCCTCGCCTTCGCCGGTGATGTAGTCGTAGCCCCACTTCCACTGGTAGCCCGTGGTCTTGATGGTGAGGTCGGCGTTGGTCGTGTCCTTCTGCGCCACCAGCACCTTGGTGGCAGGCAGGGCCATGAGGATCACGATGATGAAGGGGATGATGGTCCAGACGACTTCGACGGTCACGGACTCATGGAAGTTGGCGGCCTTGGCGCCCTTGGACTGGCGATGCTTCCAGATGGAATAGAACATCACGGAGAACACGGCCACGAAGATCACCGTGCAGATGATGAGCATCATCCAATGCAGGAAATGCTGCTCCTCGGCGATCTTGGTGACCGGAGGATGCAGGTTGAGCTGGTTGACTGCAGGACCGCCGGGCAGGTCTTGAACGGCATGGGCCACGCCACCTACCCATGTGCCTGCGATCAGCAGCAGAGAAGCCAGCTTATTGGAAATGCTCTTCATAGTTCTCACTTACTTCTAAGCCTCAAATTAACCAATCCCTGCTGGCGCGCCTGCGTGGGGTCAGGCTGCGCGCAAGGCCATGCGTATCTCCGATGCCAGGGCCGGCCGAAGCTCGGGGCGCACGTAGCGCCCCACTTCCACCGATCGGCCTTGGCCAGACAAGGTGATCAGCGACCGGTCGCCGGTCTTGGGTTCTACGCGAACCCAGCTCCGGTCGAATTCGGCACGCTGGAGCTTGCCTGCTGTCTCCAACTCCACCACCAGGCGCGAGCCCTGCAGTGAGATCCTCTCGCCATCGGCCGCATGACGTCCGTATGTGGCGAATGCCAAACCAACAACCACTATCTCCAGCCATGCGAAGGGCATGACCAACCGGGCTCCGAGCAGCCAGAAGAACGTCGCAATGCCCAGCGACACGGCACACAGCGACAGGTACATCCACCCCATCTGCGCCGGCGTGACCGAGCAGTTGCGGACCAGGCGCCAATCGATGCGCTGGCCCGAGACCGTGGCGAAGCGAAATACCAAGCCTGTCACCGGAGGTGCCCACAAGACTGCCGGCTGCAGACCACACCAGCAAAAAAGCCACTGGCGCGGCATGCGCAGCCCGCTACGTTGCGCGGGAAGATGCCCGAAATCCCAATAACCCTGAATTGTAGCGTGCCTTGTTCCATGTCATTGACAGCGAGCTACCCGGTACTTCTACCTGTTCCACTGGCCAGCATGGCCCGCATGTCCTGCAGCGAAACCGCGCTGCTGGCGCTCATTTTCAGGCGCGGCGCGGGCTTGAAGGCATGGCCGTAGATGATCTCGAAAGTCAGTGCCAACTGCCCTGGCTGGGCCGGGTCGGCCAGGTGCTCGGCCAGCGCGGCGTGCAGGCGCTCGCGCCAGCCGCGCCCGCGCAGGGCGCCGAAGCGGCCGGGGTGCAGGTTGCAGCCGAGCTCGCGCAGCTCCTGCAGCAGGCGCTCGGGCGTGGCGAAGGTGAGCGTGATGCGCTCCATGTCCATCACGGGCTCGGCAAAGCCGGCATGCACCAGCATGTCGCCCCAGTCGTGCATGTCGGTGAAGGCATGGCCGGCCGGGGGCCAGCCCAGGGCGGCGTACACGGCATGCAGCTCGCGCGCGGTGTCGGGGCCCAGGCAAGAGAACATGAGGTAGCCATCCGTCGCCAGCGCGCGGTGCCACTGGGCGATGAGGGCCTGCGGGTCGGCCGCCATGTGCAGCGCCATGTTGGCCCAGAGCATCTGCACGCTGGCGTCGGGCGGCAGGCCGAACTGCGCGGCCGGGCCGGTCCAGCGCGCCGGGCTCCACCAGGGTCGGGCCAGGGCCTGCTCGGCCACGGGCCGGCAGTGGGCGGCGGTTTCGGCCACCTGGCAGGCGGCCTTGGGGTAGCGGGTACTCACCAGCGCATGGCCCTGCAGGCCGCCGCGCACGGGGTCCCAGTGGCACCAGGCGGCGGGGGCCTGGCGTATCCACTGCAGGCGGTCTTCCATGCGGCGCGCCACCTCTTCATGGAGCCAGGGGGAGGCGGCGGGTGCGGCGGCATGCCAGCGGGCAGCCGCGGCGGGATCGATCGTGGGGGGGCGCTCTGTGGGCATAAGGGAAGAACCGGGGGGCCGAACAAGTATATTGACTCATGCAGTTCAAGGCAGTCACGGGGCTATCGGGGGTGGGCCGCAGGCTGCGCGCCCTGGCGGGCGCCCTGCCCAGCCAGTGCGCCGTGTGCCATGCCTGGCCTGCCGCGCGCGTCTGCGCGGCGTGCACGGCCCGCTTCGCCCAGCGGGTGCCGCGCTGCACCCGCTGCGCCCTGCGGGTGCCCGATGGCGTGGCGGTGTGCGGTGCCTGCCTCAAGGCACCGCCGCTGTTCGACCGCTGCCTGGCCGCCGTGGACTACGCCTACCCCTGGTCCGGCGTGCTGGCCGATTTCAAGTTCCGCGCCGACCCCGGCTGGGCGGCTGCGCTCACGGCGCTGATGCGCACCACCCCGGGCCTGGCGCCCGCGCTCGATGCGGCCGACCTGGTGCTGCCCATCCCCTTGTCGGCCGAGCGCCTGCGCGAGCGCGGCTTCAACCAGGCCTGGCTGCTGGCCCGGCAGCTGGCCCCCACCAAGACCCACCCCGCGCTGCTGCTGCGGCTGCACGCGGGCGGTGCCCAGGCAGACCAGGTGCACCAGGCGCAGTTGCCGCGTGCCGAGCGCCTGCGCCACCTGCGCGGCGCCTTTGCCGTGGAGCCCGCGCAGGCGGCCGCACTGCACGGCCGGCATGTCGTGCTCATCGACGACGTGATGACCACCGGCGCCACCCTGCATGCCGCCGCCATGGCGCTGCGCGCGGCGGGCGTGGCCTCGCTGTGCGCCGTGGTGTTTGCCCGCACCGAGCCGCAGCAGGGCAGCGCCGCAAGCCCCCCGTAATTTGTTACAACCCGCGGCCGCAAGCGCCGTGGTTCGCAGCAAAATACCGGCCATGTTCCATATCGTCCTCGTCGAGCCCGAGATTCCGCCCAACACCGGCAACGTGATCCGGCTGGCGGCCAACACCGGCTGCACACTGCACCTGATCGAGCCGCTGGGCTTTTCCATGGAAGACCGGCTGATGCGCCGCGCCGGCCTGGACTACCACGAGTACACCGCCGTACTGCGCCATGCGGGCTGGACGGCGTTTTTGCGCGATGCACAGCCCGACCCGGCGCGCATGTTCGCCATGACCACGCACGGCTCGCAGGACCTGTTCGACAACTGCTTTCTGCCCGGCGACTGGCTGGTCTTCGGCGCCGAGACGCGCGGCCTGCCGCCCGAGCTGCGCGAGACCTTTCCCCCCGCGCAGCGCCTGCGCCTGCCCATGATCGAAGGCCAGCGCAGCCTGAACCTGTCGAACGCGGTGGCGGTGTCGGTGTTCGAGGCCTGGCGCCAGAACAGCTTTGGCGCCGCGAACGCCGCCGCGGCAAGCGCCCCGGCCGTCACCGAACCGGCGCTGGTGGTTCAACCGGGGTGATGTCGCAGGTCCTCGGCGGCCTGGGGTGCCTGCTCCGACAGGAAGTCGAGGAACACCTTGGTGCGTGCGGGCAGCATGCGGCCCGAGGGCAGCGCTGCGTACACGGTGTAGCGCGAGACGATCCAGTCGGGCAGCACATGCACCAGCTCGCCGTGGACCAGGTGCTCCTGCACCAGCAGGCGCGAGGTCACGGCCAGGCCCGCACCGTCCAGCGCGGCGCGCAGCAGCACGCCGCTGCTGTCGGACTGCAGCACGGCCGGCGCATCCACCTCCTGCCAGTCGCCATCGCCCACGGCCGGGTGCAGGCGCAGCTTGCGCCCGCCGCCCATCTCGGCGCGCGTGGGTGCGCCCGTGTCGCGCAGGTACTCGTGCTGCAGCAGGTCGGGCGGATCCCGGGGCACGCCCTTGCGTGCCAGGTACTCGGGCGATGCCACGACGATGGCCTCGCCATGCAGCAGCGCGCGCGCCACGATGTTGGCGTCGAAGTCCTCGCCCGCCACCATGAGGGCCACGTCGAACTCGTCGATGCGGCGCAGGGCCAGCGCATCGACGCTGATGTCCAGCATCAGCCGGGGGTAGCGCGCATGCCACAGCGCCGCCAGCGGCGCGAGGAAATGGGTGGTGAGCACGGGCGGCGCCACGATGCGGATGGTGCCGCGCAGGTCGCGCGTGCTGGCCACGGCCTCGGCCTCGGCATCGTCGATCTCGCCCAGGATGCTGCGCACGCGCTGCAGGTAGACCTCGCCCGCATCGGTGAGCGCCACCTTGCGCGTGGTGCGCTGGAGCAGGCGCGTGCCCAGGTGCTGCTCGAGCTCGGCCACCATGCGGGTGACCACCGGGGGCGACATGTCGAGCGCGCGCGCGGCGGCGGCAAAGCCGCCCTCGTCGACCACGCGGTCGAAGACTTTCATGGCTTGCAGGCGGTCCATTCCTCAGTCCTCCTGCGATAAGTGGGAGGGCGCCGGGCGCCCTGCTCTCAAGGTGCAGCGCCGTAGTTGCGCGCGAGCGATTCCGCCACGCACACCGGCTTGTCGCTGCCCTCGCGCTCCACGGTCACCAGCCAGGTCATCTGCATGCCATCGGGTGCCAGCGGCTCGGCGGCCTGCAGCGTCAGGCGTGCGCGCACACGGCTGCCCACCGGCACCGGCGAGGTGAAGCGCACCTTGTTCAGCCCGTAGTTCACGCCCATGCGCGCGCCCTCGATGGTCAGGCCCGACTCGAAGAAGCGCGGAATCAGCGACAGCGTGAGAAAACCATGCGCAATGGGCGCGCCGAAGGGGCCGGCCTTGGCACGCTCGGGGTCCACATGGATCCACTGGTGGTCGCCCGTGGCCTGGGCGAACAGGTTGACCTGTTCCTGCGTGATGGTGATCCAGTCGGTGACTGCGACCTCCTGGCCCACGCAGGCGCTGACTTCGGAGTAGGAGCGGAAGATTTTCATGGCCCCAATGTAGCGCCGGGCCCCGCCGCCCCATGTCGGCCGAGCGACAGGTACTAACCCTCATGCGTTCAGCACCCATTCATTCGTCCAGCCATGTGCAAATGCCCTGCCACTGCTCCAGGTCGCGCACCACGCGGCCCGGTGCCACGTCGAACAGCGTGAGCCCGTGCGCCGCCAGGTGGATGTAGTTCTGCGTGTCGCGCAGGTAGCCCAGCACCGGAAACCCCAGGTTGTCCACGAACTGGTGCAGCTGGTCGGCCGCGCGCGTGCGCGCATCCACGCGCATGCCCACGATGCCCACCTGCACGCCCTCCGAGCGCTTGTGCTCGGTGAGCTGGTCCAGAAAGCCGCGCGTGGCGAAGATGTCGAACACGCTGGGCTGCAGCGGCACGATGATCTTGTCGGCCAGCTTGAGCACGTCGTTCAGGCGCCAGCCATGCAGGCCGGCGGGGGTGTCGAGCACCGCATGCGTCGTGCCCTTGGGGGGCTTGGCGATCACGTCGGCGCTCGCGTCCCACACCCCTATGGGCCTCGCGGCCGGCGGACGCAGGCCCAGCCACAGGCGTGCGGATTGCTGGCGGTCGGTGTCGCCCAACAGCACGGGGTGGCCCTGGCGGGCGTAGTAGCCCGCCACATTGGTCGACAGCGTGGACTTGCCCACGCCCCCCTTCGGGTTGGCAACGACGATCACTGGCATCACGAAACTCCTTGCGTTGGGTCTGGCAATGAAGAAATCAACCGGAATGAAGTGCCCGCATGGCACACGGCCCTGCAGATGCTACCCAATTGATAGCGCAGTGCAAGCTGGTGCCCTGAGTTGGAATTCCGTTGAAGAAAGAAATCTGCCGAAATCGCTGCCAGGCTAGGCGCAAAGCACAGCCATGCCGGGTGGCATGGCGAGCATTTGCAACGACGCATGGCGGCGATTGTCGGGGGATTTCTTCAACGAAATTCCAACTCAGGACACCCTATGCGTGTTGGCCGCCGCGCTTGACGAAAAAGAGACCTGCGCCCACCGCCATCAGCAGCCCGCCGAACACCCGGTTCTGCGTGCGCACGGCGCGGGCGCTGCGCATCAGGCGGCGCATGGCGCTGGCGCCGGCGGCGTAGCCGTGCATCACGGTCACGTCCACGGCCACCGTGGTGGCGGCCATCACCAGCAATTGAGTCCACAGCGGGCGCGTGTCGGTCATGAACTGGGGCAGCACGGCCACCATGAAGATGATGCCCTTGGGGTTCGTCGCATTGGTCAGAAAGCCCGTGAGGCAGCGCTTTTGCCAGGTGCCGGCCGGCTCCTGCTCGTCGCCCTGCAGCGGCGAGGCATCGCCCGCGCGCCACTGGCTGAAGCCCACATAGATCAAATAGCAAGCGCCCAGCACCTTGACCACGCTGAAGGCCAGCTCCGACGCCAGCAGCAGCGAGCCCACGCCCGCCCCGGCGATCAGCAAGATGAGCAAGAGCCCCAACTGCAGGCCCAGGATGGTGGCGCCCGTCTTGCGCACGCCGAACGACAGGCCGTGGCTCATGGACAGCACGGCGCCCGAGCCCGGGGACACCGCAATCAGGCACGAGGCCGCGAAAAAAGCCAACCAGGTCTGGAATTCCATGGAGCACCCACCACACAAAAAGCAAGGGCACGTATCTTATCAATGCGGACGCCCTCCATGGCTTGCGGGCCTATTGCGCTACCAAAAGCGGAGCGCGGCAAGGGGTGCCAGAATCAACGGCGGGGCTGCAGCACATCGCCAACCACAACAAGCCGCCCTACCCTTCCATGGAACACGCACCCACCTGGCTCACCTACGGTTTTCTGTACCTCACGGCCGCCGTGCTGGCCGTGCCCATTGCCCAGGCGCTGGGCCTGGGCGCCATCATCGGCTACCTGGCGGCGGGCATCGCCATAGGGCCCTGGGGCCTCGCCTTGGTGAGCAATGTGCAGGACATATTGCACTTTGCCGAGTTCGGCGTGGTGCTCATGCTGTTCCTTGTCGGGCTGGAGCTGCAGCCCAGCCGGCTGTGGGCGCTGCGCCGCCCCATCTTCGGCATGGGCACGGCCCAGGTGCTGGGCTGCGCGGCCGTGCTGTTCGCCCTGGCCAGCCTGGTGGGCCTGCCCTGGCGCGTGGGCCTGGTGGGCGCACTGGGGCTGGCCCTGTCGTCCACCGCCATCGCCCTGCAAAGCCTGGCCGAGCGCAACCTGATGCGCACCAGCAGCGGGCAGGCGGGCTTTTCCATCTTGCTGTTCCAGGACGTGGCGGCCATCCCCATCCTGGCGCTGCTGCCGCTGCTGGGCGCCGCAGCAGACACCACCAGCCACTCGCCCGGCGAGGTGGTGTGGGAGGTGGCCAAGATCGTCGGCGTGATCGCCGCCATCATCCTCGGTGGCCGCCTGCTGCTGCGCCCGCTGCTGCGCTGGATCGCCAAGAGCCGCACGCCCGAGGTCTTCACCGCCGCCGCGCTGCTGCTGGTGGTGGGCATCGCCATGCTGATGGTGATGGTGGGCCTGTCGATGGCGCTGGGCGCCTTCCTCGCCGGCGTGCTGCTGGCCGACAGCGAGTACCGGCGCGAGCTGGAGGCCGACATCGAGCCCTTCAAGGGCCTGCTGCTGGGCCTGTTCTTCATTGCCGTGGGCATGAGCATCGACTTTGGCGTGCTCATGCGCTCGCCCTGGCTCATGGCCGGCATCCTGCTGGGCTTTCTGGCCTGCAAGGCGGTGGTGATCTACGCGCTGGCGCGCGCGGTGAACATCCCCTACCAGGAGCGCCCCGTGTTCACCCTGCTGCTGGCCCAGGGCGGCGAGTTCGCCTTCGTGGTCTTCCAGGCCGCCGCGGGCGCCCAGGTGTTCCCCGCCGAAACCGCCTCGCTGCTGATCGGCGCCGTGGCGCTGTCGATGCTGCTGAGCCCCCTGCTGCTGGTGGTGCTGGACCGCGTGCTGCTGCGCCGGTACGCCCACCTCAAGGCGCCCGAGGCCGAAGAGATCTCGGAGCCCCAGGAGGCCCCCGTGGTGATCGCCGGCTTCGGCCGCTACGGCCAGATCGTGGCGCGCGTGATGCTGATGCAGGGCATACGCACCACCGTGCTCGACCACAGCGTGGAAATGCTCGAAGTGGCCCGCACCTTCGGCTACCGCGTGCACTACGGCGACGCCACAAGGCTCGACCTGCTGCGCATTGCCGGCGCCGGCCAGGCGCGCATCCTCGTCATCGCAGTGGACGACCCCGAGCAGTCCGTCAAGATCGCCGTGCTCGCGCGCAAGCACTTCCCCCACCTGCAGGTGGTGGCCCGCGCGCGCGACCTCACGCACTGGAACAATCTGCGCGACGAGGGCGTGACCCTGGTGCAGCGCGAGCTGTTCGAATCGAGCATGCACAGCGCCCGCACGGTGCTCGAACTCATGGGCCTGCCGCCCGACCAGGCCACCGAGATGACCAGGCGCTTTCGCGAGCACAACATCGCCCTGTCCGACCGCATGTACCCGCACCACCGCGACCGCGCCAAGATGATCGCCGTGGCGCGCGAGGGGCGGAATCAGCTGGCGGAGCAGATGGCGCGGGAAAGGCAGGAGGCTGCGGAGGGTGGGGGCAGCGCCTATCCGGGGTATGGGGGGGCGCAGGACGAGCACCCTGCCGGTGGGGCGCCCGGCACTGACAAGGGCTGAAGCTCTGTAAATTGCTGGAGATCTCGTCCTTCCTGCCGTTCGGATTCAGCTACGCCGCTTTGGGCGGAAGCCGATGCCGTATTTCGGCGCTCAGTTTTTCCAATGGCAGGTCGCAATCAAAGGTATTCGGCGTCTAGTTGTGCTTAGCGAGGAGTTGGTGCGCTATCGCAGGGAAATCTGCGAGGTTGCTGGCTCAACGGTAACAGCTACGGGTCCGGGACCTTGCTATACAAACGCCCATGAATCGCCCCCCACTCAGCTCACGGTATGGTCATCTACGAAACCCTCCAGCATTGCATCCAGCCCGTTATCTTCCGCACCAAGGTTGAAGAAACTCCTATCTCCGTATGGGGAACCGGGTTCATGCTTGGTACGCGAAGGAGAGTATTTTTTGTCACGGCGAGGCACGTGATAGGGAACTCGGATCCAGACAACATTTGCGTGCTCAGCCCCTCAGGACGCTTCGTACCACTTAAGGACTCATACACGTTTGACGCCACCATCCGTGCGGACGATTGGACCGACTTGGCGATTCATGAAATGCCGCTGGAGCTTGGCATCAAACAAGCGCCAGACACTCGTTTGATTCATCTCGCGCTTGCAGGTGGCGACTGGCAGGCTTGCGCACATACATCGAGCTTCTTCGTTGTGGGCTTTCCCCGGGAACACACCGGGGTCGACTACGACGCCAAAGAGGTATACGGCACTCTTTTGGAATTGAGATGCACTTACGCGGGCCCCGCAGACAGCAACAGTTTCACGCACAGGCTGTTGATTCCAGACACTGCGGGCTTGTCGACGTTCGGTGGCCTGAGCGGCAGTCCCGTTTTGATGCTCAAGCGCACCCCTGGCGAAAAAGACTGCTTTGTCTTTGCAGGCATGGCAATTCAAGGAACGCCTCAAGCGGGCGTGATTCTCTTTGTAGATCGAAAGATCATTGTCAATTTGATCGAATCAAAAAGACGTTTCGAAAAGAGAAGGATGGGGATATTCCAACCCTTCCTTTCGCCCACATTTGACAATGCATAGGTGATTTTCATCTAGGGACTTGAGCACTCCCTTCCGGTGGCATCAAAAAATCCAGGCGTACCGCTCTGGGTGCATAGTCGGACCTGCGCCTCGACACGTCCCGCTTCGGCGCAATCCCCACCCCTCTTTACAATTTTTCGCAAACGCGAGTCATTCGCATTACAATTACCACCCTCTCGCAAGCCAAGTGTCCCGCCCTCAGGATGCCCGCCAGCGCCCGCCCGCCGCTCCTGTTGTGTTGTAGTCCCGGACCCTTTCCATGCACTCTTTGCCTTCCCGCGCCGCGCTGCGTTCGCGCGCGCCTGCTGTTGCTGCTGATTCTTCTTCCCGCACACCGGCCCGCACCGCCGGCCTGTTCGCCCTGACGCCGCTGGCCCTGTGCCTGGCGCAATCGGCCTTTGCCCAGGCGGCCGACGCCCCGGCCAACACCACCACCGCCCCCCAGCTCCAAGAGGTGCGCATCAACGCCAGCACCGAAAAAGACATGGGCTTTGCCCCGGTCGAAGCGCAGACGGCCGGCAAGGCGCCCATGCGGCGGCTCGAAACCCCGCAGTCCGTCAGCGTGGTGACGCGCGAGCAGATGGAGTCGCGCCAGATCACCAATGTGCAGCAGGCGCTGCAGACGGTGGCGGGGGTGAGCCCCGTGAACTTTGGGCGCCGGGGGTTTGATGACCTGAACATCCGCGGCTTCCGCTCGACCGAATCCATCCTGGTCGATGGCCTGGTGCAGAGCCCCGGCATGTGGGCCAAGCTGCAGCCCTATGGGTACGAGCGCTTCGAGGTGCTCAAGGGCTCGGCCTCGGTGCTCTATGGCCAGGTGCAGCCGGGCGGCATCGTCAACGCGGTGAGCAAGCGCCCGCGCAAGGAGCCTTTGAACGAGGTGGGTGTCGAGGTGGGCAGCTTTGGCCAGCGCACGCTGCAGGCCGATGTGAACCGACCGCTGTCCGAGTCGGGCAAGACGGCGCTGCGCATCAACGCGCAGGTGACGGATGCCGACGACCCGACGCAGTTCGTCTACCGCAAGGACCGCTGGTTCGCGCCGTCCCTGTCCATCGACCTGGGTGCGCAGACCGACCTGGTGCTGTTTGCCACCTACAGCCGCAGCGAGTGGATGCGCCAGCAGGGCATCACGCCCTATGGCACGCTGCTGCCCAACCGCAACGGCACGCTGCCCCGCACCCTGTTCACGGGCGAACCGGCGTTTGGCGTGTACGACGTGGAGAGCACCACCATCGGCTATGCGCTGGAGCACCAGGTATCGCCCGCCATGACCTTCCGCCAGAACGTGCGCTACGAGACCGAGAAGGGCACGGGCAATTTTGTCTCCAACCAGGCGCTGCAGGCCAACCAGCGGCTGCAGAACCGCAGTGCCTCGCGCCAGTACATGGACTACGACCTGCTGGCCACCGATACCTCGCTGCTCACGCGCTTCGAGGCGCTGGGCATGAAGCACCAACTGGTGACGGGCCTCGATGTGCGCAGCGGCCACAGCCTGCTGGCCAGCCGCAGCTGCTCCATTGCCGCGCTGGACCTGTTTGCGCCGGCCTATGGCGTGCAGGCCAACTGCCCCGCGGCGCTGACCAGCGATGCGCCCGGCAAGCTCACCGTGGGCGCGCTGTACGCGCAGGACCAGATCAAGTTCGGCCAGGGCTGGACGGCGCTGGTGGGCCTGCGCCGCGACTGGTCCACCAACGACACGGACAACCGCATCACCCGCGTGCAGACGCGCCAGAAGGACAGCGCCACCACGCTGTCGGCCGGCCTGGTGTACGAGTTCCAGCCCGGCTGGGCGGCGTACAGCAGCTATGGCGAGTCCTTCCTGCCCACCACGGGCCTGGCCTTCAACGGCACGCCCTTTGTGCCCGAGACCGGCAAGCAATGGGAAGCCGGCCTGAAGTACGAGGCACCGGGCGGCCAGCTCACGGGTGCCCTGGCCATCTTCGACCTGGTGCGCGAGAACGTGACCACGGCCGACCCGGTGAACACCGGCTTCAGCGTGCAGACCGGCCAGCAGCGTGCGCGCGGCCTGGAGGTGGAGCTGGGCGCCGACCTGAAGAACGGCATCAAGCTGACCAGCGCCTACACCTACACGCAGACCAAGGTCACGCGCGACAACAACGCCGCCATCGTGGGCCTGCCGCTCAACCTCACGCCGCGCCACACGCTCACGGCCTGGGCCACCTACAAGCTGCCGCAGTACCAGCGCGTGACGCTGGGCCTGGGCGGGCGCTATGTGAGCGAGCAGGTCGGCTCGTACCCGTTCACCCTGCCCTCGTACGTGGTGGCCGATGCCTCCATCAGCTACGCGGGCCCGAACTACCGCCTCACGGCCGGGGTGAAGAACCTGTTCAACAAGGCGTACTACGACGGCGCGATCAACGCCAACGTGGTCTCGCCCGCGCTGCCGCGCAACTTCAGCCTGGGGCTGACGTACTTCTTCTGAAGCCGTTCACCCCACAACGCCAGCCCCACCGCCAGCCACCATGCCCACCAGCCAGCGCACCCTGAACCGCCTGTTCGTCCTGCACTCGTGGGCGGGCATCGTCACGGGCCTGTTGATGTTCATCGTGTGCTTCTCGGGCGCGGTGGTGGTGTTCAAGAACGAGATCGATCTGTGGGCCAACCCCTCGCTGGCCGGCCTGCCGCGCAGCGAGCCGCCCGCGCCGCTCGATACGGTGCTGGCGCAGTTGCAGGCCCGCTACCCGGGCGCCACGGTGGAGACCATTGCCCTGCCCGACGAGGTGAACCCCAACTACTTCGCCCATGTGCGCGAGCGCGGCGCGCCCGCCAGCCAGCGCACCAAGGTGGCCCTGCGCGCCGACACGGGCGCCGTGGTGGGCCCGGTGGACAGCCAGCTCGGCCAGTACCTGCGCATGCTGCATGTGTTTCTGTTCTTCGGGCCGCGCTGGATCGTGGGCTTTCTCGGTGCGGCCATGCTGGTGCTGATTGGCACGGGCATCGTCATCCACCGCAAGATCATTGCCGAGCTGTTCACCCAGCGCTGGGGCCGCAGCTTTCGCGTGGTGATGTCGGACCTGCACAAGTCCGCCGGCATCTGGGGCCTGGGCTTTCACATCCTGATCGCGGCCACGGGCGCCTGGCTGGGGCTGGCGCCTCTGTTCGAGCAGGGCACCAGGTACGTGCTGGCGGGCGCGCCTGCGGCCAGTGCGGTGCGCAAGCCGCCGGCGGCGGAGCCTGCGCCCATGCAGTCGCTCGACGCCCTGTACCGCAGCGCGCAGCAGGCCGTGCCGGGGCTGCAGGCGCGTTACGTGTCGCTGCGCCGCTGGGGCACCACGGCTGCCGAGGCCAGCTTCACCGGCGCCCTGGCCGGCCACCTGGCCAGCACGGCGCGCGTGGACATGAACGCCGCCACGGGCGATGCCAAGAAAACGCTGGACCCGCGCACGGCGGGCTTCTGGTCGCTGGTCAACGGGCTCATGGAGCCGCTGCACTTTGGCGACTTCGGCGGGCTGGCGCTGAAGTGGCTGTACTTCATCCTGGGCATGACGCCGGCGTTTCTGTCGATCTCGGGCACGCTGATCTGGCTGGACTCGCGCCAGCAGCGGCGGCGCGAGGCGCAGCAGCAACAGCAGGCGGGCGTGCAGGGCGGACTGCGGGCATGACCAAGCCGGCCGCCGCTCCCGCCCCCTCGTTCGTGGTGCGCTGCTTTCTCGCGCTGCACGCCACCGTGCCCGCCGCCATGCTGGTGGCCGTGCTCGTGCACCTGTGGCCCCCGGCCGGCCTGGCGCCGCTGGCGCAGCGGCCGGTGTGGGCCGTGTGGACGCTGATTGGCACCTGGCTCATCACCTCGCTGCTGGCAGCCTGGGCGCTGCGCCACATCGCGCTGTGGCGCGTGTCGCTGGGTGCGGCCGGTGTGCTGCTGGCGCTGGCGGGTGCTGCGGGCCTGGTGCTGGGCGCGCCGCTGCAGTGGCCCATGCTGGCCAGCCTGGTGGCGCTGGGCGCCATGCTGGCGGGGCTGGCCGCCTTCATCGGCCCGGCGCGGGTGCAGGCCCCGCGCAAGGCAGTGGGCGGCCCCGGTGCACATGCGCCGCGCCGCGCGCTGCGCTGGCGGCGGCCACGCAGCCCCTCCACGCAGGCCCTGTCGTTCTGGCTCGCGGCGCTGCTGGCGGCAGAGTCCTTGCGCATCGCCCTGGCGGCCGGCGAGCCCGCGCGCGGGGCCGGCATGCTGGGCCTGCTCACGGCCTTCTTCCTGGTGCTGCCCGCCGCCACGCTGCAGGCCTGGTGGCCGCGCGCCGCCGCCGTGCTGGCGGCCCTGGCCGCTGCGGCGCTGGCGTGGCTGGCATGGCGATCGGGCATGGCCGTGTGGGGCATTGCCGCGGCCCTGTGCCTGGCCATGGGCATCGCCGTGCTGCGGCGCCTGCACCGGCAACGGCGGCAACAGCGACACAACGCAGCGCCCGTACCCGGCGCACAGCAGCCGGTGGAGAGCACGGCATGACGGACACCCTGGCCCTGGCCAGCGCGGCCGCCGCCTGCCTGCTGGCCCTGGTGCACTGGGCCCAGGCCACGTCCACGCGCGCCTGGGGCGACGCCCTCGCGGGCCCACAGCCGCAGCGCAAGGCCTGGGGCCTGGCACTGGGCACACTGGCCCTGCAGACGGCCGCCGCCACGGTGGCTGCCGGCCCGGCCGCAGGTATCGCCATACCGCTCGCCTCGTGGATGGTGCTGGGCTGGGGCCTGGTGCTGGCCATGAACCTGTGGCCAGAGGGCAGCCTGCGCTGGGCGCGGCGCCTTGGCATCGCAGGCTGTGCGGGCTGCACGCTGGCACTGCTGGTGCACGCACTGGCGTAGTCTTTCGGCGGGTGGCGCTGCACAATCGCGCCCATGGACCTGCTGCTCGACGCCCCCTGGATTCACACGCTGCGCTTTCTCATCGAGGTGGCGGCGACGATTGCCTTCGCGCTGTCGGGCATCATCGCCGCGGCGCGCAAGCGCATGGACGTGGTGGGCGTGTGCGTGGTGGCCTTTGTGGCGGCATTCGGCGGCGGCACGCTGCGCGATCTGCTGCTGGACCAGCGGCCGTTTTTCTGGATACGCCACACCGGCTTCATCTGGGGCCTGCTGGCGCTGTGCGTGTGCGCCATGCTGTTCATGCGCCAGCGCCATTTCAAGCCGACGGAGCGCGCCATGCTGCTGCCCGACGCCATCGGCCTGGGCCTGTTCGCCGCCGTGGGCATCGACACCGCCACCGCCGTGGGCATGCCGCCCATCATCGCCGTGATGATGGGCGTGACCACCGGCGTCTTCGGCGGCGTGCTGCGCGACGTGCTGTGCAACGAGGTGCCCCAGGCCTTCAGCGACCACCGGCCGTACGCCCTGTGCGCCTTTGCCGGCGGCTGGATCGACGTGGCTTTGCGCCAGATGGACACGCCCCCCTGGACCCCGCTGCTGGCCTGCGTGCTGGCCACCGCCGGGCTGCGCGGGCTGGCGCTTTGGCGCAATTGGGAGTTGCCGGCCTGGCGGGTGTGAGGCGGGAGGCACCATGGACGAAGAACTTCTCCAAAAAATTGACGCGGCTCTCGCAGAAATTCGCCCCATGGCTGCGCAGGCTTTCGCACCGGCGGTGAGCATCGAGCGCCAACTGCTGTGGTGCCGAAACTTCGTTCTGGGCGTTCCGCGCGAGGACCCGCCAGGCCCTCTGTCCATGGGCCTGATCGCTGTGCGCGAGTTCGACATGTACGGGGACCGACCAGAGCTCGCCGCTCTGGTCAACGAGGTGCAGCGCCTGGTGCAGGCAAGGATCGGGCTCCGCTGAGGGGCACGGCCACCGCGGGAAAGTGGCACCAGGGAATAGGGCTGCAAGGTCAGCGGACCCCTGGTTCGGGCCCTGCGCGGCCGCTGCTACGATGAGAGCAACCAGCCGGGAGCAGGCATAGCAATGAGCGATTTCATCGTCGTCAGAGAAGGAACGTGGTTGTACGACGGCCATGTCCCAACGGGTGTGCGCATCGTCAGTTGCTCGATCCGCTATGGCTCCGGCGATTGCCAGGATCCGCCAGAGGTGCGGGAAGACCAGGCGGTGCCCGGATTTGATGTGCAGTGGGCTTCACCAACGAAGCCGCACGACTACGGCAACTACGCTTCTGCAATATTCCCAACGCTTTCCGATGCCGTGGTACACGCCGAGCGGGCCGTGTGGGCTGCAGCAACGCTGAATTGGGCGGACATCTGAACGTCCGGGATGGGCCCCGATCTGCCTTTGCACAGGCCAACCCCAGTGACCGCCTTGCACCGGTCGCTGCCGGTGGTGTCGGCCCACTGAGTTCACGGCCGGGGCTGCGTGGGCTGGCGCTTTGGCGCAATTGGGAGTTGCCGGCTTGGCGGGTGTGAGGCGGGGGCTGCGTGGGTATTGCGGCGCTGCGGGTCAGCCGTCCACGGGCGGCCAGGAGCAACCGGTGGCATCAGCCGATCACAATGGTTTGCCTGCAAATACCTGCTGCACGTCTGCGGGCGTCAAACTCTTGATGCGAAAGTGCTGGCTCATTGCTGTATTCGAATCTCACATCACGTTGATCAATTGCCTCGATGGGTGAGAAGTGACCTTCGCCGTCCGCCGCATCAAAGAATGAGATGACTTGCTTGCCATCTGCAAGTGATTTCGCAATGTCGCAAATACCTTGGGCAGAACAAAGGGGAATGCCATGCAATTTAGCCCGCTCGTAGTAACCGAGTTCTGCATCCTTGATTGCAGGGTCTGCATCTGAGTGGAACGAGACTGGCAAACCCAACTCATTCAGTGCGACAGCAAGCGCAATCGTGAATGTCCCGACCTCCGTGTCGTGCCCGCAAAGCTGGATAAGCGACTGCGGTTCAACGACCAAGTTGGCGTGATGACAAACCAACCAGACGGAAGCGACTCCGCAATTTCCGTCAAGTGACTCGATTGACTCAGGGATACGTCCTGGATGCATGATGGTGTTGAAAAATTCTGCGCACGCGGCGACCGACTGGCAGGCCCAACCCGCCGACTGCGATGGTACTTACCGCGATGACAACGTAGGCCTGACTTTCGCTTCAGTGGCTGCATGGGGCGCAGATCGGGAGGGCAGCCCCTGGACGCAAAGCTGTTACCGCGCGAGATAACCTGAGTGGCCGCTGCGCGGCTCACTGCACCCACAGCACCTCAAACAGCTGCCGGCTGGGCGCCCCCTGTATCGACACCTCATCCCCCTCGCACTTGCCCAGCAGGGCCCGGCCCAACGGGGCCTCGGTGCTGATGACCTGCACAGTCTGCGCACCGCTGACCAGCTTCATGCTGCCCCCAGCCGGGCCGAGAAAGATCTGCTGCTGTTGCTGCTGCTCGTCGTTGGAATCGACCAGGCAGACCAGCGCGCCGAGCTGTATGCCCAGGCTGGCGTCATAGGGCAGTGGGCGCCATTGGCGCCAATGGGCCATCGCCTGGCGGATGGCTTCGGCGCGCCGGGCCTGGCCGGTGGTGGTCCACTGAAACCGAGAAATCGGCTGTGCGCCGGGGTGGCAGCGGGTGCAGCGCAAGGCGCGGGCTGCAGCCAAGGCTGGCCGCCTTGGCAAAGCCCGCAACGCCGCGATGTGCCTGCTGCCACCCCGGCCCGCAGGGTGAGGGCCTGGCAGGGCCGCACTCGTCGTTGCCGTGCTCGCCGGGTGTACAACCCGGCTGCGCCCGGCGCCTAGATTGCGGCCCTGCCAGACCCTCACGCACAGCCGATTTCTCGGTTTCAGTGGACCGGGTAGGCGGCTTCGAGCCCCAAGGTGTCGTACTTGTTTTCGGCGATGTTCTCTTCGTGGGTGGCCGTTTCATGGGCCACGCGCACGGCCTCTTCGGCTTGCAGCAGGTCTTGGGCGAGCTGTTCCAGCACCTGCTGTTGCAGCAAGGATTTATCGATCATGAAAGGCGAGTATCTGGAACCATCGGGACTGGTTGGGATTGGGGGCAGAGGGCTGGAGGTAAGCCGCAGTCAGCACGGAAACTGCGGCGCGTCCCCGGGCTTGCCGGCCTCGACCCAGGCCAGCTTCTGCGTCAGAAAGTCCAAGGCAGTGTCGAGCTGCGCGCGCTGCTGCTGCAGTCTGTCGATCTGCTTGCGCAGGACCTGCGCCGTGCGCGCCGCCGACGTCGCTCCGTTGCGGTACTCCCGATTGAGCGCCGCGATCTCGCTCAGCGAGTAGCCCAGCGATTTCTGCAGCTGGACCATGCGCACCGCCGTCACATCGTCTGCCGAGAAGACCTGGTAGGGATTGCTGCCGCCGAGTGTGCTGCGCCGTGGCTTCAACAGCCCCTTGCCAACGTAGAAGCGGACTGTCTCGGTCGACAGCCCCACCACGCCCGCGAATTCCGAAATCAACATGCGAGAACCCTTGACCCTGTAGTGCACTGCGTACTTATAACAGGCGATCTGTCATCACCTGGAGTTTTTGCATGCAACACCCCCCCCTTGGTCGCCTCGCCACTACCCACCTCGGTCTGGAGGGCCCCACGGTCGGGGCGCAAGGCCTTGGCTGCATGGGCATGAGCGAGTTCTATGGCGACACCGATGTCGCCGAGGCCCGCGCCACGCTGGAACGTGCCCTGGACCTGGGCGTCACGCTGTTCGACACGGCGGACATGTACGGGCTGGGCGACAACGAGCGCTTTCTCGGCCCCTTCGTTCGGGCGCACCGCAGCCAGGTCGTGCTGGCCACCAAGTTCGGCTACACCCGCTCGCCCCAGGCGCCCGACGACTGGAGCCTGAGCAACCGCCCTGAATACATCCGCCGCGCCGTGGACCAGTCGCTCGCGCGCCTGGGCATCGACGCCATCGACCTGTACTACATGCACCGGCGCACGCCAGAGGTGCCGATCGAAGACTCGGTAGGTGCCATGGCTGAGCTGGTGAAGGCCGGCAAGGTGCGCGCGCTGGGCCTTTGCGAAGTGGGTGCCCAGGAGCTTCGCGCGGCCCATGCCATCCACCCCATCGCGGCACTGCAGTCCGAATGGTCGGTGTTCAGCCGGCAGATCGAACAGAGCGTCGCGCCGCTGGCGGCCTCGCTGGGCATTGGCATTGTGCCTTTCGCGCCGCTGGGCCGTGGGCTGCTGACCGGCGCGGGCTTCGCGGGCGGTCTCGCCGCGGACGATTCCCGGAGGCATTTTCCGCGCTTCTCGCCAGAGAACCAGGCGGCCAACGAGCGGCTGGTGGCGGCCCTGGATGCGCTCGCCTCGCGCCGCGGCATCTCCAGTGCGCAGCTTGCGCTGGCATGGTTGTATGCCCGTGCCCGGCAACTGGGGGTGAGTCTGGTGCCCATTCCGGGCACTCGCCGGCGCAGCCGGCTGGCGGAGAACGTGGCGGCGGCCGCCATTGCGCTGGACGCGCAGGAGCTGGCGGCTCTGGAACCGCTGGCCCAGGCGGTCCAGGGCGCTGCGATCTGAGCCTGTGGGCGGTCAGCGGCAGCCAGACGCGGCGAGCTCGAGCAGCCCCTCGGCCCGGCTGACCGGCGGCTGGTAATCCAGTTCGCGGCGCGCCTTGCCGATGTTCAGCGTCACCTCGACGGCAGATGTCGCCAGCGCCTGCCGCGTCACCGGCGGGTGCCAGCGCCCGCCGGTCAACGCCGACAGGCGCTCGCCGATGAAGGCCGCCGAGCGCACCAGCCATCCGGCCACCTGCCTGCCGGGAGCCTGTCGCCCCTGGGTTTCGAGCAGGGCGCTGATGAAGCTGCGGAACTCCACGGTGTCGTCGTCGGCGATGAAGTAGCAGGCGCCCGGAGCTCCTGCGGCCAGGGCGCGCTCGATGCCATGCACCAGGTTGCCGATGTGCGTCGTCGATGTGCGGTAGCGCCCTCCGTCGATCCAGGCGAACTGGCCGGCATCGACTGCCTGCAGCAGCTGCGGCAGCGCCGTGGTGTCGTCCCGACCCCAGATGAACCGAGGACGGACGATGACGACCGCCAGGCCTGTTCCAGCCGCAGTCAGCGCCGCCTGCTCTGCACGGGCCTTGGAGGCAGAGTAGCCACCGATGGGGCGCGCCGGCAGGGGGTGGCTTTCATCGGCGTTCACCAGCGGCCGGCCATCGAGCAGCACAGACTCCGTGCTCAAGTGCACGGCACGGCGCACGCCTGCGCGTGACGCGGCCTCGAACACCTGCCGGGTGCCATCGACGTTCGTGCGCTTCTGCGCGGCCGATGCAGGGCCATGGCCGGTGTCCGCCGCAGCGTGGACCAGCGCATCGCACCCCGCCATGCCCGCACCCAGTTGCGGGCAGAACAGGTCGCCCAGGAACGGCGTTGCACCCAGGGCCTGCACCACCTGGCGGGCCTGCGCACTGCGCACGAGCGCGACGACCTCGACGCCCTGGGCCACGAAATGGCGGATCAGATTGCGGCCGACATAGCCGCTGCCGCCGGTCAGAAAGAGTCGGCGGGGCAGCCCCTCCAGGAAGAAAGCTGGCGGTACAGCCGGCAGGGACGGGGAATGGGTAGAAGTCATGGGACAGCGTTGGGAAGCAACAGCGAAAAGGGTGGACGGTCCGGACGTGACGGGGCGAGGCCGTCGACCTTTTCTGCGGTCGACCGAGGCACACAACGGAAAGAACGATGGAAAAACGGATGCGTCAGCGACGCCGTCTTGGCTGGGATGCGGGTGCTGATGCCGGTGAAGCAGAGGGCGGCACCGCCAGCGCTTCGATATCGCGCAGCAGCCGATCGCGCTCGGGCTTCGCGAAGGTGTGGAAGTCGAGGCTTTCGAGCAGCTTCAAGCCTTCGAGCGCCAGATAGGCCAGCAACGCGGCGCCCGGGCGCGTGGCGTCCGCCTGGAGTGCCTGGATCACGGCGGACTGGTTGGCCTGCATCGACTGGCGCAGCCCGGCGTCCTGCGCCAGCGCGGCGCACAGGCTCAGCGCCACGGCGCGCTGCTCGGGCGCCAGGGGGTCGGCCGCCGCGGCAATGCGCCCGCGCAGCACGCGGGCGTCAACGTCGCCAAGGCGCTCGGCCGCCTGTGCATTGAAGGCGCTGTCGCGCGCCAGGGCCCGGCGAACGATGGCCTCGATCAGCGCCTGCTTGGTCTTGTGGTCATAGAGCACGCTGGCCTTGCTCACGCCGGCTTCCGCGGCCACCAGCTCCAGGGTCAGCTTGGCAGCGCCATCGCGGGCCACCACCCGCTCCGCAGCATCCAGCAACTGGTCTCGATCAATGACACGTGTGCGCCCCATGGAAGTTCCATATTTATTTCCGACCGGTTGGATATTAATTTCAAAGAGCAGGCGCGTCAACCTGCGGCCAGGTCGGCCTGCGCTGCAAAGCGATCCTGCAGGCAGGTCAGGACCTGTTGCATTCCCCGGCCCAGGTAGATTGACGGCCACTTTGCGCCGATACTGTGGATCGCCGCTTCGGCGTGCGGGTACGGCCCTCCATGCCATGCCCCGATACCAACCCTCTATCCCATCGAAACGCGCAATGAACCACCTTGATTTCTGGAGCCTCATCGACCAATCACGCCAGGCGGCAGAGGGTGACGCCGACGCGCAGATCGAAGCGCTTCGGTCGCTGCTGTCCAAGCTCCCGCCGCCAGAGATCGTGGAGTTCGGCCGCCTTTTCTCCGAGCTGCACGTCAACGCATACGCCTGGAACCTCTGGGGCGCGGCCTACGTCATCGGGGGTGGGTGCTCGGACGATGGATTCAGCGATTTCCGCGGCTGGCTGATTTCGCGCGGGCAAAAGGTCTACGAGCAGGCGCTGGAGTCGCCCGACTCCCTGGCCGATGCCGTTGCGCAAGATGAGGAGACGCAGGTCGAAGGATTCGAGTACCTGCCTCGCGAAGCCTGGGCCGAGGCGACGGGTCAGGACGAAGATGAATTCCCCGACCACGAAATGCCCTACCCAGCGGCGCCCAAGGGCACATCGTGGCGCGAAGACGAACTGGCCCGGCTGTACCCCAAGCTCACAAAGAAGTTCGACTAGGCCCGGGCGACGGCCCGTCACGACACCGCCATCACCCCCGCCACCACCAGCATGCACACCCCGAACACCACCCCTTGCAGCCGCACGGCGCGCGGGCTTTGCGCGCGGCTGAAGATGAGCTGCCCGCCGTAGATCCACACGAAGTGGCAGGCCAGGCCCACCACGACGAAGACCACCGCCATCTGCAGTACCTGGGCGGCCAGCGGCAGGCCGGGGGTGAGGAACTGCGAGAACATCACCAGAATCATCGAGTGCACCTTGGGGTTGAGGCTCAGCGAGACGAAACCGTCGATGAAGCCCAGCGGCCGCAGGTCCAGCCGCTCGGCCGCGCCCGCGCTGCGAAAGAAGCACCAGGCCAGGTACACGATGTACAGCGTGCCGCCCCACTTGAGCACGCTGTAGGCCAGCGGGTGGCGTGCGAACACCTCGCTCAGCCCAAAGCCGTAGACCAGGCACCACACCAGGTTGCCGGCCTCGAAGCCCATCCAGAACGGCACGGCGCGCCGCAGCCCGAACTGCCCGCCCGATGCGGCGAGCACGGTGTTGCCCGGGCCGGGGCTGACGATCATGGGCACGGCAAAGGCAAGGATCAAAAGCCAGGTGGACAGGGCGATCATGGGCGGCGCTTCCAGTACAAGAAGTGGGGGGAAGCAGCGATTACAGCGGCGGCACGCACCGTTGCCAAACGATGTAATCTCATGCCCTCGATAAGCTGCATTGATCGAAGCTCCTCTCCCCCACACACCATGGCCCGCCGCCTGCCCCCGCTCAACGCCCTGCGCGCCTACGAGGCCGCGGCGCGCCACCACAGCTTTACGCGGGCGGCCGAGGAGCTGCACGTGACCCAGGCGGCCATCAGCCACCAGGTGCGGCAGCTCGAAGAGTGGCTGGGCTGCCGGCTGTTCGAGCGCCACGGCCATGCGCTGACCAGCACCGCGGCCGGCAAGGCCTATGCGCCCGAGCTGAGCCGCCTGCTCGACGCCCTGGCCGGCGCCACCGAGCGCGTGGCCGGCAACGACCACAGCCTGGTGGGCCCGCTGCGCGTGACCGCCCTGCCCTCGTTCGCCACGCGCTGGCTGGTGCCGCGCCTGGCGCGCTTTCGGGCGCTGCACCCGGGCATCGACCTGCAGGTCACGAGCGACCTGGCGCTGCACGACTTTGCGCGCGACGAGGGTTTCGACATCGCCATCCGCCTGGGCCTGGGGCGCTGGCCCGGCCTGCAGGCCGACCTGGTTTCGCGCGAGCGCCTGTCGCCCGTGTGCAGCCCGGCGCTGCTGTCGGCGCAGGGGCCCCTGCGCACCGTGGCCGACCTGCGCGCGCACACCCTGCTGCACGACCAACCCGGCGACCTGTGGCCGCGCTGGCTGGCCCTGGCCGGCGCCAGCCGCAGCGAGGCCGAGGCCATCGCGCGCACGGGCCCGGGCTTCAGCGACTCGGCCCTGGTGCTGCAGGCGGCTGCCGAGGGCCAGGGCGTGGCGCTGGGCCGCATGTTCCTGGCCTCGGCCGACATCACGGCCGGGCGGCTAGTCAAGCCCTTTCCCCTGGACCTGCCCAACGACTACAGCTACTGGCTGGCCTACCCGCCGGCCGCCGCGCAGCAGCCCCGCCTGGCGGCGTTTCGCGACTGGGTGCTGGCAGAAACTGCGGCCTGGCGCAACACCTGATCGGGTGGCCATGCCACGGCCCGGCGCGGGCCCTTTGTGTAACGGGCAAATGCAGCGCGCCCGCCTCAGTGATAATGAATTTTTCCCTGACCGCCACCCGTCTCCGGACGCACCCCTTCCCAAGCCGCCCATGCTCTGCGCCGTTGTCCTGTGTATTGCAGCCCTGGCCGGGGGCCAGCCGGCGCAACCGCCAACGCAACCACAGCCGCAGCCGCAACGCGTCTCCTCCGACGGCTGGTTCACGCTCAGCGGCGACCGCGCCGACGCGGGCAAGAACCTCATCGAGATCCTGCCCGAGCCCATTGGCGTGGACCAGCGCGTGGTGCTCGACCTGCGCGTCTCGCGCGACCAGCAACGCACCTCGTTCCGCGGGCAGAAGTACCGCTCGTACTACGCCAAGGTCGTGGTCGACTGCCCCACGCGCAAGGCCTGGTACCTGTGGCTTGCGTACTACGCACAGCCCGAGTGGGCCGGCCCCAGCGTGGGCCGCGAGGAGTACAAGGAAGGCGAGGCGCCCGTGCTGTTCAAGGACATGTCCAGCGAGTGGTCGCGGCGCATGATTTCGGCGGCGTGCAAGGTGCGCAGGCTGTAGCGGCCGGCACGCTCGCTCCGTTCTCCCCATGCCCCTGCTGGCCAGCCTGCAACCCGAGGTGATGCTTGCCCTGGGGCTGGCCGTGCAGGCCATTTGCGCTGTGGGCATCTTCCTGGCCGGCCGCTGGCGTGCACTGGCGCTGTATGCACTGCTGGTGCCGCTGTTCTGGGCCGCGCCCTTCGTGCTGGCCTCCGGGCATTGCCTGGCCTGCCTGGATGGCGTGCTGTACCTGCCCGTGGCCTTTCTGTGCGCGGTCTGCCTGCGGTATTTTGTCCTCGTTCCCACCCGATCCACCCCGCCCCCGAACGACCCATGAGCGATGCACCCTCAGCCCCCACTTTGTCGATCACGCCCGAAGCCTTTGTGCAGGAGTTCAAGGACCTCAAGGAGCACCTGCTCGCGGGCTACTTCAGCCCCGGCTCCGGCATCTCGCGCATCGCGGCGCTTCAGCAGGCGGGCCTGACCGAAGCACAGATCGCCGTGGCGCGCGAGGTGGTCAGCGGCGCGCTGACCGATGCGCTCTACACCGTGCTGCTCGGGCTGGAGGGCAGCGCCTCCATCCACCAGCACCAGATCCTGTACAAGCTGTTCGACGAACAATCGAATGAACTGACGGGGCACATCGAATCCATCGCGTGGGAGAAATTCCACGGTGAGGATGCCTGAGCTGGCACCAGCCAGCGCCTAGGCTGCTGGCCCCGGTCCACCATCAAAAAAGCCCCTGCAGGTGGACCCGCAGGGGCTTCAAGGGCAAAGCGTCTAGCTCACGTCACAGATGGTCGAGGGCGTAGCACCGGATGGCCAGCTCCAGAAAATCGGCCATCGCGGGGTGGTAGCCATTGTGAAACGCGCGCATGTCGGGATTTTCTCGGTAGAAGATGCCAAGCCCGATGTACGCCTGCTGCGTCGGGACGTAAAAGCGCGACGCGATGGAGAAATGCCGGGCCATCCACTGCTGAACCTCGTCGTCCTCAGGCGCCAGGGTGCCGACCAAGGGGGCGAGCTGCTTGTACAGCGCATCCCAATCGGAATGGACCTGGGTCTTGTCTACATGGCTCCAGTTCTGGGTGGCAGCGAGCGACTGCGCTTGTTCGCGTTGCAGGCTCGCTCTGCATTCGTTCAAAAAATGATCGGTCAGGGATTTCAATGCGGTTCCTTTGAATCCCGGCCGGCCGACTGCTAACGGGCCGAGCCCACCGGGATCGTGGTTTTTGGATAGTGGCGCGAATGGTTCGAAACAACAGTCATAACCTACCCTCACTGAGTGCATTCAAAAGGACGCGAACCATAACACGCGCATGCCCGCCCCAACCCGTCACACAGCCCTGCCCTCCACCCCCAGCGCCCCCACCACAAACTCAATGAACCGCGCCAGCTTGGGCAACTGCCGCCGGTCGGGCGCATAGACCAGGTGCACCGGGCGCGGCGCCGGCACGCAGTGCGTGAGCACCGGCACCAGCCGGCCTTCGCGAATCTCTTCGGCCAGCAGCACCTCGGGCTGCATGATGAGGCCCAGGCCGCGCAGCGCGGCCTGGCGCAGGCCATCGCCCTGGTTGCAGGTGAAGCGGGCGATGTCGGGCCACTGCACGGCCTCGGCGCCGTCGCGCAGCGTCCACTCCACGCGGCGCTGCCAGACCGAGTGGCTCAGGCACTGGTGCCGCGCCAGGTCGGCCAGCCGCTCGGGCCGGCCATGGCGCGCCAGGTAGCCCGGTGTGGCAGCGATCACCATGCGGTAGGGCTGGAGTGGCCGGGCCACCAGGCCCTCGTCGGCAATGGCGCCGATGCGCACGGCCGCGTCGAAGCCCTCGCCCGCCAGGTCCACCACGCTGTCGGTCAGCAGCAGCTCCACACGCACCTGCGAGTGGGCCAGCAGAAAGTCGGCCACCAGCGGCGCGACCACCTCGTTGCCCAGCGTGAAGGGCGCGCTCACGCGCAGCAGGCCCTGGGGCACGGCGCGCTGGCGCTCCACGGCCGACTCGGCCCAGCGCACCTGCTCGAGCACGCGCCGGCAGTCCTCGTGGAAGGCGGCGCCCACCTCGGTCAGACTGTTCTGGCGCGTGCTGCGCTGGAACAGGCGCGCGCCCAGGTGCTCTTCGAGCTGGCGGATGTGCTTGCCCACCATCACGGCCGAGAGATCGAGCTGGCGCGCGGCGGCGGCAAAGCTGCCGGCCTCGACCACGGCCACCATGACCTCCATGTTGCGCAGCTTGTCCATGGCGATTGCAAACCCTGGGTTAGTTCAAGAAGAACTTCACTGTACTTTATGCGCTGATTGATTCACAAAACAATCCAGGCTTCTTCAACGCTTTCAGAGCACTACTTTTCAAGGAACAAGCCATGTCCAGCAAAATTCTTCTCATCGGCGCCAGCGGCACCATCGGCCAAGCGGTCTTCGCGAACTTGTCGGCACGCCACGAGGTCATCACCGCCGGCCGCAGCAGCGGTGCGCAGCGCGTGGACTTCGCGCAGCCCGGCTCGGTGGAAGCCTTGCTGAAAGCCGTGGGCAAGGTGGACGCCATCGTCAGCACCGCCGGCAACCTGCACTTCGGCCCGCTGGCCGAGATGACGGCCGCGCAGTTCAACCTGGGCCTGCAAGACAAGCTGCTCGGCCAGGTGCAACTGGCGCTGCTGGGCCAGCATGTGCTGAACGACGGCGGCTCGATCACGCTGACCAGCGGCATCGTGGGCATCGAACCCATCCGCAACGGCGCCAACGCCACGGCGGTGAACGCCGCCCTCGAAGGCTTCGTGGCCGCCGCCGCCATCGAGCTGGCGCGCGGGATTCGCATCAACGCCGTGAGCCCCACCGTGCTGACCGAGTCCATGGGCAGCTATGGCCCCTTCTTCCCGGGCTTTGAATCCGTGCCCGCCGTGCGCGTGGCCCTGGCCTACCAGCGCAGCGTGGAAGGCGGGCAGACGGGGCGGGTCTACCGGGTGGGGGGTTGACGCTCGCCGGGCGGCGGCGGAGGATCGCCCGTTGCGGGCGCCAAGGATCCCGAATCACTTTCCGTGGGTTACGCGGCTGACCCGCCCGTCGGCGCGCGCCACATCGATCTCCACCGTTCCACCCAGCAAGTGCGGTGGCAAGGTCCCCTTGACGGTCCATGTGCCGCCAAACAAAGAGGCCACCAGCGGCTGTTGCCTGTCAATCCGATCCTGGCCGTAGATGCGCGCGGCAACCACCTCAGCGATCTTGATCGCCGTATCGGCGTCCGGGACGATTCCCCCCTCCGGCACATAATTGTGCGGCTCATCGCAGGCCAGGACACTGCCAAGCAACAGAACGCAAGCGACAAGGCGAAGGAATTTCGGCATGGGCAATCCAGTAGGCAGAGTTGCGCTGGGCAGGGCGCTGTTCGGCAAAGGGGTGCAGCGGGCCTGGGCCATTGACCTCTCAGGCCTCGTCTTCTGTATTCCCATTTTTTCCACGCCCCGAGGTGGCACGCCTGCGCGCGCAACAACACCCACGGGGCCGCGTTCAGTCCTTGAACCGATAGATGGCGCACATCGCCAGCAGCCACATGAAGGCCGCCATGGCGAGCAGCCCCAACCTCATTTCCGCGAGCACGTCAAACAAGGCGGACATCCCCGCAGAGAATGCTTCTGACGATTGGCCACTCTCGTGCGCCCTCTTTCCCACTGCCCTGAATAGTGCATCGATACCGAAGATACACATCAGGCAGAAGTACAAAAACACCAGCGTCACCATCCATTGGAACAGCCCTCTGCTTTTTGAAAAGTACGCAACGAGAAAGAAGATCAACGGCGGGCCGCCACAAAAAGCAAGGGCTGCAAAGTTCATTCCGTTTTCCATGTCCATGGCCGCAGGGTGATACGCAGCATCCTACCCAAGGCACCGCCCCATCATTCGGCGCGGCAGTTGCTCGGCCTCGCCCTTTCAGGGCCGGCATGGCATTGCCATCGCACGGTATCGCCATCCACCCTTGGCACCAGCACCAGCAGCTGACCCAAGTAGCCGGTTACGAAAATCGTTCCCTTTTCCACCGCCACATGCCTGGCCTTGAGGCTGTTGCCCCCAATGGCCCCGTCGTCAAACTTGCCAGTTCGTTTGAAAGAAGCCTCCAGCTCCCGCTGCAAGCCCTCGGCGCTGAAGACGAGGCTTTCCAACTCGACCGTCTCCCTGTAGTCCGAATACTGGGCATAGGCAAAAAGACAGGCCATCAGTCCTGTGATGCAACCCAGGAAGCCAAA
The DNA here is from genome assembly GCF_058783375.1 of Acidovorax sp. FW305-C-20-28. NCBI lineage: Bacteria > Pseudomonadati > Pseudomonadota > Betaproteobacteria > Burkholderiales > Comamonadaceae > Acidovorax > Acidovorax sp. FW305-C-20-28. The sequence continues at coordinate 46,332 of NZ_JBYSYM010000020.1, read as the reverse complement.
AAGAAAGGATCGCATCATCCGCATTGCCTAAAAATTTGAGAGAAGTTTATTTCTCAATATCTTCCAGCATCTCTTCGACCCCACGCTTCCAAATACCATCCATAGCGTCCACCCGCGTCCAAACCAAGCCCATCAGCACGGCATTGGAGGAAGGAATATAAGCACCCGAATACTTCATATCCTGCAAGATGCACACAATATCGCGCACCTCCAGGGCATCGCCGCTTGCGCCCAATCGGGCTACCAGCAAGGGGATGGCCGCTTCTCCATTCTTGGCGAACTCCGAATAGAGGTGAACTTTCGGTGGGTGCCTGTTCCTGTTTCCTACACCCACCAGCCGGTACTGCTCATCCAGGCCCTGGGCATGGAACTTCACGGCCTGCTCCTTGGCGGGCATGCGCAAGAACTGCAGGTCGGCATCGCTGACCACCCATGGTGAAGAACAGCCCTGCAAGCCAACGACCAAAACCAGAACCCCGATCACCTTGGACATGCGCAGCCTTCTTCTGACATCCCGACTCCTTTGCCGCCCGATCAGTCCAGTGTCCCCCAGCGCCAAGGCTGGCACAAGCGATGCACCGGGTCGCAGGGCGCCCCCGGTTGGGTGATTGACCATGGCGCAGTCTGCCCTGCCAAGCCCACCTGGCTGCCGGCCTGGAGGGGCTTGGCGGCCGCCCCCGGCCATGCACTCCCGCCTCAGGCGATCAGGTTGCCCGTCGAAATGGTGCCAATGGTTCCCACCAGTTTGACGAAGAAGTCGGTGTCGTCGAACTGGGCGGTGTTGGAGCCCGTGTTCTGGAACAGGTAGGTGCCTGCAGCCGTACCGGTCTGGATGGTGATGAGGTAGGACTGGCCGGTGTTGTTGAGCACGATGGACAGGCCGCTGCCGATGGTGGCGATGTAGTTGCCGGTGTCGGCATTGCCGATGATGTAGGAGCCCACGGACGAGGCATTCACGCCGGTCTTGAAAAAGTCCGTGCCGGTGGAGTTGAAGTTGCCCACGGTGTCGATCTGCGTGCGGTTCGACATGTTGGCGCCCGTGGCGATCACTGTCTCCGAGCCCGAGCCCGAGAACTGCAGGTTGATCGTATCGCTCGCAGCCCCGCCGGTGATCGTCGTCGAAGCGGGGCTGGAGCCCAGCAGGTTCAGCGTCTGGCCGCCCGAACCCAGGGTGATCGTGTTGTCGCCAGTGCTCTTGGTGTAGTTGAGGGTGGCGCCCGCACCGTCCTGGTTGATGACACTGGCCGTGCCGGTGCTGCCGGCGATGTTGACGATCTCGATGCCGGTGATCTTGGTGCTCAGGTCGATGGTGCTGGTGGTGGTTGCGCCGATGTTCAGGCTATCGGTGCCGCTGCCGCCATCCAGGCTGGTCAGGAAGTTGAGGAACTGGTTCGACGAGAAATTGAAGGTGTCCGACCCGGTGCCACCCACCACGGTGACCGCCACGTTGGCCGAGGTGAAGTTGTTGGTGCCGTTGGCCAGGTTGTACTTTTCGACAGTGCTGAACGCGGTGACGGTGCCGGCCGTGGTCAGGTTGATGGTTTCGGTGCCCGACGCATTGACGGTGCCGGTGAACTGCGCCATCTGCGCGGCCGTCATGGTGATGTTGGCGTTGTTGACCACCGTCAGGTTCTCGAAACCGGTGATGGTGGCATTGCTGAGGTCGGGTATGGCCGAGAAGAAGGCCAGGCTGTCGGTGCCGGTGCTGCCCGCGGTGTAGGTGCCCAAAATGGTGACACCGTTCAGCGCCAGGCTGTTGTTGCCATTGCCCAGGGCCGCCGTGCTGGAGACGGTGCCGTTGATGGTGACGTTGTCGTTGCCTGTGCCGCCGGTGTAGTTGACACCCGCCGTCGCGGAGTTCATGTTGACCGTGTTGGTGCCGCTGGCGCTCCCCTTGACGGTGGCCGTGCCGGTCAGCGCATTGGCCGTCCAGGTGAAGCCGCCCAGGGTGATGCCGCTGGCATCCACGTTGGTCAGCGACGTGCTGGTCGCAGGCATGGTCAGGCCGGCATTGCCGCTGATGGTGATGGACTTGACCGAATTGCCCAGCCACGTCAGGGTGTTGTTGAAAAGGCCAGTGGGCGTGGCCTGGGTGTCCTGCACGGTGATGTTCACGTTCTCGACGCCGCTGGCCGTGACGCCGGTGCTGGCGAACGCCACGGCAGAGGTGCTGCCGTCGGTGAGCGTGAGGTTGATGGTGTCGTTGGCCCCGCCGGCAAACGCGGCGTTGGAAATGGTGAACGCCGTGCCGGCGCCCGTCAGCGTGATCTTGCCGTTGCTGGGCATGTTGCTCAGCGTGAGGCCGTTCGCGCCGGAGAAGGTCACATCGCTGTAGTTGCCCAGGGTCTGCAGGTCGATGGTCTGGTTGGTCACGCCGGTCAGGCGCAACTTCTCGAAGCCGGTCACGTTGGCGGCAAAGGTGCCGCTGCCCGACGCCGTGGCCGCATAGGAGGCCGTCAGGACGATGGTGTCGGTGCCGGCGCCGCCATTGACCTTGATGGGCAAGAGGGCCGCGTTGGGGATGAAGGTGTCGTCGCCCGAGCCGCCGTTGATGGTGGCGAAGCCTGCCGAGGTGTTGTAAGTGATGGTGTTGGTGCCATCGGCTAGGTTCAGCACCTTGATGTTGCTGATGGTGCCACCGGTGCTGCCGTTGTTGAGGGTGACGGTGCCGGCGGTGGTCAGGGTCAGGACATCGTTGTCCGAGGCATCGCCGGCGATGGTCGTCCCGTTGAGGGCGGGAATGGTGGACTTGAACACGTCCGTGGCCCCGACGAGACCGGTGAACGTGCCGCCCGCGGTGGTCGTGATGGTGCGGTTGGTGATGGGTTCGAGAATCCCCGCCAGCTCGGGCGTGGTCTTCAGCCGCAGGTACTCGTACGGCGTGCCGACGGACCAGTTGGCATCGTAGGTGAAGCCCATGCGCTCGGCCAGTTGCCGGTAGGTGTACTCGGCCTGCTCGGGCCGGGCCCCGCGCGCGCTGTACAGCTGCAGGTTGCTCAGCAGGTAGTTCTTGTCCTGGTACTGGCGCACCAGGGCCCGCTCGGCAGCCTCCAGCGGATTGCTGCTTTGCATGATGGCCGTCCAGTCGCGCGTATCCAGGTTGCTGCCGACATTGCCGTACAGCGTGAGGATGGCGCGTGCGATCAGCTGCTGCCCGCCTGGGCCTGTCATGGAAGCACCCAGAAGTTCGGCAATGGTCGGTGTTGGCATGGCGTGGATGAAAGAAGAGATGAATTCGGTGGGACATACCGCCCAGGCAGCCTTCCGGGAGAAGAAAGGCGGGCCCTGGCAGGACGCGCAGGGGGCGGCAGGTGCAGAAAAAGCGGGCTTTCCCTGGAGGCGCGCCACCCCAATTGCAAAAATTTGCAACAGACGGAGATTATCTTAGTTCAGGGCGTGTGGGGCGCCAAACTTTGCGTTGCAGGGGCGGGTTGCGGGCCGATGGAGGGTCGATTGGGGACCGAAATGCCACAGCGCAATGCCACGTCCTGGCCACTGATGCCAGCAAAAGGCTATCCAATGATCGCCAGCCTTGCGACAAGCATCGCCAACCCCATCCCCAGGCTTGCGACCATCAGTCCGGTGGATGTCAAAAAGGCCATCCGAAGACCACGCTGGCGCTTCCCGATCGCCATCAGGCACATCCCGTTGAGAGCAAGGCCCGCAAGAGAGAGGGCCCCGAAGAAGCCCACCGTACCTGCATTCAAATGAATGGGCACCGGCCAATCAAAGAAGAATCTGTACATCTCGAAGAGGGCGGCGAAAAGCCTCTCCAGCACCACGACCAGCATGGCCATTGCCAAGGCCAGGGAAACGCCTGCCATGGCCTTGGCCGCCATGATTCTTCTGCCGTCAGTCCGCAAAGCAATCCCCTCAGTGCCTGGAGCAATTCGCGCAGTCGGTACAGGAAAGAATCCACGCCTCCGCCACGCAAGAATGAGTGAAACAAATTGGCGTTCCGGGAAGAATTCCACCGCGACTTTCCCCTCCTCTTCATCGTACTCCGCCAACTCAGCAAGCACTTCGTTGTCCTGCGCAAATCGCATGGAAGACCGGGAATTCCAGCACGGGTTCATGCTCAGGCGCCCGATGGAAAAGCCTCGGCCGGCTCTACCACGTCAACGCCCGCCCCCACCCGCATGCTGCAACTGCCCCGCCAACTGCCCCAGCACGCGCACGGCCTGCTCCAACTCGCGCGTCCAGGGGCGGGCGATGTTCAGGCGCAGGTAGTGGGCGTACTTGGCGGTGGTGGAAAACAGCACGCCGGGCGTGAAGGCGATGCCCTGGCCCACGGCCAGGCGCAGCAGGGCCAGGGCGTCCACGGCCTCGGGCAGCTCCAGCCACAGCCACCAGCCGCCGGCGGGGCTGTGCACGCGCGTGCCAGCCGGAAAGTGGCGCTGCACCGCCTCGGCCGCGCGCGGCGTGGTCTGGGCCAGGCGCTCGCGCAGCTTGCGCAGGTGGGGCTGCAGGCCGCCGGTGCGCAGAAACTCGGCCAGCACGGCCTGCTCCAGCCAGGGCGCGGCCAGCGAGGTGCTGAGCTTGAGCGATTCCATGCGCGCATGCCAGCGCCCGCCCGCGGCCCAGCCCAGGCGGAAGGCGGGCGCCAGGCTCTTGCTGCTGCTGCCGCAGTAGATCACGCGGCCATGGCGGTCCCAGGCCTTCACGGGCTGGGGCCGGTGGGGCGTGTGCGAGAGGTCGCCGAACACGTCGTCCTCGATCAGCGCCAGGTCGTGCTGCTCCACCAGGCGCAGCAGGCGGCGCTTGTTGCGCTCGGGCATGGTGTGGCCCAGCGGGTTCTGGAAGTTGGGCATGACGACCACGGCGCGCACGCCGCTTTCGTGCTCCAGCACGTACTCCAGCGCTTCGAGCCCCATGCCCTCGCTGGGCGTGCAGGGCAGCTCGATGGCGCGCAGGCCCAGGTTGCCCAGCATCTGCAAGAGGCCGAAATACACGGGCGACTCGACCACCACCGCGTCACCGGGCCGGGCCACGGCGCGCAGGGCGACGTTGAGCGCCTCGGTGCTGCCGTGGGTCACCATCAACTCCTGGGGCTGCAGGTCCAGGCCGTAGCCCGCCATCCATGCGGCCAGCTGGCTGCGCAGCACGGGCAGGCCGCTGCCCGTGGGGTAGGTGCCCAGCATCTCGGGCTGGCTGCGCAGCAGGCGCTGGGCGATGCGCGCCAGTGCTGCCGTGGGGTACCAGGCGGGCGCGGCGTTGGCCAGGTGCAGGCCCCACTGCAGGGGCTGCTGCGTGGTCAGCGCGTACAGCTGGGTCATGCGGTGCTCCAGCGAGACCAGGCGGTCGAGCTCCACCGGGGGCGGCGGCGCAGGCCTGTTGTCGGCCTTTGCGGCGGCGGCCACGGCGGCCAGGGCGGGGGTACGCCCCGCGGGCGCCGGCTCCGCCACGTACATGCCCGACTTGTGGCGCGCCTGCACGGTGCCCAGGGCTTCGAGGTGGCGGTAGCAGCGCACCACGGTGTCCACGCTCACGCCCTGCGCCGCGGCCAGCGCGCGCACCGAGGGCAGGCGCTCGCCCGGCGCGTAGCGGCGCCGGGCGATGTCGCGGCGCAGCTGCTGCGCCAGCTGCAGGTAACTGTGCTGCAGTACAGATGAAGTCTTGGCCATCTGTACAGCATAAACGCAGCGCGCTCTGTGCGCGCCGGCGCGTGGCGCGCGGGCACCATGGGCAGCATGACGACACCCCACAGCTCTTTTGCCCCCGCGCTCCCCGCCAGCGCCCGCCTGCTGGCCACCGCGCGCGACCTGTTCCCCGCCGTGCTGGCCGGCCTGGTGGCCGTGCTCATCTCCTACGCCGGCCCGCTGCTGCTGGTGCTGCAGGCCGCGCAGGCGGGGCACATGCCGGCGGCGCAGCTCACCTCGTGGGTGTGGGCCATTTCCATCGGTGCCGGGGTCTGCGGGGTGTGGATGAGCTGGCGCCAGCGCGTGCCCGTCATCTGCGCCTGGAACACGCCGGGCGCGGCGCTGCTGGCCAGCGCCCTGGTGGCCCTGCCCTACAGCCAGGTCATCGGCGCCTACCTGCTGGCCGCCGCGGCGCTGCTCTTGATCGGCGCGACGGGCGTTTTCGACCGGCTGATGGCGCGCATCCCGCGCAGCCTGTGCGCGGCCATGCTGGCGGGCATTCTGCTGCGCTTTGGCATGGACGCCTTTGGCGCGGCGCGCAGCACCGTGCCGGGCGCGCCCTGGCTGGTGGGCGCCATGTTCGCGGGCTACCTGCTGTTCAAGCAGCGCTCGGCGCGCTATGCGATTGCGCTCACCCTGCTGCTGGGCGTGGCGCTGTGGCAGGGCCTGGGCTGGGGGCAGGCCACCGCACCGGTTGCCACCACCGCCGCCGCCAGCCTCGCCGGCTGGGGCTTTGCCTGGCCGGTGTGGACCACGCCCGAATTTTCATGGAACGCCGCGCTGGGCACGGCCCTGCCGCTGGCGTTGCTGTGCCTCACCGGGCAGCAGGTGCCGGGCGTGGCGGTGCTGCGCGCAGCGGGCTACACCCGCCACAACAACAATGCGCTGATCGGCGGCACCGGGCTGGCCAGCCTGCTGTTGGCGCCGTTCGGGGCGCACGGCACCAACCTCGCGGCCATCACGGCCGCCATCTGCACCGGGGAAGAGGCCCACCCCCGGCCCGAGCGGCGCTGGGTGGCGGGCGTGGCCTGCGGCGTGTTCTACCTGCTGCTGGGCAGCTTTGCCGGGGCCATCACGTTCGCGTTTGCGCAGCTGCCCGCCGCGCTGGTGAGCACCGTGGCCGGGCTGGCGCTGCTGGGCGCCATCCAGAACGGCCTGGCCGGCGCCCTGGCCGAGCCCAGCGAGCGCGAGGCCGCGCTCGTCACCTTCGTGGTCACGGCGTCGAACGCCAGCCTGCTGGGCCTGGGCTCGGCCTGCTGGGGGCTGGCGCTGGGGCTGCTGACCTGGTGGGCGTTGCGCCCCCGGGCCGTGGCAGCCTGAGCCCCCAGGCTTCGATCAGTCCAGGCTAGCGCCCGACTCTTGAACGACCTTGCCCCACTTCACGCTTTCCGTCTTGATGAAGGCGGCGAACTGCTCGGGCGTTTCGCTGTAGGTCTCGGCGCCCTGCTCGTTGATCTTCTTCTTCACCTCGGCCTGGCCCAGCACCTTGACCAGGGCGCCGTTGAGCTTGGCCAGCACCGGCGCGGGCGTGCCCGTGGGCGCGAACATGCCGAACCACGAGGTCGCCTCGTAGCCGGGCACGCCGGCTTCGGCGATGGTGGGCACGTTGGGCAGCTCGGGCGAGCGCTTGGCGGTGGTCACGGCGATGGGCACGAGCTTGCCCGAGCGCACATGCTGGATGGCCGAGGGCATGTTGTCGAACATGATGCCGATCTGGTTGCCCAAGAGGTCGGTCACGGCCGGGGCGCTGCCCTTGTAGGGCACGTGCACCATGTCCACCTTGGCCAGCGACTTGAACAGCTCGCCCGACAGGTGGATGGAGCTGCCGTTGCCCGACGAGCCGAAGTTCACCTTGCCGGGATTGGCCTTGGCGTAGGCAATCAGTTCCTTCACGGTCTTGTAGGGCTGGGCGGGGTTGGCCACCAGCAGGTTGGGCACATTGGCCACGCGCGTGAGCGGCGCGAAGTCCTTCACCGGGTCGAAGGGCATCTTCTTGTACAGCGCGGCGTTGATGGCGTGCGTGCCCACCGTGCCCATGAACAGGGTGTAGCCGTCGGCCGGGGCCTTGGCCGCCAGCGCGCCGCCGATGTTGCCGCCCGCGCCGGCGCGGTTGTCCACGATGACCGATTGGCCCATTTCCACCGTGAGGGCCTGCGCGATGATGCGCGCCAGGATGTCGGTGGTGCCGCCGGCCGCAAACGGCACGACGATGGTCACGGGCTTGTTGGGGTAGGCGGCCTGGGCAAAGGCGCCAGCGGGGATGGCGGCGGTGGCGGCAACGGCGAGGGCTGCCAGTGCGGCGCGGCGGGTGGTGGTGGTGGCGTTCATGTGTCTCCTTGAACAGCGGTTGCGAAAAGAGGAAAGAAAGAGTCAGCGTCAGACGCCGGCCACGCCTACGGTCATGCCACCGCAGACATAGAGGGTCTGCCCGGTCACGAAGCCGCTGCGTGCATCGAGCAGGTAGGACACGGCATGCGCCACATCGTCGGGCGTGCCCACGCGCTTGACGGGCACCGATTCGATGATGGCGCGCGTGCGCGGTGCGTCGGGAGGGTTGGCGCGGTCGAACAGCTCGGTGCGGATGGGGCCGGGCCCGATGGCGTTGGCCGTGACGCCGTGGCGCCCCAGCTCCAGCGCCCACACGCGCGTCATGCCGATCAGGCCGGCCTTGGTGGCCGAATACGCGGTGCGCAGCTCCTTGCCCAGCGCGGCGCGCGAAGACATGTTGACGATGCGCCCGAACCCCGCCTCCTTCATGCCGGGCAGCAGGGCCTGCATGCACTGCAGGCTGCAGCGCAGGTTCAGCGCCACGGCCAGGTCGAACTCTTCCAGCGTCTGGTGCTCGGCATCGGCCGGCACCACCACGCCCACGTTGTTCACCAGCCGCGTGATGGGGCCGCCGGCCAGGGCCTGCAGCAGGGCGCGCGCGGTGTCGGCGGTGTTCGACAGGTCGGCCTGGATGCCGCCGGGCACATGGTCCACCACGCGGTCGATGACCACGGGCTCGTAGCCGTCGGCGCGGCAGCGCTCGGCCGTGGCCGCGCCAATGCCGGCGCCGCCGCCGGTGATGAGGACGCGCGGGCGCGAGGTACTGGGCTGGGTCATGGGGATTCCTTCAAAAACTCAGGGGTGGCCAGGGTTGCGCCCAGCCAGCGGGCGCCACATGCACCCTTCGGTGCGGTGGCAAGGACGGTTGGCTCAGTGGTTGTTCAGGCCACGAAGGCGGCGAGCGCGGCGTCGAATTCGGCCGGGGATTCCAGGTTGGACAGGTGCGATGCGGGCAGCTGCACCAGCTGCGCGCCGGGGATGGCGGCGTGCATGGCGCGCGCATCGGCCACCGTGGTCACGGGGTCGGCCACGCCGGCAATCAACAAGGTGGGCACGGTGATGCGCCCAATATCGCTGCGCAGGTCGGCCTGGGCCAGCGCGTTGCAGCAGGCGGCGTAGCCCTCGGGGGCGATGCCGGCGATCCAGCCCTGGGCGCGGCGCACCAGGTCCGGCTGCGCGGCCACAAAGCCTTCGGTGAACCAGCGGCCCGGCGACGATGCGGCCAGCTCGGCCATGGCGGCGGCGCCCTTCTCGCGCACCATCGCGGCGCGCGTGCGCCAGCCGTCTTCGGTGCCGATCCTGGCGGCGCTGTTGGCCACCACCAGGTGGTTCAGGCGGTGGCCGGCGTGCACGCCCAGCCACAGGCCGGTGAAGCCGCCCATGGAGATGCCGCAGAAGCTCGCGCGCTCGATGTGCAGCGCGTCGAGCAGGGCCAGCACATCGCCGCCCAGTTGCTCGAATGTGTACGGGCCAGGCGCCACCACGCTGCCGCCATGGCCGCGCGTGTCGTAGCGCAGCACGCGGTGGCGGGTAGACAGGCGCGCGGCCTGCGCGTCCCACATCTCCAGGGTGGTGCCCAGGGAGTTGGAGAGCACCAGCACGGGCGCGCCCTCGGGGCCGTCGATGGCGACGCGAAAGGCCCCGGCGGGGGTCTGCAACATGGTGGTGGTGGACAGGGGCACGGCCTGGGCTCCTGGCGTCAGACGCGCTCGAGAACGACGGCGATGCCCTGGCCCACGCCGATGCACATGGTGCACAGCGCGTAGCGGCCGCCGGTGGCGTGCAGGCGGTTCACGGCCGTGGTGGCCAGGCGCGCGCCGCTGGCACCCAGCGGGTGGCCCAGGGCAATGGCGCCGCCCCAGGCGTTCACGCGGGCGTCGTCGTCCTTCAGGCCCAGGGCGCGCAGCACGGCCAGGCCCTGTGCGGCAAAGGCTTCGTTGAGCTCGATCACGTCCATCTGGCCAATGGTCAGGCCGGTCTGGGCCAGCACCTTCAAGGTGGCGGGCGTGGGGCCAAAGCCCATGATGCGCGGCGCCACGCCGGCCGTGGCCATGCCCACCACGCGGGCGCGCGGCGTCAGGCCGTACTTGCCGGCGCTGGCCTCGTCGGCCAGCAGCAGGGCGCAGGCGCCGTCGTTCACGCCGCTGGCGTTGCCGGCCGTCACGCTGCCGTCAGGCCGCACCACGCCCTTGAGCTTGGCCAGCGCTTCCAGGCTGGTTTCGCGCGGGTGCTCGTCCTTGTCGACCACGATGGCATCGCCCTTTTTCTGGGGGATGGTCACGGGCGTGATCTCGCGCGCCAGGTGGCCGGCCTTTTGCGCGGCCACGGCGTTGAGCTGGCTGGCCAGGGCCATGCGGTCCTGCGCCTCGCGCTCGATGCCGAACTCCACGGCCACGTTCTCGGCCGTCTCGGGCATGGAGTCCACGCCGTACTTTTCCTTCATCAGCTTGTTGATGAAGCGCCAGCCAATGGTGGTGTCGTACACCGCGTTGTTGCGGCTGAAGGCCGTCTCGGCCTTGGGCATCACGAAGGGGGCGCGGCTCATGCTCTCCACGCCGCCGGCGATCATCAGGCCCGCCTCGCCGGCCTTGATGGCGCGCGCGGCCGAGCCCACGGCGTCGAGCCCCGAACCGCACAGGCGGTTGATGGTGGCGCCGGGCACCTCGATGGGCAGGCCCGCCAGCAGGCTCGCCATGTGCGCCACGTTGCGGTTGTCTTCGCCGGCCTGGTTGGCGCAGCCGTACAGCACGTCGGTCACCGCCGCCCAGTCCACACCGGGGTTGCGCGCCATCAGCGCCTTGAGGGGAATGGCGCCCAGGTCATCGGTGCGCACGCTGGAAAGCGCGCCGCCGTAGCGCCCGAAGGGGGTGCGGATGGCGTCGCAGATGAAGGCTTGCTGGCTCATGGTTCTTGTCTCCTGAGGGGTTTATGAAAGCGGTGATGAAAAAGGCGATCAGGCGGCAGCGAGCAGGGGCAGTCCCACCAGGCGTTCGAGCTCGGCATGCGTGAGCCCGTCCACCGTGTCGATGACCTGCAGCCCTGCTGGCGTGCATGCCAGTGTGCACAGATCGGTGTAGATGCGCTTGACGCAGGCGACACCGGTGAGCGGGTAGCTGCACTGCGCCACCACCTTGCTGGCGCCCTGCTTGGTCAAGAGGTCCATCATCACCCAGGTCTGCTTGGCGCCGATGGCCAGGTCCATGGCGCCGCCCACGGCGGGTATGGCGCCGGGCTCGCCCGTGCTCCAGTTGGCCAGGTCGCCCGTGGCCGACACCTGGAAGGCGCCCAGCACGCAGATGTCGAGGTGGCCGCCGCGCATCATGGCAAAGCTGTCGGCGTGGTGGAAGTAGGCGCCGCCGGGCAGCAGCGTCACGGGCTGCTTGCCGGCGTTGATGAGGTCATAGTCCTCATTGCCCGCGGCCGGTGCCGGGCCCATGCCCAGGATGCCGTTCTCGCTTTGCAGGATGACTTCGCGCCCCGCGGGGATGTGGTTGGCAACCAGCGTCGGCTGGCCGATGCCCAGGTTCACGTAGGCGCCGTCGTGGATGTCCTGCGCCACGCGGCGGGCCAGGTCGTCCTTGCTTCGTTTTTGGTAGCTGGTGGAAGTGGTCATGGTGGTGTGCACTCGGTCCGCTGCTCGTTAAGCCGATTTCTTGATGCCGCCGGCCTGGGTGGCGACCCGGTCGATGCGGACGACATGCGTCACGTGGATGCCCGGCGTGACGATGGCCTCGGGGTCCAGCGCGCCCAGCTCCACCACCTCATGCACCGTGGCGATGGTGGTCTTGGCGGCGGTGGCCATCACGGGGCCGAAGTTGCGCGCCGACATGCGGTAGGTGAGGTTGCCCCAGCGGTCGCCCTTGTCGGCCTTGATGAGGGCCACGTCGCCGTGGATGGGGTACTCCAGCACGTAGTGCTTGCCGTTGATCTCGCGCGTCTCCTTGCCCGCGGCCAGCTCGGTGCCGTAGGCCGTGGGGCAGAAGAAGGCGCCAATTCCGGCACCCGCGGCGCGCAGGCGCTCGGCCAGGTTACCCTGGGGCACCAGCTCCAGCTCCAGCTTGCCGCTGCGGTAGAGCTCGTCGAACACGTAGCTGTCCACCTGGCGCGGAAAGCTGCAGATGATCTTGCGCACCTGCCCGGCCTTGAGCAGCGCGGCCAGGCCGTGGTCGGCATTGCCGGCGTTGTTGTTGACCACCGTGAGGTCGCGCGCGCCCTGGGCGATGAGCCCATCGATCAGCTCGCCGGGAATGCCCGCCGTGCCGAAGCCGCCGATCAGCACCGTGGCGCCATCCTTCACCCCGGCCAGCGCCTGGGCCACCGAGTCCGCAATCTTGTTGATCATCGATCTGCTTTCCTGAGAATGGAGGCAAGCTGCGCGTTCGTTGTCTCGCGCCCGCAACTTCGCCTTGGAAATGTGCCTGCATTTGTTCGCATATAGAACAAATGTTCGCTGAAAGAATTATAGTCACCCTCTCCATGAACACCCAAATCGCGCCCGCCAAAGACCCCAAACCCAGCGACAGCTACGTGCAATCCTTTGCGCGCGGGCTGGAGGTGATCCGCTCGTTCAGCGCCAGCGCGCCGCAGCAGACCTTGAGCGAGGTGGCCGCGCAGACCGGCCTCACGCGCGCCGGCGCGCGCCGCATCCTGCTCACGCTGCAGACGCTCGGTTATGTGGAGACCGATGGCCGGCAGTTCCGCCTCACGCCGCGCATCCTGGACCTGGGCTTTGCCTACCTGTCGTCGCTGCCCATCTGGAACCTGGCCGAGCCGGTGATGGAAGACCTGGTGGAAGAGGTGCGCGAGTCCTCATCGGCCGCCGTGCTCGACGGCCTCGATATCGTCTACGTGCTGCGCGTTCCCACGCACAAGATCATGCGCACCAACCTGGGCGTGGGCTCGCGCCTGCCCGCGTGCTGGACGTCGATGGGCCGCGTGCTGCTGGCCGCCCTGCCCGACGAGGAACTGCAGCAGCGCCTCGAAGCCCACACCCTGCAGCGCTGGACCGAGCACACCGCCACCGACGTGCCCACCCTGCTCGCCCGCATCCGCCAGGCGCGCCAGCAGGGTTGGTGCCTGGTGAACCAGGAGCTGGAGGAGGGCCTGATCTCCATTGCCGCCCCGCTCACCAACCGCACGGGCCAGACCGTGGCCGCGCTCAACATCAGCGGCCAGGCCAACCGCACCAGTGCCGAGGTGATGCAGGAGACCATGCTGCCCGCGCTGCTCAAGGCAGCCCAGCTGATCTCGCGCATGATGGGGGCGCCGCGCGGCTGACCGGCCGCGCCCACCCAAGGAACATCCCATGACCGGGCAGCACCACTACCCGCAACGCCCGCAGACCAGCGCCGCTGCCGCCACGCCGACGGCCTCTGCGAAAGCCCACGGCCGTGCGCTTCGCGGTGAAGTGAGCCGCCCATGAACCACGCCCACCTGCATTGGCCTTCGCTGCGCGGCGGCCTGCTGGCCTTGCTGGCGGCCGCGCTGTTCGGCGTGAGCATGCCGCTGGTGCAGCACTTTGGCGCCGGGCTGGGCGCGTTCACCACTGCGGCCCTGCTGTATGCGGGCGCCGCGGCGGTGGGCGCGGTGTCGCGCCAGCGGGTCGAGCGCGAGGCGCGCCTGCAGCGCAGCGACCTGCCCCGGCTGCTGTCCATGGCCGCTTTTGGCGCGGTGCTGGGCCCCGTGGCCATGGCCTGGGGGCTGCAGCACACCAGCGGCACCGGCGCCTCGCTGATGCTGACGCTGGAGGCGCTGTTCACCGCCCTGCTCGCGCGCCTGCTGTACCAGGAGACCATGGACCGCCGCGTCTGGGCCGCCATGCTCCTGCTGCTGGCCGGGGGCATCGCGCTGGTGCTGGACCAGGGCCAGGCCGGTGGCAGCCAGCTGCTGGGCCTGCTGGCCGTGCTGCTGGCCACGGCGGCCTGGGGTGCGGACAACACGCTCTCGCGCGCGCTGGCCGAGCGCGACCCGGGCCAGGTGGTGCTGGGCAAGGCCTTGCTGGGGGCGAGCGCGACCGCTGTCCTGGCGTTCGTGTCCAGGGATCCGCTGCCCTCTGTCGCCGCGGCGCTGGCACTGCTGGCGGTGGGCGCCACCGGGTATGGGCTGAGCCTGCGCTTTTACCTGCTGGCCCAGCGGGCCTTTGGCGCCGCGCGCACGGGCTCGGTGTTCGCGTTTGCGCCCTTCATCGGCGCGGCCCTGGCCATGGGCCTGGGCGACCGCAGCGGCAGTTGGGCCATGGTGGTGGGCGGCGTGCTGATGGTGCTGGGCGTGCTGCTGCACCTGATGGAGTCGCACAGCCACGAACACCAGCACGAGGCCCTGGAGCACGAGCATGCCCACCGCCACGACGACGGGCACCACGACCACAGCCATGCGGTGATGCCGCAGGGCCCGCACAGCCACCCCCACGTGCATGCACCGCTGCGCCACGCCCATGCCCATGTGCCGGACGCCCACCACCGGCACGGGCACTGAGCGTTTCGTCCAATATGTCACGCAAACGCGGCCTGCCTCGCCGCGCAAGCGCTTGTGGACCGCCAGCCCCGCGTATCGTCCCGCCAGCACCACCCTGAGCGAGCGACGAGCATGACCACCTCCCTGGCCCCCGCCCCTCTGCTGCAGCAGCAGCCACGCCGAAACGGGCAGCGCACCCTGTTCGGCCTGCTCTGCGCCCTGGCCCTGCTGCCGCTGGCCGCGCCCACCCAGGCCCAGCCCGAACAGGAGATGCAACAGCATCGCTTTCGCGTGATGCCGACGCCACAGGCGCAAGCACAACAGGCAGAGCAGGAGCGCCTACAGGCATTGCGGGCGAGAGTGGATGCGATGGTCAAAGCCACGGATACGCAACCGCAGAGACTGCTTCCGCGCGTGCTCACCTGGCAGGTGCGCGGGGCGGCCACGCCCATCGAGCTGCGCCGCCTGGACGTGCAGGCCACCATCGTCGGGCGCACGGCGGCCACGCGCATCGAGCTGGAGCTGTTCAACCCCAATGCGCGCGTGCTCGAAGCGCAGCTGCAGTTCCCCCTGGCCGAGGGGCAGAGCGTGACGGGCTTTGCGCTCGACATCGACGGCGAGCTGCGCCCTGCGGTGCCGGTCGAGAAGGCCAAAGGCCGCCAGGTCTTCGAGGACATCACACGCGCCCGCGTGGACCCGGCGCTGCTCGAATCGGTGGGCGGCAACCACCACCGCCTGCGCGTCTACCCGCTGCCCGCGTTGGGTAGCCGGCGCGTGGTGCTGGAGCTGAGCGAGGTGCTGCCCAATGCCGCCGCACCGGTATGGCGCCTGCCGCTGGGCCTGCAGGCGCCGGCCACACGGCTCGATGTATCGGTGCGCGTGGCGGGCATGGCGCCGGGCGCTGTGAAGGCCCAGCTGGGCACGCTGGGCATGCCGGCGCGCGCCGAGGGGGCGGACACGCGCATTGCCCTGGTGGGCGCGCAGAACAGCCGGGGCGAGGAGCTGCGCGTGGAACTGCCTGCACCGTCGTCCACCTGGTTCTCCAGGCCCCAGCCTCTGGTGGCGACGCAGCGCTTCGACGGCGCCAGTTATTTCTATGCCGAGGTGCCCGTGGCCGCACGCAGTGCCGAGCGCGCACGGCCCGAGCGCGTGGGCCTGGTGTGGGACGCCTCGGGCTCGGGCGCGGCGCGCGACCATGCACGCGAGTTCGCGCTGCTGGACGGCTGGCTGCGCCGCCTGGGCACGGTGGAGGTGCTGCTGCAGCCCGTGCGCGACGTGGCCGGGCCCATCGAACGCTTTGCCGTGCAGGGCGGCAACTGGTCTGCGCTGCGCGACCGGCTCAAGGGCATGGCCTACGACGGCGCCACCCAGGCCGCCGCACTGCGCGCGCCCGAGGGCGTGCAGATGGCCCTGGTCTTCAGCGACGGCCTGGGCAACTGGGGCGCGGGCACAGACCCCACCGCCCTGCCCGCGCAGCCCGTGCCCACCTATGCCCTGGCCGCCAGCGCCGGCAGCAACGCCGCCGCGCTGCGCCGCATGGCCGAGGCCAGCGGTGGTAACTACCTGGACCTGCTGACCGTGTCCACCACCCAGGCACTCGATGCGCTGGCCCGGCAGGCACCGCGCGTGGAGGTGGCAGCCAGCGAGGGCGCCGACGATGTGGAGCTGGCCTCGGCCCTGCCCGAGCAGGGCCGCATCGCGCTGGCAGGGCGCTTCACCGGGCCCGAGGCCATCGTCACGCTGCAGTGGCCCCTGCCCGGGGGCCGCAGCGAAACGCGCAGCCTGCGCATCCAGGCCCCCACCGCCGACGCGCCAGCCGAGCTGGCCACCGGCGTGGCCGCCCACCGCTGGGCCGCGCTGCGCATGGCGCGGCTCGAAGCCGAAGGCGAGCGCCAGCGCGCCGCCGCGCGGCGCCTGGGCCAGGCGTTCCGCATCGCCAGCCGCGAGACCTCGCTCATCGTGCTCGAAACGGTGCAGGACTACGCGCGCCACGACATCGAGCCCCCGCCCGCGCTGCGCGCCCGCTGGGCCCAGCTGCGCACCGACACCGCCGGCCGCGAAGCCGCCACCCGCGCCCAGCACCTGGACCGCATTGCGCGCCAGTTCGACGAGAAGCAGGCCTGGTGGGACAAGGACTTCCCCAAGGACGACATGCCGCCCAAGCAGCCTCTGCAGGAGCAGTCGCGTGGCGGCGTGGTGGACAAGTCTGCCGTGCCGCCACCACCAGCGCCTGCGCGCACGGCGATTCGGGACGCATCCGGCAAGATACTGAGCATCTCGGGCCCAGCAAAACCAAGCCCAATGACGGGCTCCAGGGGCCTCGCACGAGAATCTCCCGCCGAGGCCGCGCCGATGGCTGCGTCTGCATTGCCCGCCCCTGCCGCCTCCATCCAGCTGCGCGCCTGGCAGCCCGACGCGCCCTACCTGCGCCGCCTGCGCGCGGCCGGCTCGGTGCAAGACATGGAGGCCATCTACCTCGACGAGCGCCCCTCGCACACCCACAGCACGGCCTTCTTCCTCGACGTGGCCGACCTGCTGTACGAGCGCGGCCACAGCGCCCTGGCGCGGCGCGTGCTCTCGAACCTGGCCGAGATGGAGCTGGAAAACCGCCACGTGCTGCGCATCCTGGCCTACCGCCTGCTGCAGGCGGGCGACACCGCCGTGGCCCTGCCCGTGCTGCGCAGCGTGCTGGAGCTGGCCCCTGACGAGCCGCAGTCCTGGCGCGACCTGGGCCTGGCCCTGGCCAAGGCGGGGCAGCACCAGGCCGCGGTGGACCAGCTGTGGCAGGTGGTGGCCAAGCCCTGGGCCGGGCGCTTCCCCGGCGTGGAGCTGATCGCGCTGGCCGAGCTGAACACGATCGCGGCGCAGGCCCAGGCCGCAGGCCAGCCCGTGAACACCAGCGCCGTGGACCCGCGCCTGCTGCGCAACCTGCCGCTGGACCTGCGCGCCGTGCTGGCCTGGGACGCCGACAACACCGACATCGACCTGTATGTGGTGGACCCGAATGGCGAGGAGGCCTACTTCGGCCACCGCCTCACCTACCAGGGCGGGCGCATGTCGGCCGACTTCACCGGCGGCTACGGCCCCGAGGAGTTTTCACTGAAGAACGCCAAGCCCGGCACCTACACCGTGCGCGCCCGCTTCTACGGCCACAACCAGCAGGTCGTGGCCCCGGCCACCACGCTGATGCTGCGCCTGTCCACCGGCTTCGGCACGCCCGCGCAGAAGGACCAGGACGTGGTGCTGCGGCTCACGGGCCGGGGGGATGTGGTGACGGTGGGGAGTTTTACGATAGCGCCGCGGCCGTGAGGGCGGCAGGGGGCGATGCCACCAGCGCCAGAAGGCCAGCCCCCGTTCGGCGATTGGCCATGGGCACATGCCTCCGATGGCGCGCACTGCCCGCGCCTTGCTGCACTGCCCGCCTGGGTGATTGCCCGTGCGATCAACCGGGGGGCGGAGCCTCCCGAAGCGTCCACCCCAGCAAGTCCTTGAAGTCGCCAAAGCACGCTTCGCAAATCCAGCGGTAGTGATCGAGGGAGGCATACCCCACCTGCAGGGCGCCCTGGGTCTTGAGCGAGAACTCCGCACCACAAAACTCGCAGTGGTCATGCTCCCAGTCTGCTCGGTACGCTTGGTACCCCTTCCTCTGGAGCACGGCGCCTTGCAGGTATTTCTCTTGTCCTTGCAGGCGCCAGTCATTCGAATCAACGGTCATTTGCACCTCCCTCGCTTCAGTTTCCTTGGGCATCGCTCGACGACCTCCATGCACCAGCAGCGGGACCAGGGAATGCCGTGCTTCATGAAAACCCGCGCTCATGGTGCCCTATGGCCTCCTCCAGCGAATCGAACCACACGCAGCGCTCACGCGGCGGAACTTCGATGAAGAGTTCGGCGAATTGCCTGGCGAATCCCTCGTTCGGATTCACCCCCAGCGGCAGCCGGAAAAAATCCGCGCTCTGAACGGCAAATTGGTCCTTTGTCAGGTCACGCAGGCACGCATACCGGACAGCCGATGCATTGTCGATGGTCTTCCAGACCATGATTTCCATGAAAAGCCCATCCACGGCCCACCCCTGTTGAATGCAATCCAGCGATTGTGGGGGTCACGGGGAAGGAAGCAAAAGAGGGGGCAAAAAGCGCTGCGCCCGCCGATGGCGGGCGCGTGGCACGAAGCCCATGAGGGGAGGAAGGCACGCCTCAGCTGCGCTTGAACCCCAGCACCAGCACCACCGCGCCCAGCGCCATGGCGCCCACGCTCAGCCACTGGGGCACGTTGACGGCCTCTTTCTCCTGCACCTTGAGCTCCAGCGGGCCGAGCTTGGCCTGGGTGGTTTCCTTGGTGAAGCTGAAGCCGCCGGTGAAGAAGCCGGCCAGGCCGGCCACCAGCAGCAGGGCCCCGATGATGCGCATTGCGTTGTTCGAGTTCATGGCAGTTTCCTTGGTGGTTTGGTTGGTTTGTCTTGTCTTGGGATGTAGCGCGGGGTGACCAACTGTGTGCATCCCCCGCGGCTCCAATGTAGGTTCGGCCCCGGGGCACTTCCGTAGGACGGATTCGCACCGCCCTGTGCAGCAAATTCGCCAGCGCGCCCGCACCCACACCCGTGCGTGGGCACCCCGGCGCCCCCAAAAACCGCGTGCCTGGCGCTGGTAATTTGGCGCTACCACTTGTCACGCCAGGCTGCTAGATTGGGCCGATGACGTCCCTTCCAGGCCCCCGCTCGCCGGGCCTCGCGGTACTCTTTTTTGCGTGCTGCGCGGCCATCACGGCAACCACCACCACTGCCGCCACGGATGACAACGCCGTGGTGTTCACCCTGTACCGCAACAGTGCCGTCAACGGCACCTTGCGCATGCATGTCGCCACCTTCGATGCGGCCGATGGCCGGGCCTACAACCAGGCCAACTGCCACAACGTGGCCGAGCTGTTCGAGGGCCAGCCGGGCGTGAAGACCCGTTTCTGGTGCGAACCAGGCCGGTTCAAGGCGCGGTAGGCAGGCAGGCAAGCCGCCCTGTACAGCCCTGGCGGCGCTCCCCTGCATACATACCCCCGCGCCCCACCCCGGCACGCGCTGCGTGCTACCCTGCGGGCCATCATGTTCAACCCGTCCCAAGCCGACGTGCGCCGCTTTCTCTGCGGGGTGCACGCCAAGTCACAGGCCGGTGCACCCATGGAGGCCATCGAGACCCTGGCCAGCCTGTGGATCGCCGAGCACCCCGAGTACCACGCCGATTTCTCCGATGCCGAGGCCGCCGTGGCCCGCAACTACGACGAGACGCCCGACCGCACCAACCCGTTTTTGCACCTGTCGATGCACCTGTCGATCAGCGAGCAGTGCAGCATCGACCAGCCGCGCGGCATTCGCCAGGCGGTGGAGCTGCTGGCCAAGCGCCTCGATTCGCTGCACGACGCCCACCACGCCACCATGGAGTGCCTGGGCCAGATGCTGTGGGAGAGCCAGCGCTCGGGCCGCCCGCCCGATGGCGACGCCTACATCGCCGCCGTGCAGCGCCGCGCCACGCGCGATTGAGCTGAGGCACGGCACCAGCGGCAAACGCGGCACCAGCAACACCAGCGGCACCATCGCCAACGGCCATTTTTGGAGACCCCGCTGCGGGACCTGCACCCCCCCATGCTCCACTACCTGTTCCATGCATCCACGGTCCCATGGCAAGACCAGTTGCTGTATGCCGGCCTCATCGTCGCGATCATTGCCCTGGTTTTTGGGGGCCTGTGGTGGCGCAAACGCGCGGCACGCCCCCGGCAGGGCGACTTTGCCGCCCTGGCGGAGCAAGGCAACGTGGCGCAGGCGCTGGCCGCGCAGGCCGCAGCCAGCCCGCTGCAAGATGCGGCAGAGGCATGGCAGCAGACCCAAGTCACCCTGGAGAACGCCAAGTCCGGCGTGCAGCGGGTGCTGGCCTTGCTGCTGGCGCTGCTCAGCGGCCTGCTGTGTGCCATCAGCGTGTCCGCCGTGATCAGCTATGCCTGGAAGTTCCCCGCGGTGGATTGGGGCCTGTTGGCCTTCTACGCGGTGCTCGGCGCTGTGTGCGCCTGGTTCACCCGCGTGCAATGGCGGGATTTTCGCGGGCGCTGATAGACAGACGAGACCGGCGCGCCCTATGCCATGGGCCGGGCCGGGCGGCGCTTGCTTGTGGCACCAGGGCGCCCCCTTCTGAAACGGCCCCCCATGCAAAAAGCCCGCGGTTGCGGGCTTTTTTTATTATCTTGTGGGGCGCTTTGCAGCCCAATCAGCGGAAGCGCGATTGCGGCACCGTGTGCATGTCGCCTTCCAGGCTGCTCAGGTAGTTGGCCAGGGCCTTGAGCTCGGCGTTGGTGAACTGCTTGGCCACGCCGCCCATGACGGCGTTGCTGCGGCCCACGTTGGCGTTCTTCTCGGCCTTGTACGACTTGAGCGCCACGAACAGGTAGTCTGCGTGCTGGCCTGCGATGTGGGGGTACGAGGGGTCGATGGGCTTGGCGAAGTTGTCGCCGTGGCACGAAACGCAGGCGCCCTTCTTGAGCAGCTCGGCCACCTGGGCGCTGGGCTCGCGCGTGGGCCTGGCGGGCAGTTGCTTGTCGGTCTTGCCGTGCTGGGCGTAGTAGGCGGCCACGTCGGCGATGTCCTGGTCGGTCAGCGAGTCGGCAATGCCGCGCATGGTGGGGTGCTTGCGGTCGCCCTTGCGGTAAGCGTCGAGTGCGGAGGCGATATAGGCGCCGCTTTGGCCCGAGATCATGGGCACCTTGTGAATTTCAGGAAAGCTGGCCTGGTAGCCAACAATGCCATGGCAGCCGATGCACATGGCGATCTTCTTTTCACCTGCCTTCACATCGCCCTTGGTCTCCTGGGCGTGGGACAGAGCCGTCACGGAAGCGACAGCCAGGGCAAATATCGTGGTCAACGTCTTGTTCATTTTGCGCGCACAATCTCGTGGAAGTTCAACTCAACGGCTCTGCTTAACCCGCGGATTATAGCCAGCGCCTGTCAAGCCCATTCATCAACGATCCGGTGTTTTCCCTGCCATGAAATTCCAAGGTTCCCAGAATTACGTTGCCACCCAAGACCTGATGCTGGCCGTGAATGCCGCCATCACCCTGCAGCGCCCGCTGCTCATCAAGGGCGAGCCGGGCACCGGCAAGACCATGCTGGCCGAAGAGGTGGCGAAGGCGCTGGACATGCCGCTCCTGCAGTGGCACATCAAGTCCACCACCAAGGCCCAGCAGGGCCTGTACGAGTACGACGCCGTGAGCCGCCTGCGCGACAGCCAGTTGAACGACGGCGACAGCGCCGAGCGCGTGAAGGACATCCGCAACTACATCGTGCAGGGCGTGCTGTGGCAGGCCTTCACGGCCGACCGCCCCGTGGCCCTGCTCATCGACGAGATCGACAAGGCCGACATCGAATTCCCGAACGACCTGCTGCGCGAAATCGACCGCATGGAGTTCTACTGCTACGAAACGCGCGAGCTCATCCGCGCCAAGCACCGGCCGCTGGTG
Organism: Acidovorax sp. FW305-C-20-28; assembly: GCF_058783375.1. Classification (NCBI taxonomy): domain Bacteria; kingdom Pseudomonadati; phylum Pseudomonadota; class Betaproteobacteria; order Burkholderiales; family Comamonadaceae; genus Acidovorax; species Acidovorax sp. FW305-C-20-28. The sequence goes on along the minus strand of NZ_JBYSYM010000020.1, from coordinate 24,420 downwards.
TTCATCACCTCCAACAACGAGAAGGAACTGCCCGACGCCTTCTTGCGCCGCTGCTTCTTCCACTTCATCAAGTTCCCTGAAGCCGACACCATGCGCCAGATCATTGGCGTGCACTTCCCCACGCTCAAGGGCGACTTGCTCAGCGTGGCGATGAAGACCTTCTACGACGTGCGCAACCTGCCGGGCCTCAAGAAGAAGCCCTCCACCAGCGAACTGCTCGACTGGCTCAAGCTGCTGGTGGCCGAGGACATTCCGCTCAGCGCCCTGCAAAGCGCCGACAACAAGGTGGCCGTGCCCCCGCTGGTGGGCGCGCTGCTCAAGAACGAGCAGGACGTGAGCCTGTTCGAAAAACTGGTGTTCATGAACCAAAGGAACCGTTGAACGGGCCGCCATGAGCCAGCCCACCCCGCCCACCACCCCCTCGCTCATCGACGGCGTGGCCGACGCCATCGGCTTTGTCGGCGGCGCGCTGGCCGGCTTCTGGCTGGGCCAGCTCGCGGGCTTCGACATCTTTGCCCCGGGCTACGGCACCAAGGCCCTGCTCGGCATTGCCCTGGTGGGCCTGGGCGGCGGCCTGGGCCTGCACGCCGCTCGGCGCTGGCAACAGCAGCGGCGCCAGAAGCTGCTGGCTGAACAAGCGCAACAGCAGCCCCCGCAGCAACCGCCCGCCAAGAAGAAGAAATAACCGCCATGAGCAGCAGCAGCCCCCAGCCCGCCCCCTTCGTGCAAGCCGTCACCCTGCGCGACCACGGCCTGCGCCTGGAGCCCCTGGCCCTGGGCCATGAAGAGGGCCTGAAGGCCGCCGCGGCCGACGGTGAACTGTGGAAGCTGCGCGTGACCTCGGTGCCCGAGCCCCAGGCCACGCGCGCCTACATCGAAACGGCGCTGGCCACACGCGACCGCTTTGCCTTTGCCGTGATCGACGAGGCCACCGGCACCGTGCTGGGCACCAGCAGCTACCACGACATCCTGCCGGCCGTGAAGCGCGTGGAGATTGGCTACACCTGGTACCGCCAGAGCGCGCAGCGCAGCCATGTGAACACCACCTGCAAATTGCTGCTGCTGGGCCACGCCTTCGACACCCTGGGCTGCAACGTGGTGGGCTGGCGCACCGACAACTACAACTTCGCATCGCAGCGCGCCATCGAGCGCCTGGGCGCACACAAGGACGGCGTGATCCGCGGCCACGCCCTGCGCCGCGACGGCACCATCCGCGACACCGTGATGTACAGCATGCGCGCCGGCGAATGGGCCGAGGCCCGCGCCCAGCTCATGTACCTGCGCGCACGCCGCGAGACGGCCTGACCCAGCCTGACCCTGCCTGACCGAGGAGGCACCCCACCATGCTCATCGACTTCTTCTACACCCTGCGCGCGGCCAAGCTGCCCGTGTCGGTCAAGGAATACCTCACCCTGCTCGAAGCGCTGGACGCCGGCGTGGTGGGCCCCCGGTCGGACGACGCGTGGAGCCTGGACGATTTTTACAACCTCTCGCGCCTGACCCTGGTGAAGGACGAGAAGCACTACGACAAGTTCGACCGGGCCTTTGGCGCCTACTTCAAGGGCGTGGAAATGCTGGCCGACTTCACCAAGGAAGTGCCCGCCGACTGGCTGCGCAAGATTCTGGAAAACGAGCTGACGCCCGAACAAAAGGCCGCCATCGAAAAGATGGGCTGGGACGAGCTGATGGAGACGCTCAAGAAGCGCCTCGAAGAGCAGAAAGAACGCCACGAGGGCGGCAACAAGTGGATAGGCACGGGCGGCACCAGCCCCTTTGGCCACGGCGGCTACAACCCCCAGGGCGTGCGCATTGGCGGCGCCGGCAAGAACAAAAGCGCCGTGAAGGTGTGGGAGCAGCGCGCCTACAAAGACTACGACGACCAGCAAGAGCTGGGCACCCGCAACATCAAGGTCGCGCTGCGCCGCCTGCGCAAGTTTGCGCGCGAAGGCAACGACCTGGAACTGGACCTGCCCGACACCATACGCAGCACGGCCGCCAACGCCGGCTACCTGGACATCAAGATGGTGCCCGAGCGCCACAACAACGTGAAGGTGCTGCTGCTCATGGACGTGGGCGGCACCATGGACGAACACGTGCAGCGCGTGGAAGAACTCTTCAGCGCCGTCAAGGGCGAGTTCAAGCACCTGGAGTTTTATTACTTCCACAACTGCGTGTACGACTTCATGTGGAAGAACAACCGCCGCCGCTTTGCCGAGAAGTTCCCCACCTGGGACATCATCCGCAAGTACAACAAGGACTACAAGCTGATCTTCGTGGGCGACGCCACCATGAGCCCGTATGAGATCCTGCAGCCCGGCGGCAGCGTGGAATACAACAACGAAGAACCCGGCGCCGAATGGATCCAGCGCCTGACCCACGCCTTCCCCAAGTTCGCCTGGATCAACCCCGAGCCCCAGGGCGTGTGGCAGTACCGGCAAAGCATCAGCATCATCCAGCAGCTGGTGGGCAACCGGATGTATCCGCTGTCGCTCAAGGGGTTGGAAGAGACGATGCGGTTGTTGTCGAAGTGATGGGGGGCGGGGCGCAGGCCCTGCCCTAGCACCTGCCATCTCCCCCCAGCCCGCCCTGCGCTCAGGCGGGCGCCGCGGCCGCCCCACGGGGCAATGCCGCAACCACCCGCTGCGCCAGCGCCTCGATGCCCTCTGCGCTCAGGTCGTCGGCCGGCACCACCTGCCGGCCTGCCCAGGCCTTGAAGTACGCACGCTGCGACCGCGCATACGAGGGGTCGTAATGCAGCGTGGCCAGTGCCTCGAACAGCTGGGGCAACTGGCGCGCGTGGGCCATGGCCTGCCAGGCGGCAATGGTGGCGTTGCCGTGCAGGGGCTTGAGCGGGTCGAGCTGGTCCGCCAGCCACTGCGGGCGCTCGCCCAGGTAGGCGTAGTCGCGCAGCAGGTACTCCACACGCGATGCGGTGCTGGCCTGCAGTTCGATGCAGGGGCTGGCGCGCATGCGCTCGGCCAGCGGCGTGGGCAGGGTGAGCCGACCGATGCGGCGGCCTTCGCCCTCCACATACAGCGGGCGCGCGGCGTCCACGCGCTCCAGCACGCTGGCAATGGCGGTTTCGAATGCGGTTTGCGAAGGCTGCTCCACCCCCGGCAGCGCACCGAGCAGCGAGCCCTTGTGCCGGGCCAGGCCCTCCAGGTCCAGCACCTGCTGGCCCTGGGCCGCCAGGGTGTGCAGCAGCCGCGTCTTGGCGCTGCCGGTGGCGCCGCACACCACCACCAGGGGCAGGCCGGGCGCGCGCTGGTCGATGGTGTCGATGACATGGCGCCGCCAGGCCTTGTAGCCGCCCGCCAGTTGCTGTGCGTCCCACCCCACCAGGCGCAGCCAGGCGGTCATGGAGCCGCTGCGCAGGCCGCCGCGCCAGCAGTAGACCAGCGGCTTCCAGCCGGGCGGCTTGTCGGCCAGCGGGCCCTGCAGATGGCGCGCCAGGTTGGCGGCCACCATGGCCCCGCCCACGCGCCGCGCCTCGAACGCGCCGACCTGCTTGTACAGGGTGCCCACGATGCGGCGCTCCTCGTTGCCCAGCACCGGCAGGTTGATGGCGCCGGGAACGTGGTCGATGGCGAACTCGGCCGGGCTGCGCGCGTCGATCAGCGTGTCGAAGGCGTGCCGGTCGTGCACGCGCGTGGGCTCCTTCATGGCGCCACCGTGAGGCGGGTGGCGGGGCGGCCAGCCGCTGGCCCGCCGTCGCCGCCCGCGGCCAGCGCTTCCATGCGGCCCACCACCGCGGCATCGGCAAAGCCCTGCTCGCGAAAGGTGCGCAGCACCGCATCAACCGCGTGCGGCGCGCAGCTCACCAGCAGGCCGCCGCTGGTCTGCGGGTCGGTGAGCAGGGCCTGGGCGTGCGCGGGCAGGCCCGGGGCCAGCGCCACCTCGGCGCCATAGCCCTCCCAGTTGCGGCGCGATGCGCCGGTGACGGTGCCCTGCGCGGCCCAGGCCTGCACGCCCGGCAACAGCGGCAGGCGCTGCCACTCCAGCACCGCGTGCAGGTTGCCGGCGCCGCGCGCCATCTCCAGCGTGTGGCCGGCAATGCCGAAGCCGGTCACATCGGTCAGCGCGTGCACGCCGTCCAGCTCGGCCAGCGCCATGCCGGGGGTGTTCAGGCTCGTGGTGGTGTCCACCAGGCAGGCGTAGCCGGCATCGTCGAGCAGGCCCTTCTTGAGCGCGGCAGACAGCACGCCCACGCCCAGCGGCTTGCCCAGCACCAGCACATCGCCGGCGCGCGCATCGCGGTTGCGGCGCACGCGCGCAGGGTGCACCAGGCCCAGCACCACCAGGCCGTAGATGGGCTCCACCGAGTCGATGGTGTGGCCCCCGGCAATGGGAATGCCCGCCGCGCGGCACACCGACTGCCCGCCTTCGAGCACGCGCCCGATCACCTCCACCGGCAGCTGGTTGACCGGCATGGCCACAATGGCCAGCGCCATGATGGGGCGCCCGCCCATGGCATACACATCGCTGATGGCATTGGTCGCCGCAATGCGCCCAAAATCGAACGCATCGTCCACGATGGGCATGAAGAAATCGGTGGTGGCAATGAGCGCCTGTTCATCGTTGAGCTGGTACACCGCGGCATCGTCGGCCGTCTCGATGCCCACCAGCAACTCCGGGGGCAACAGCATGCCCGCCGCCCCGCTGCCGCGCAGGATCTCGGAGAGCACGCCCGGGGCAATCTTGCAGCCGCAGCCGCCGCCGTGGGAGAACTGGGTGAGGCGGATGGGGGCGGGGGTAGTTGTGGTCGTCATGGGGAAGTGGGGGCGTCGGGCTTGCTGCGCCTATTGTGGCGCCTGTGCTCTGGCGCTCAACCTGTGCAATGCGCGCGCGCCTTCCCGCCGCAAGGGTCAGAGTGCAACCCGGTACGCCACCTCCTGCAGCGGATAGCCTGTGAGATGGCTGGTCGTGCGCACCGCGCCGCTGGCCCGAAACCCACACGCCTCGTACAGCCGCCGCGCGGCCGCGTTGCTGTGGAGGCACCACAGCTCGACCAAGGCGACTCCTGGCTGCGCCCGGGCATCCATCAACGCCTGTTGCACCAACTGCTGGCCCGCCCCCCTGCGCCAGTGCAGGGGGTGCACATTCAGCGCCCACAGCTCCATGGTGGATGAAGGGCTCGCCACCACCGCATACCGCGGCTTGCCCACGATGGAAAAGGCCACCGGCTGGCCCTCCACATCATCGTCTACCACGCGCAGCGTGAAGGGCGGCGGCTCTGCACCCAGCGCCGCACGCAGCCCGTCCAGATTCGCGCCAGGGTCCAGCGCATCGAGGTACACATCGGGCATGGCGCCACGGTAGGCCGCCTGCCAGGCCGCCACGCGGATGGCGCCGATGGAGGCTGCGTCGTCGGGGGTGGCGGTGCGGATGGGCATGGGGGTTGAATCAAAAGAGATGAGGGGCCGCGGACAACAGGAAACCCCACGTTATCGGAGCCCAAGGGCGAGGCAGCCTACTCGTTTTCTTCAATGGGTACGGCCTCCCCTCCCAAGACTCTACAGACAGGCTGCGGTGCGGAATGCCACAACGAAGAACCCGGTGCCTCATGAATTCAGCGCGTGGCCCACGCCTTCCCCAAGCTCGCTTGGATCAACACCGAGCCGCTGGGGCGTGGCAATGCCGGCAGCGCATCAGCATCATCCAGCAGTTGATGGGGGACCGGATGTATCTACTGTTGCTGGAGTTGGAGGAGACGATTCGGGTGTTGCCGAGGTAAGTGGTGAGGACGGCGACGGCAAATCTTCTGGCGTCAGTGCAGCGTCATCGTGTTGCGTGATCTCTTCCTGATTCGACGGCACCACAAATTCGCATGCGAACTCAAAAGTTAGATTGATCTTCCCCGCAGCCTCCCCATCAGCCTTAACCGAGAACGCTGTTCCCGCCTGCCGCTGCTGAAATCGCATTGTCTTGACACACTCTTCGGGCAGCACCAAGTAGCGGCTTTGCAGCCTTGAAACCGAATATACCTTTACATCGTTGACCAAGGCGTGCAGGCCGCGCTCGGGGATATCTGGCGGGCGAATGTCGAAGCCAGCAGCGACCTCACCATCTTCAGGAAGACGGTATGGCGCCAGATAGTCAGCACGTCTGCCTGAGGCAACCAATATGATCGGCGTCCACCCCTTGGCAACGACCGCGGCGATCCTACCTTTAAGGTCAGCGTAAAACGCATCGGCTCGATCATCCCGCACAGGCTCTATACCGAGCTTCCGCTGCAGTTTTTCCACGGCAACAGCGAATGCACGGTGCGCCGTGTATTCACTGAACAAACGCACGAGGTGGTCGTCCAATGTCTCATGCTGCGGACTGGTAAAGATCAGTTTAGAAACTCTCTCGAAGCTCAGGGTAGCGGCTTCAACCTCATCATCTGTAGGTAAGAAATCCTTGGTCGCGGCGATAGGAAACGCTGCGCCCTCATCGTTGGTAAATACGTGTGCGTGAACCTGTTGTGCCAGTTCAATCAGACGTGCCGGATCGAGCTGCGCGTCATTGATGGTCGCTTCGTGCGCAGTGGATGCGGCATTGGCAGCTTCTCCGCAAACGGTTGCAGCGCCCTCGACAGCAACATCTGCCGCCCCGCTGCGGCCAAGGATCGCTCGCAGCTTCTCGACAATCACAAAATGCATGCCGAATTCCTCTCTGCGAAGTTCAGCTGCGATAGATTCGAAGTGTCGCTGTACGCGACCAAGCCGTTGGAGGTTTTCGCTCCATCCGTCCACCAGTCTCTTGAATGCTCGAAGCTGGTCATGATTTCCGGCCACTAACGCCGCTAGGTATATAGCTTGTCCGCGAATCAGCGAGTCGACATCTTCGGAGCCGACCAACAAGTATGTGCGGCCAGAGGTCCAAGTCTCGCGGGTATCGGAGCGATACGTTTGCACAATTTTGTCAAGGCGATTGGAATAGGCACGGTCAGAAAATTGAGAGCGAGCCAATTGAGCCGCCGCAGATCCCGCGTCGTGGTGCAGATCAGAATCAACAGTGCCGCCCTCGTCATAACCCTGTCCGCTTAGAAGGGCGCCGACGATTTCGACGCACAACGACTCTTCTGGTTGATCCATAGCAGTCGCGCTCTCAAGCAGAACCAGCGCAACCACCATGCACACGTCAGACCAGTACCTCTGCAGTGTTATCGAAAGGAGTCTAGTGGCGGCATCCTCTGCTTGAGGGCCTTCCGGTAGATCCGGAATACGCACCTTGGCCTCGTCCCAATTCAACTCGGCGAGCGCCAGAGTGAACTCGGTCCACCCTGGCTCGGGTCCACGGTGGTCCAACTTAAATTCATGCTGGCGCCTACTCCACCACTTGATCAACGAGACCTCAAAGCGTCTCGCAGCCTCGGCATCGCCCCGTGCCACAGCAGACAATAGCACTCGGGCCGTCTCGTCGAGGTGTGCAGCGTAGACTCTTACGCGCGTGGCATGGGCTCTCCACAGCTCATAGCCATGCAGTTCCACGTCCTTGCCGATACTGACGTGGATGGACTCCCAGGATCCGACCCATTCCTGCAACGCCTCTCGATACACCGTGCGCAGTGGGGCTGATAGAAGACGAGGGGCATGAGCCTGCAAGGTGGGCTCTGTAGCAGCATGGCGGCTCCACCAAAGGCTCAGGTGGTACATCAGCAGCGTAGATGGCAGCATCAACGGCACTAGTACCCCCTCAGGCTGCTCCCCTGCTCTGTGTGTAAGCCTTCCGGATAGAGCTGCAGTTCGCAGGAAAAAGCGGGCGTCGTCCACCAGCGCTCCAACCGCTGCTTCTGCGACAAGGCGATACGAACTCATCCAATCACGGAGCATGGGACGAGAGCCCCATCCATAGGGATCGCTGAGGAGGGATACGCTATCGAGCGAACCGTCACTCGAACGAACTCGGGCCGCGCGCAACAAACCTGTATGGACGGCCACCAGGTCATCCAAAGCTTGCCGAAAACCAGAATCACGCCGGAGTTCGGCCTGTGCCGACGCTTCCTGGCTCAATTCATTCATGACTTCAAGGGAAGTGAAGGGCATAGCCGATACCTCCGGTCGAACGAACTGGTATGACGCACGAATAGCGAGAGCTGCCAACCTGTTTGGCGGTTCGGCGTCACGCACACGGTACAACACATGCTCCTCAGCAGGATCGTTTGGCGTGCATGGCAGTTCGAGCAACGGAGAGCCATCCCTGACTGACTTCGCTGCAAGCGTCCACCGGCTAATGGCCCAACCGAGAGGCTTGAAATGAACGTCTTGAAGCTCTTTGGGCACCGAGAAACAACGGTACGAAACCGCGCGCCCTTCGCTCATCGGAAACAAGTAAACCTTTGGTTTGAGACTGTTCTCCGACAGACTATCTCCGGGAACCCAGCCTCGCTTCTGAGCGTTTTGCAGCAGCAGGCCCTTTGCATAGGCCTGCACCTCCCGTGGCAGGGTGACGCACTGCGTGAGCCACTGCAAGGTCCGCACTCGACGTTCATCCTGCAGGTATCGCGCGGTGCACGCCAAAAACCAGGCTGTGAGAAACAGGTTAATAGCGAGCCAAGCGATGTTGGCAACCATCAACGCCTGCACGTTGAGTATCGAGATCCAAGGCAACACCAAGTACTGGAGTGTCATCAAGACCAATAAAGCAAACGAACTGGCTACCGAAAGCTTTGCGCCAGTTTCTAATAAGTAAGCGGTCAGCGCTACTCGAGCAGTTGCCCGTCGTTGAAGCAGGAAGGTCACAAACGAGATGACCAGGGGATAGACAAGTGCAACAACAGTTGCTTGAACAGACCAAGCGGTCCCGAAATAGCTCAACTGGTCAGACTGCTCCCACTCAATCAGCGGCAGACATTCGTAATCAACCAAAACACCCACTGACACCGCTATGGATGTCCAAATGAGGGTAGCTACCACTAAAAATTTCCATGGGCTTTCGGTCGCGCCAAGCACGACGCGCTCGAACCAAGTGCTCTTCTGGAGATCAGCAGCAGACTCCTTCCATGGACGCAAAAACTGCTCGACATGCCAGGAAAGCGAGCCCAGCCAACGTCGCGGAGTGATGGCAAACAGGCCCCGCAGCACTGCATCTAGCATTTGATCGACTAGCTTTGTCATACTCCCCCCAATTGAAGCCAGAGGAGCTTAACAGGCAGCTAACTTTGCAGTTCGCTATTGGAAGTTCGTAGCCTGATGGGGGCGACCGCTTGCGCGGTCGTTGCGGTCTGAATTGAAGACGTCGAACGAGGTAGCTCGGATCGACAAAAAAGGGGGGAGAAAATGGCCTACGTCGTGGTCTGCATTGCTACTCGCTGGGGCAGCGCCCTTGGTGGCATCAACGTATTCAATACAGGTTTAACGCAGGGTTTTGCGAGCATCCTGCCGAAACCTGGCCAGTGCTTTTGCGTGGTGGAGGAGGTGCCACCAACTGAGCCAGACACCAAGGCTAAGCTACTGAGACCCGAAAAATGGGACTTGGTTTCCATCACAGATCTCGTTTTCAAGCAAGTCGAGGAGCTGTCACTGAGAGACATTGAAGAGATTCTCGTTATCGGCCACGACATTCATACTGGCACTTTGGCAATTGAGTGTGCGAAGCAGCTGAAAGGCCGATGGCCGCGCAGCATGCAAGTGCGGTCGGCGGTGATCAGCCACATGTCCTACATCGAGTACGCCCGCCGTAAAGGTCAAGCACTCACCGAAGTCTTGAACAAGTCGCGTGACCAACGCGAGATTGTCGCGAACTCTGACCACGCCTTCGCTGTGGGACCACTTCTTGCGAACAGCTTCCAGAGCGCTCGTAGCGAGCACAACGATCGTGTGATCGCCTTAACCCCAGGCGCAGCGGATATCCAACCCGAGCCTGAGAAAAAAAATTCGCTCACGTTCTACGTCGGCGGTCGACTTGGCTTGGAAGACGACACGATCAAAAACGGTGTGCTAAGTGTCCGGGCCGTCATCGCCGCTTACGAATCCATGCGCAAGACTGGACAGACAAGCCGCTGGACAACGCGTGGCAATTTCTACGCCTGCGGCGTGGACCCTGCGAAGGATGAGGATCTTTTAAATCTGCTGAAGAGGGAAGCACTGCAAGATGCGAAGTTCGTCATTGAGGCTATCCCGTTTTCAGAAAGACAGGATGAGGTGTACGAGCATCTGGCCCGATCCGATGTTGCGATCATGCCGTCATGGCACGAGGGTTTTGGTCTCACAGGTTGGGAGGCGATCTGCGCCGGCGTGCCGCTAGTGTGCTCAAGCCAGTCGGGACTCGCATTGCTGATTGATCAATTGCGAACAACTCTAGCGGACGCCGACTTTCTCAGCGTCGAGGCAGTTCAATTGTCCGGTGGGGCACCCGCAGGTATGCCCAACCCATCCGATGTGGACGCTCTGTCCGTCGCGCTACAAAAGGTAGTTGAGGACTACCCAGCGCGGAAAAAGGCCGCACTCGCGCTCGCGTTGCGAATTCAACGGCACTTCACATGGGAGCGATGTGCAAAAGAATTGATCGCGCCATTCAAATGGCCATGGGCGGATTCTGCGGATTGGCATCAACGCCAAAAGGCAGCCGAGCTTGCCGTGAAGTTTGGCGACAGCGTGGCCAGCGCGGGCGTTGTACTCGAGGCCCTAGCCGCTTGCCGAGCAGGGAAGGTTGAGCAAAACTGGGCTTTGGTGTGCTCAGCTCTTAACTACTTCAGCGACGTAAGCGGCAAGGCAACGATGCGAGAGCTTCGCACGCTGAAAGACGATCTACTGGCCATCGGCAGCGCAGTTGAGGCCTCTCTGAATACGCGGGCAACACACGGCGCTTCCCAGATCGCGGATACCGTCTTCTTGGATCTAAGCTGGCGATACCTCGCTGCAGCATCGAAAATTGCCAAGACATTCAGCGATTTTGTATCAACGCTATCTAGCCAGATGTGCAAAGCCATATTCAACGATGGCTTCCTGCGACGCGAGTTGTTGTTCTATGTCTGCCGCTTTTCTTACGAATTCGAAAGTGGCGCTGACGAGTTGGCGGTGAGCTTTCTATCGCCATTACGCCAGTACCTGAAAGTAGATGCGGCCTTGGTTATCCGTATTGCACGACTAACTGCGGTTCATCCTGGCCTCCGCCAACTCATGCCCATCGAGGGTAACACTGCATTTGAGGCTGAGATTAGTCGATGTGAGCGTGCACTCATGCGGCCTTTCGACAGCAGACGTGCCCTTGAAGACTCGCCGGACCTGGCACCGGCGATGCTAGCCATTTCTAGCCTAAAGCCTGATATCTCGCGGCAGTCTATTGACCAACCGATAGGATTCTTCAGAGATTTAAGCCATAAGAATGCGATAACTCGCGCATGGCGTGGAGATAAGCGCCTCGTCGCAGGTATGGTAACGGTTGCGCTGCCATGCGAAAAGATTGAAGCCGTACTTGAAGCAATGGCAAACGACGAGGAAGAGGCGATTCGCTGGGCTGCGCTCAATCTAGCATTTTCGCCCACTTTGCGAGCGCGGCTGCATGCCCTAGAAACTGACTTGAGCGGAGAAAGTAAGCTTTGCGCCAGTCTAGGACGCATCGTGGACATGGCCGTAAGCAAAGATGATGGCCATCCGTGGCTTATGCGCGAATTCATCAATCACTATCGCGATGAACTCGCCGCGCCTCGCGATCAGCACCAACAACTCACTCGTTTTACGCTGACGGATTTCCCTGTTTCACGCGAGTTGTTCGGCCCTGCAATAACAACAGAACTCAGCCGGTTTTCCCGGACGATGCACCCTGAAGTCGAAGACGCAAGGACTCGGGCAGCAGGCAGCGTCAAGCGTGTATTGCTTGTACTGCCCCCGATCTCCGTCGCCCCTACTGGACGAGCGGCATCGAAAACCAGCACACCGCCGCTCGGTCTAGGCCTCCTCGCCACCCACCTGTCTCGACTCGGGCACGACGTGCATCTAGTGGATTGCCATCGATTTCCAGAGCTTGCTGATGAAATCGTCAGCCGTGCGAAGACCTTTGACCTAATCGGCTTCAACACAGTATTCAGCACTGTCAGGTCTACACGCCAAATGTTGACCCAGATCCGTGCAGCGACGCAGCGGCCCGTTTTGGTGGTTGGAGGACCGGCAGCGAATCTCGATGGGTGGCGCTTTTCTGCCCTAGAGGAAAACGATCTAACGAACTGGGACTTTGCCATCTCCAACGATGCAGTCAGAAACTTGCAGTTGCTTGTGGATGCGCTCAAGTCGCCAGATCCGTGGCCGGCGAGCGAGGGGTTGGTGATAAACCCCCGAAGCACAATCATTACGCTAAGGGATGTCGCAGACCCCAATTCGAGCGCTTCGAGTGAAGGGAACAATCTTACAAGAGACGAGGGCTGGATGAAGGTCAATGTGGATCGCCGCCTCTATTCGGGGCCTAGTGGTCAGTACGAACCAGCTCGAACTCGCAACATGAAGGGAGGCGTCCACGAGGCACACATCGTGATGTCCAAAGGTTGCGATTGGAGTTGCAGTTTCTGTACGGAGCGGCGCCCCCTCAGCCATGGTGAGCGGCGGCGCGACGTCGAGTCAGTTCTTGATGAGGTTAGCCAACTAGCCAAGCGGTACCGCGACCTTCGCATCCAGTTTATCGACGACAACTTGCTGCCCCAGATCGCCTCACCTTATAACAGCAGCGGTGTTCGGCAGGAGGAGGGCAAGGCCTGGGCAGTTAGGTTTCTTGCGGGGTTGAAAGAGATTCGCGACGAACTTGACGGAAAGCTTAGCTGGCGGGGCATATTTCGCTTGGAAGACTTCGCCGCATACGAGGCGTTCGGGGAGACGGGTGGCTTCGTGCGCGTACTTGCTGAAGCGGGCTGCAACATGCTGGCGTTCGGCGTTGAATCCGGAGACGCCGACAACCGATACTCCCTCAAGGCCGGGGGCCGAGAGTTCACGAACGCTGCGATCCAACAACTCTTCAAACGCCTTCGGAGCGCCAATATCTTCACCAAAGCATATTTCATCATAGGCGGACACAAAGAAACCGCTCAGTCTACTGAGCGCACCATCTCCTTCGCCATGGAATCCGGGGCCAGTCTGGCGTACTTCGCGCTCTATAAGGATTTCGTTGATGCGCAGAAAGAACTACGCAAAGTTCGGAAGATCGGGCATCCCGTGACGGCAAGCCTGCTTGACTACGACCAATTGCTGGCTGGATGGGACGACGCTTTCTCGACTATCAGCAAAGCTACCAATTTAAAGACGGCGCGCAAATTAGTTGAACCCGCAAACGCCATTGAGCGTCATGTCTATAAAAAGCTTGCCAAAATGGGGTTTAGGTTCGATGACCTTGTGAAGTACAACGACTATCACGCACAAGAAGGATATGCCAAGGAACGCCTGGAAAGTGTCACTTGGCAGCATCCAAACGAGTTCTTTGGATTGGTAGAAAAAGCGTATCGAAAATTCTACCTGCGGCCTGAATTTGTCGAGGACTTCAGGGAGCTGGTCGCTGCCGGATACTAGGTTTTTTATCCGCACCACTGAATGGCGATGCGCGGTAGCGCCCTATCGATCCTCACGGGATCGCGGCCTTTCATTCGCTTTCAACGTGCGCCTGACACTGTGAGCAAAAGCGCTGGACTTGTATCTGCAGCCGAAGCTCTTCGCTCACCACACGCCTGAACGCCAGCATTGAAAACGGAAGCCACAAAGCATCCAAAGTCTCTTACGCAAAGCCCACCCCCACGTGACCCCCGTCACCGCCCAGTCTCCACCCCACCCCCACAATGGCCTCCACAACACCGAGATAGTTCTACAGAGAGGCGAGGCCATGCAGACAGCAACAGCAAGCACCCCGGCAAGGCGATTGCCGCAGCCGGTAGTTCAACAACAACAACAACACCCCAACGCCCCCACCCGGGCTTGGGCCCGCGCATGGAGGCAGCAGCGGCAGCACCTGCTCGCCCCCGCCTTGCTGCTCCTCTGCGCAGCCCCCCTGCCCGCCTTCCACACCACGACCCACGCCCAGACCCTCTCCACCGGCGCCCGCCACGGCCTGGCGCTGCAGGCCGATGGCAGCGTGCTGGCATGGGGCGACAACCGGCAGGCGCAGCTGGGCCAGGGGCGCACGGTGTTTGCCGCCACGGCGCGTGAGATTGCGCTGCCGGCCAAGGCCACGATGGTGCGCACCAGCCGCACCACGGCGCTGGTGCTGGATGCCGAGGGCAATGTGTGGACCTGGGGCCGCAATGTGCGCGGCGAGCTGGGCGATGGCACGCGGGCGGACCGGCCCACGCCGCAAATCATTTTTCGCGGGGCAACGTTCATCGCCAACGGCGGGGAATGGGCGCCTTCGTTCGTGATCGACAAGGACGGCCAGCCCTGGTGGTGGGGGCCCTTGCCCACGGGGGTGGATGCGACCGTGCCCCAGCGCGCTGCGGCCGCGCGGGTGCCGGCGCGGCTGGCGCGCATCATTCACAGTGCGCGCACCACGGTGGCGCTGGACGAGCAGGGCGTGGTCTGGTCGTGGGGCGAGGGGGTGGCGTGCGCCGCATCGGCCGCGTACACGGCGCAGCCGGTGGCCATGCGCGATGTGCCGCCGCTGGTGGATGTGTCGGTGGCGGCGTCGGCCCCGGTGGCAGACCGCAACGGCTATGTGCCGCGCGAGGTGCCCGCCTCGCGCATCACGGGCAAGGCGGCCGATGGCTCGCGGTGGACCTGGGGCACCGACCCGGTGTACCGCAGCCAGACCTCGCTGCCGCCACCGCCAAAGACCGATTGCCCGCCGGTGCGCCTGGCCGCCAGTGCCACCAATGCGTACGACCCGTTCGACCCCTACCGCAGCACGATGCACCCGGAGCTGGTGCGCAACGGCGTGCAGATCAAGACGACGGTGCACGGCGGCGATGGCTACCTGGGCTGGACGGCCGAGGGCGACCTGTGGCGCTGGCGCTATGTGAACCCGAGCGAACCACCGGGCTGGCAGGTGTCGCTGGAGAAGCTGGCCACCAACGTGGTGGATGCCAGCGGCTCGGGCACGGAGTCGCTGGGCCTGACCTCGGTGGCCATGTACATCACGCGCGATGGCAAGCTGTATGCCCAGGGCTCCAACTCGGGCCTGCACCTGGCCATGCCGGCGGGGGGTGAGCTGGAGTCGTCGGCCAGCCCGCGCCGGGTGGGCTTGCCAGGGCCCGCGGCCAGTGTGCACGCCAGCGGCACGGGCAGCCATGTGCTGTTGCAGGATGGGCGCATTTTTGCCTGGGGCAATGGCGCCACGCGGTACGACCCGAGCGCTGGCTTTGTTGCCAGCCAGCCCCTGCAGGTGCCCACGCCCATGGCGCTGCCGGTGCCCATCAAGAAGCTGGCCACGGCGCTGGGCCAGTGGCTGGCGGTGGATGCCGATGGCAAGGTGTGGAGTTCGGGCGGCTGGGGCGTGTACCCCCCGATGCACATGCGCCCGGTGATCGTGGGCGAATCGTCGCCGGGCATGCCGCTGGCGCGCGATGTGGCGGTGGGCGGCAATGGCCACGGGCTCATTTTGGGGGTGGATGGCTCGGTGTGGCGCATTGGCAGCAGCGGCGGCGCGGGCTACCTGCCGGCGGGCACCAACCCATTGAGCCAGGACGCGTTTGCATGGCTGCGCACGCCGCGCAAGGTGCTGGGCCTGCCCGCCACCATCGTGCAGGTGGCCACGGTGGATGATGCGTATGGCGCCTCGTACGCGCTGGATGCAGCGGGCCAGGTGTGGTTCTGGGGCCAGCGCATGAACAGCGGCATCGCCGGGGTGGATGGCGGCGCGCTGCCCGTGGCCGACTGGCTGGTGATGGAGCCCAGGGTGCTGCCCATGCCGGGCAAGGCGGTGTCCATCCACGGCGGCGAATTCAACGCCTGCGCGGTGCTGCAAGACGGCACGGCCCAGTGCTATGGCAAGCTGTTCAACAACCACCTGGGCCGGCGCCTGCGCATGCATGCGCCCATCGTGGCGGTGTCGATGGGCATGGACGAGGACAAGCAGCTCACCAGCATCTTCAATCAGCGCGGCGGCTCGGTGCACCTGCGCCTGGCCGATGGCACGGTGTGGGCCCTGGGCCAGGGCCGCTATGGGCAGCTGGGCACGGGCGCCTACGCCAGCACGGCCGAGCCCGTGCCCGTGGCGGGCGAGGCCGGCCGGGGTGAGCTGGACCTGGCCCCCGCCACGCCCAACGTGCCCACCACGGCCGCCACCACCGATGCCCGGCGCCCGCCGTTTGGCGTGAACATGGAGCTGGCGGGCAGCCCGCGCAGCCTGGCCTTCAAGGGCGAGGTGTTCGGCAGCGCCGGCACGCCGGCCAGCGCCAACCTGTACGCCCTGGCCACCCTGGGCGTGCCGCGCCCGGGCAGCACCTGGCTGCAGCTCGACGCGCAAGGCCACTGGAGCCCGCTGGGCTGGCCGGTGCCGGCTGCGGCCAGCAATCTGCAGCTCACGGGCGAGGCGCAGTCCGCCCCGCTCACCCTGCTGCCGCGCCTGGACGGCCCGGGCCTGGAGGGGCTGCGCCTGTTCATCGGCTACGGCAGCGATGTGGACGAGATGCTGCGCGCAGGGCGCTTTCGCGAGGTGCTGGAGCTGGGGCCCGACCTGGGGCTGCCGTGGCCGGTGTATTGAGAGCGGCTAACAAAACTCTTCTGGCGTCGTTGCAGCCCCCTGCATGTCAGAATGAAAGCATGAGCACCACATCCACCGCTTCCTTCCTCTCCAACGCCGACGGCACCCAGGTGGCGACCTACACCTGGGCCCACGTTGCGGGCCAGCCGGCCGGGGTGGTGCAGATTGCCCACGGGTTGGCCGAGCATGGCGCGCGCTATGACCGCTTTGCCCAGCAGCTCAATGCGGCGGGGTTTGTGGTGCACGCGGTCGACCACCGGGGGCACGGGCGTACCGGCGGGGATCGCCTGGGCGACTTCGGTGCTGCGGGTTTCGGCGGGCTGATTGCCGATGTGGCCCAGTACGGGTCGGCGCTGCGCGCGCAGCATGGCGGCCTGCCGGTGTTTCTGTTTGCGCATTCGATGGGTTCGTTTGCAGCGCAGGCCGCGCTGCTGGACCACGCATCGACATGGGCGGGGGCCGTTCTCTCGGGCTCCACCGCGCTCGATGCGCTGGCCGCGGCCATGGCCAATGCCCCGGCCGATGCGCCGGCAGGGCTGGCGGCTTTCAATGCAGGCTTTGCGCACCGCACGGGGTACGAATGGCTGTCGCGCGACGAGGCCGAGGTCGATGCCTATGTGGCCGACCCCTGGTGCGGGTGGGAGGTGCCGGGCGATGTGATCCCCTCGCTCTTCGCCCCCGCCGCCCGGCTGGCAGACCCCGCGTTGCTGGCCGGCATCCGCCGTGACCTGCCCCTCCTCATTGCCTCGGGCGACGCCGATCCGCTGGCCGGTGGCGGTGCGCTGATCGAGCTGCTGGGCCAGCGCTACCGCGATGCCGGCATTGCCGATGTGACGGTGAAGCTGTACCCGGCCGCCCGCCACGAAATCCTCAACGAGACGAACCGCGACGAGGTGACGGCCGACATCGTTGCCTGGCTGCGCGCCCACGCTGCGTGACAAGGGCCCTGCGCGGCGCAGGGTGGGTGGCCCGTAGCTGACCCGGGGCGAGCCGCCTGGAGGGGCTGCGCGGGTTCATCGGCTGGGGCCGCGAAGGGGCAGGCAGGCTGCCGGCGCGCCTTATCGGACCAGCAGGCGCAGCATCGCGCACAGCGGCAGGGCCACCAATCCCCCCACCCCGGCTGCCAGGAAGGCAACCAGCATGCGCTGGCTCATCGCGTGGTGCCGCTTGCTTTCCTCCCGGTCCAGAAACCAGGTGCGCTCGAACGGGGCATGAATGCCAAAAACGAACAGGTAGAACATGGCGAAGCCAAGCACTGCCGCACCAATTTCGAGGGCACCGCCCCACGCCGATGCGCGCAAGAAGGAGGGCAGCCCCAGCTCCTCATGGCACACCAGGCCGAACCCCAGGACAAAGCCCGCGATGGCTGCGGAGAAGGGGGTGGCGTGGTTGTGCATGGTTCGTTCGTCGCCGCAGTCTAACGGGCCTTGCACCCCCCTGCGCACGGCATCGCGTGCAAGGCCAAGGTGGGTGCTTGGGTGCTTGGTTGAGTGGGTAGGCCAGCGCGTGAAGAGGCAACAACGAAAACGCCCACCGGTAAGGGCGGGCGTTGTCTTGGGAGCTACAAGCTACCGGCTATTTATTGAATGTCGTAGATCCGCTGGTAGCGGTAGCTGTTGAACATGTCGCCCAGGCTCTCGGCGGGGGTGGCACCCAACCCATAGCCGATGAAAAAGGCGGTGCCCGACAGGTGGGTCAGGTCCTGGTTCACGAACAGCAGGGACGACGTGTTTTGCAGGCGCTCGGCCCAGGCCAGCGGGTTGGCCGGGTTGAGGCGCTCGAAATTGGGCGCCGAGTAGGTGTACATGGTGCCGTCGGGCGTGATCGCCACGAGGTAGGGGTTGCCCTTGGCGCCGAGGTGCTCGGGTTTGATCTGCACGTGCGCAGACAGCGTCAGGCGCGTCAGGCTGCCCGTGGCCACCATGGTGCCCAGGCCCGGTGCAGCCGCGCCTTCGAAGACCACGGGCACCGGCGAGAGTTGCTCCTGCCCCACCGCCCCCACACCCAGTTGCCCCCGGTCGTTGCGACCCCAGGCCAGGAGCGTGCCGCCGGTGGTGAGTGCAAGGGAGTGCTCGGCGGATGCCGCGACCCGTGCATACCCCGCGCCAAGCGGTTGCGGGCTGGGGTTGTCGGTGCGGGTGGCATTGCCCAGTTGGCCCATGGAGTTGGAGCCCCAGGCCCATGCCGTGCCATCGGCCTTCAATGCCACCGTGTGGAGCCCACCTTTGGCGACCTGGCGATAGCCGCCACCCACCTGCGTGGGGCCTTGGCCCAAGCTCCATTGCCAGAGGGTTCCATCCCCCTTCACGCCGGCAGCCGAGAAGGGGGCCAAGGCCACCTGCACGAAACCGCTGTCCACCGGGCCGGCGAAGCCGTAGCCGCCATTCCATTTGAGCCACCTGACCGCGTCGTTGTAGTCCAGGTCCACATATTTGGCCTGTATGGAGCCGCCTTGCAGCACGAACAACACGTTGTTGCGGGTATTGACCATCTGCAGGTAGGCGGGTGGCAGTTGGTCCAGCCTGTCGTCACCGGCACCTGAGTTGAAGAGTTTCTTCACATGGCCCCAGTACCAGATGGAGCCGTCTGTCTTGCTGGCGGTGTCCGAGGTCATCAGCTGCGCAAAGCCACTGCCGACCTGCACCGGCCGGGCTTCGTTCAGGGTCTGGTTTCTCAGCTGCACCGAGCCCCACATCCACAAGCTGCCATCGGTCTTGAGGCCCACCATGTAGGTACCGCCCACGGCCACCTGGGCGAAGCCGCTGCCGATCTGCACGGGCTTGTCGGCACTGACCATGGAGCCATTGCCCAACTGCCCGCTCTGGTTGTCGCCCCAGGTCCACAGCGTTCCGTCGCTGAGCACGGCGGCGGAGTTGGCAGCGCCCGTGGCCATGTGCACCACGGTGGCGGCGTGCACGTTGCCCATGCCGGCCACCAGGGCGAGCAGCAGCCCGCAGTGCAAGGCCAGGGATGCCAGGCGGCGGGACAGGGTGGCCCGCATGCGGTGGCGCGCACCATTCGACAAAAATCCCATCGGAAAACCCTCTCTTTGAACGTATGGGCGAAGCGGCTACCGGCTACTTATGGAATGTCGTAGACCCGCTTGTAGCGGTAGCTGTTGAGCATGTCGCCCAGGCTCTCGGCGGGGGTCGCGCCCAGTCCGTAGCCGATGAAAAAGGCGGTGCCCGACAGGTGGGTCAGGTCCTGGTTCACAAACAGCACGGACGATGTGTTTTGCAGGCGGTCGGCCCAGGCCAGCGGGTTGGCCGGGTTGAGGCGGTCGAAATTGGGCACCGCGTAGGTGTACATGGTGCCGTCGGGCGTGATCGCCACGAGGTAGGGGTTGCCCTTGGCGCCAGTGGCCAGGTGTTCGGGCTTGATCTCCACGTACGCGGTCAGCGTCAGGCGGGTGCGGGTGCCGATGGCCACCATGGTGCCCAGCCCCGATGCACCCGCGCCCTCGAACACCACGCGCACCGGCGACGATTGCGATGGCCCCACCGGCCCCACACCCAGTTGCCCATAGTCGTTGTTGCCCCAGGCCAGGAGCGTGCCGTCGGTGGTGAGTGCCAGGGAGTGCGAGTCGGATGCCGCGACCTGTGCATACCCGGCGCCCAGCGGTTGCGGGGTTTCCGTGTTGGTGAGGGTGCCATTGCCCAGTTGGCCCTTTGCATTGGAGCCCCAGGCCCAGGCCGTGCCATCGGCCTTCAGCGCCACCGTGTGGCTGTACCCCTTGGCGACCTGGCGATAGCCGCCGCCCACCAGCACGGGGGCTTCGCGCTCTTTCCATTGCCAGAGGGTTCCATCATCTTTCACGCCCGCGGCCGAGCGGGAGCCCAAGGCCACCTGCACGAAACCACGGTCCACCGGGCCGGCGTTGCCGTAGCCGCCCTCCCAGCCCGGGTTGATGAACAGGTCCCCGGAGTACACGTTCAAGAAAACAGACCGTATGGCGCCGTCGTCCAGCACGAACAACGCGTTGTTGCGGCCACTGACCATCTGCCGGTAGCCGGGTGGCGCCCGGTCCAGTATGCCGTCGCTACCGGCCTTCCCGTTGAAGAGATTTTTCATGTTGTCCCAGTACCAGAAGGAGCCGTCTGTCTTCCTGGCGGTTTCCGCGGTCATCAGCTGCGCAAAGCCACTGCCCACCTGCACCGGCTGGGTTACGGCCAGCTCCTGGGCTCTCGCCGTCCCCACAACGCCCCACATCCACAAGGTGCCATCGGTCTTGAGGCCCACCATGTGCAAATTGCCCACGGCAACCTGGGCGAAACCGCTGCCGATCTGCACAGGCTTGTCTGCACTGACCGTGGAGCCAGTGCCCAACTGCCCATACCGGCCGTTGCCCCAGGTCCACAGCGTTCCGTCGCTGAGCACCGCTGCGGAGCTATTCGAGCCCGTGGCCATCTGCACCACCGTGGCGGCGTGCACGCTGCCCATGCCCGCCACCAGGGCGAGCAGCAGACCGCATTGCAAGGCCAGGGATGCCAGGCGGCGGGAGACGATGGATCGCAAGCGATGCCGCGCAGAAGACGATAAGAATCTCATCGGAAAACCCTCTCTTTGAAAGTACTGGTGAAGCTACCGGCTACCGGCCATTTATTGAATGTCGTAGATCCGCTGGTAGCGATAGCTGTTGAACATGTCACCCAGGCTCTCGGCGGGGGTGGCGCCCAACCCATAGCCGATGAAAAAGGCGGTGCCCGACAGGTGGGTCAGGTCCTGGTTCACAAACAGCAGGGACGATGTGTTCTGCAGGCGCTCGGCCCAGGCCAGCGGGTTGGCCGGGTTGAGGCGCTCGAAATTGGGCGCCGAGTAGGTGTACATGGTGCCGTCGGGCGTGATCGCCACGAGGTACGGGTTGCCCTGGGCGCCGAGGTGCTCGGGTTTGATCTGTACGTGCGCAGACAGCGTCAGGCGCGTCAGGCTACCCGTGGCCACCATGGTGCCCAGGCCCGGTGCGGCCGCGCCTTCAAACACCACGGGCTGCGGCGAAACTTGCTTTTGTCCCACCGGCCCCACACCCAGTTGCCCTGCGTTGTTGTTGCCCCAGGCCAGGAGCGTGCCGTTGGTGGTGAGTGCCAGGGAGTGACCGCCGGCTGCCGCCACCTGTGCATACCCGCCTCCAAGGGGCTGCGGGCTTTCGCTGCCCGTGAGAGTGGCATTGCCCAGTTGGCCCCACAGGTTGTCGCCCCAGGCCCAGGCCGTGCCATCGGCCTTCAGCGCCAGCGTGTGGACGGCACCTTTGGCGACCTGGCGATAGCCACCGCCCACCAGCATGGGGACTTCGCTGTCTTTCCATTGCCACAGGGTTCCATCCTCCTTCACGCCCGCAGCCGAGCGGGAGCCCAAGGCAACCTGCACAAAACCACGGTCCACCGGGCCGGCGCTGCCGTAGCCGTCCCTCCAGCCAGAGTACATGTCCGAGGGGTTCAAGTGCACATGAAGAGACTGTATGGCGCCGTCTCCCAGCACGAACAACACGTTCTTGACGGCATTGTTGACCATCTGCAGGTAGCCGGATGGCAGCAGGTCCAGCCTGTCGCCACCGGCACTCGCGTTGAAGAGTGTTTTCGCATGGCCCCAGTACCAGATGGAGCCGTCTGTCTTGCTGGCGGTGTCCGAGGTCATCAGCCGCGCAAAGCCACTGCCCACCTGCACCGGCCGGGTTTCGTTCAAGGTCTGGTTTCTCAGCTGCACCGAGCCCCACATCCACAAGGTGCCATCGGTCTTGAGGCCCACCATGTAGGGTCTACCCACGGCCACCTGGGCGAAGCCGCTGCCGATCTGCACGGGTCTGTCCGCACTCACCATGGAGCCATTGCCCAACTGCCCGCTCTCGTTGTCGCCCCAGGTCCAGAGCGTTCCGTCGCTGAGCACCGCCGCGGAGTTGGTGTAGCTCGTGGCCATGTGCACCACCGTGGCGGCGTGCACGCTGCCCAGGCCCGCCACCAGGGCGAGCAGCAGCCCGCATTGGAAAGCCAGGGAGGCCAGGCGGCGGGACAGGGTGGCCCGCAAACGGTGGCTCGCACCATTCAACAAAAATTCCATCGGAAAACCCTCTCTTTGAACGTATGGGCGAAGCAGCTACCGGCTATCGACCTATTGAGTTATTGGATGTCGTAGACCCGCTGGTAGCGGTAGCTGTTGAACATGTCACCCAGGCTCTCGGCAGGGGTCGCGCCCAGGCCATAGCCGATGAAAAACGCAGTGCCCGACAGGTGGGTCAGGTTCTGGTTTGCAAACAGCATGGACGATGTGTTTTGCAGGCGGTCGGCCCAGGGCAGCGGGTTGGCCGGGTTGAGGCGCTCGAAATTGGGCGCCGAGTAGGTGTACATGGTGCCGTCGGGCGTGATCGCCACGAGGTAAGGGTTGCCCTGGGCGCCGAGGTGCTCGGGTGGGATGCGCAGGTGGGCAGACAGCGTCAGGCGCGTCAGGGTGCCGGTGGCCACCATGGAGCCCAGGCCCGGTGCAGCCGCGCCTTCGAACACCACGGGCAGCGGCGAGAGTTGGTCCTGCCCCGCCTGCCCCACGCCCAGTTGCCCTGCGCGGTTGCGGCCCCAGGCCAGGAGCGTGCCGTTGGTGGTGAGTGCCAGGGAGTGCTCGCCAGCGGCCGCCACCTGTGTGTACCCACCGCCAAGGGACTGCGGGTTGACGCTCTCGGTGCGGGTGCCATTGCCCAGTTCGCCCCAGTAGTTGCTGGCGCCCCAGGCCCAGGCCGTGCCATCGGCTTTCAGCGCCAGCGTGTGACCGCTACCTTTGGCGACCTGGCGGTAACCGCCGCCCACCAGCACGGGGGCATCGGGCCCGTACCATTGCCAAAGGGTTCCATCCTCCTTCACGCCTGCGGCCGAGTAGTTGCCCAAGGCCAGCTGCACAAAACCACGGTCCACCGGGCCATCGCTGCCGTAGCCGCCCATCCAGCTGCCCATGCTGATCATGGCCGAGTAGTCCCAGGGCACAAAAAGAAACTGTATGGCGCCGTCTCCCAGCATGAGCAACACGTTGTAGCGGTTGTTGTGCATCTGCACGTAGCCGGGTGGCAGCCGGTCGAGCATGTCGTCGCCACCAGCACTCGCCTTGATGAGCCTCTTCATGTGGCCCCAGTACCAGACAGCGCCATCGGCCTTGCTGGCGGTGTCCGAGTTCATCAGCTGCGCAAAGCCGCTGCCCACCTGCACCGGCCGGGTTTCATTCAGGATCTGGTTTTTCAGCTGCACCGAGCCCCACATCCACAGGCTGCCATCGGGCTTGAGGCCCACCATGTACGTGCCGCCCACTGCCACCTTGGCAAAGCCGCTGCCGATCTGCACGGGTCGGTCGGCACCCACCGTGGTGCCATTGCCCACCTGCCCATACTGGTTGTCGCCCCAGGCCCACAGCGTGCCATCGCTGAGCACGGCGGCGGAGTTGGCATAGCCCGTGGCCATGTGCACCACCGTGGCGGCGTGCACGCTACTGCCCATGCCCGCCACCAGGGCGAGCAGCAGCCCGCATTGAAAGGCCAGGGATGCCAGGCGGCGGGACAGGGTGGCCCGCAGGCGGTGGCTCGCACAATGCGCAAGGATGGTCATCTGAAAATGCCTTCTAAAAATAGGGGTCGGGCCTGCGGAACATCGGCCATCTCCCTCTTCGGAATGGCCGTTCGCAGCGAACGGTGGGCACGCCATGGTGGCAATCTCTCCCCCCTGAAATCTGGTGTGTTTTTTTGCGATCAGCAGGGGGCCTCTCCAGGGCCTGTTCACACTGATTTCGGGGTCGCGAAGGCCCTTGCCGGCGTGCCAATCTAGGCGCGTGACGCAGCGTGTGCCCTTGCACACGCAAGGA
>NZ_JBYSYM010000019.1:0-149374 GCF_058783375.1 Acidovorax sp. FW305-C-20-28 | reverse complement strand
CTGCCAAAGCAGCAGCCGTGCGGTACCCGCTCCCCACCCCTTCTGGCTGCGCCGAGAAGCGCAGGAGCTGGGGTGGGCGTGTGTGCCGAAGGACACACACGCTTCGTCTTCTGGCTCGTCGATGCTGTCTGAGCGGAGTTCACCCGAAGGGGGAACGTAGCGAGTTCATCGACGCCCACCCCAGATCCGAGCATCGCAGGTTGCCCGTAGCGAAGCGAAGGGACGCAGACAGCGGGGTCGCCTTTTCTTGGCCCACCTTCTTTTGGCGACGCAAAAGAAGGTGGGTGCGCCGCCGGGCGCACATCCCGGCCTCCGCCCTCAGCCAAAGCAAGAAGCATCAAAGCGAAGCGACACCCACACAACAAAAAAATCAGAACTCGTAAGTAGCCGACAACCACAACCTACGCCCATCCTGGCTGTTCGTATAAAGATTCCGATAGTTCACCACCGCAGGCGACCCTGGCACCGTATACGGCGTGTACTCCACAAAATCCTTGTTGAACAGGTTGTACACCGCCGCATTGATCGTGAACTGCGGCGTGACCTTGTAGCTGCCGCCCACATGGAACTGCGTGTACGCCTTGAAGTCCCCGAGTACTGCCTTCGCAGCCCGCGTATCCGCAGTCGTCCCCGGATCACGGAAACGCTCGCTGCGGTACTCCGCACGCAGCCACACATTCCACTGCTGCGAAGGCTCCCAGTTCAGCCGCGCGTTGAACGCATGCTCGGGCGTGTCCATCAGCGGCTTGCCCACGTTGGGCCCGCTCTTCTGTTCACTCTCGGTGTACGTGTAGTTGGCCGTGGCGGACCAGGCCTTGGTGATCGGGATGCGGGTGCTCAGCTCCAGCCCGCGCGTCACCGCCTCGTCCACGTTGATGGACTGGCCAAACGCATCCACGCGCGGCCAGTCGCCAAAGCTCACGCAGCCGGGGCGATTCGGCGCCACGCTGTAGCTGCAGTTGAGCAAACCCGGGCCGCTGGTGATCTTGTCCTTGAAGTCGTTGTTGAACAACATGGCGCTGGCAGCAAAACCACCGGGGCTGTCGAAGTACACGCCCAGTTCGGTGCTGCGGCTGGTCTCGGGCTTGAGGCCTGGGCTGCCCACCAGGGGAATCGTGCCCTGGCCGCCAAAGCCGTTGATGCCCGGCGCCAGTTGCTCCACGCGCGGCGTCTTGTAGCCGTTGCTGACACCGCCCTTCACGGTCCACTGCGGCGCAGCGTTCCACACGCCGTAGACGCGCGGGCTGACCTTGCCGCCGAAGATGCTGTGGTTGTCATACCGTGCGCCCAGGGTCAGCTTGAAGCTCTTGGTCAGGCTCCACTCGTCCTCGGCAAAGACCGCCTTCTGCGTGAAGGCGAACACCCCCGGGGCCACGCCGTCCTTCATCTCGGCGTCCCACCACTGGCCGCCCACGGTGGTCAGGTGGTCGCCCCAGGGCAGCATGAGCTTGGTGTCGAGCACCTTGCTTTCCACCTCCAGCGCGCGCGCACCGCCGGCCACTGCGCCCGGCGTGCCGGGCGGGATGGTGCGGCCGATGGTTTCGGTGCGGTTGACCATGTAGCTGGTGTCCCAGGTACCGAAGCCGTAGCGGCCGGTGTGGGCCAGCGTGACCTGGTCGCGGTGGTACTTCTGCTCGGGGCCATAGCCGCCCTGCACACCCAGCGTGCCCAGCTGGCCGCGTGAGTTGTCATAGGTCTGGCGGCCGGTGTCCAGGTCCAGCGTGAGGTCGTGGTACTTGTTGGGCGTGAACGCCAGCCGCGCACCCAGGGTGTTGACCTCGGACTTCACGGGGTTGGCCCCCATGATGGGCACGACCTCGCTGCCGGCCAGCGTCATGTAGCGGATGTCCGAGGCACCGCGGCGAAAGGTACTGCCGCGCAAGGACAGGCCGAGCATGTCTTCCTTGATGGGTCCGCTCAGGTAGAACTTGCCCGAGCGGGTGTCGCCAAAGTCCGATTCTTCCTGCAGCGCGTAGTCGGCCGACACAGATCCTGCCCAGGTCTTGCCGACCTTGCGCGTGATGATGTTGACCACGCCACCCATGGCATCGGAACCGTACAGCGTGGACATGGGGCCGCGGATCACTTCGATGCGCTCGATGGCCGACAGCGGTGGCATGAAGCTGGTCTGCGTGCCGCCGAAGTCGTTAGGCGTGACGTTGCCGGCCGCATTCTGGCGGCGCCCGTCGATCAGGATCAGCGTGTAGTCGCTGGGCATGCCGCGGATGCTGATGTTGAGCCCGCCCGACTTGTCGGTGGCCGTGCCGATGTCCACGCCTTCCACGTCTTCAAGCGCCTGCGCCAGGCTGCTGAAACGGTTCTGCTCGAGCTGCTTGCGCGTGATCACGGTGATGGAGGCCGGCGCCTCCTTGATGTCCTGCTCGAAACCAGAGGCAGAGACCACCACTTCGCGCAGCTGGGCTGTGGCAGGCTCCTGGGCCATGGCAGTGCCCCCCGCACACACGGCGGCGACCACCAGGGAAAGGGAAGAAAGACGCAGCGGGCACGAGGCGCCGGCAGGCATGCGGATGGGCATGGGAACAACACTCCAGGGAACAACGGTGGAAAAACGACGGAAAGGGTCCGTGCCACGCGCTCTGGAATGTTTTGTTCTGCGGCTCAACGGCGATCGACAGCGGCAGGCGCTGTCTGCGGTGCCGACTGTATCAATCAATAACAGAAATCGTTGTCATTACCATTCGTATTCGATGGATTCACAAGTAGGTGCTGCAGCGCGTGCATACGCACGCACGCGGCGAAGGCGGGCCCTCAGTACACATCGCGCCGGTAACGCCCGCTGCGCACCAGCTCGGCCATGGGCGCGGGCCCGAGCAGGCCTGCGAGCGCCAGGTCCACGCCCTGCGCCATGCCCTGCAGGCTGCCGCAGACGTAGATGGCGGCGCCCTGCCCTTCGACCCAGGCGCGCACGGTGGCGGCCTGCGCCTGCAGCAGGTCCTGCACATAGACCTTGTGGGCCGGGTCGTCGCGCGAGAAGGCCAGGTCCAGGCGCGCGAGCACTCCGCTGGCCTGCCAGGCGAGCAGTTCATCGCGAAACAGGAAATCGTGCGCCGCCTGGCGCTCGCCGAACAACAGCCAGCTGGGCCCTGCCCCGGCCTGTGCTCGGGCCCGCAGGTGGCTGCGCAGGCCGGCAATGCCCGTGCCGTTGCCCACCAGGATCAGCGGGCGCGCCGCGTTGTCCTCCAGCCGGAAATTGCGGTGCGCGCGCAGGCGCATCTGCACGGCCTCGCCCACGGGCGCGCCATGCGTCAACCAGTGCGATGCCAGGCCCGGCGTGCCGTCCTCGCGCGTGGTCTGGCGCACCACCAGGTGCACGCGGCCATCGCTGGCGAGCGAGGCGATCGAATACTCGCGCGGGTGCTGCAGATCATCCGGCACGCAGACCTGCACCAGGTCTCCGGACTCCCAGGTGGCCACTTCGGCCTCGGGCGGCGCCAGCTCGACAAGATGCACCTCGGCGCCCGCACTGCCCGGGTTCAGGTGGCTGCGCGCAGCCAGGGTCCATTGCGCGAACGCGGGGGCTTCCCACGCAGGTAGCTCGCTCAGGCTGGACACCTGGGCCAGGTGGTGCTGCCAGGCCGTGAGGGCGGCGGGATCGCCGTTGTCCATCTCCACACACTCGAACAGCGGCACCGCGCCGCGCGCGCGCAGCCAGGCATCGAGCTGGCGGCCAAAGCCGCAGAAGTGCGCATACTGCCGGTCGCCCAGGGCCAGCAGGCCGTACTGCAGTTGCGACAGATCGGCTGCATCGCCCTCCTGCCTGCCCATGCAGGCCTGCTGGAACGCGGCGGCATTGTCAGGTGCATCGCCCTCGCCATAGGTGCTGGCCAGGAACAGCGCACGCCGGCTGCGCGCCAGCAAGCCCGCATCGAGCTGATCGAGCGCACACAGGTGCACCGGCTCGCCGGCCGTGTGCAAGAGGCGCGCGGTCTCGCGCGCAAGCTCTTCGGCCTGGCCGGTCTGGCTGGCATAGACCACCAGCAGCGGCTGCACGCCTTCGCGCGCCGATGCCAGGGCCTGGGCCTGCGCGGCCTGGGCGCGGTGCCTGCGCCGCTCGCGCAGCCAGATGGCGGCACACATGGCGGCATACAGCAGCACCAGGGCGGCGGCCGCGGCCAGCCGCACAGCGGGATCAGAAACGTTCATTGAAATTCGGGAAAGCGCTCGCGCCAGGCCGGGGTCGCCGTCCACCGGGCCCCCTGGCCCGTGCGCTCGCACAGCAGCGCGGCCACGCCCTGCCCCGTGGCAAAGGCCAGGCCTTCGACCGGCCCCAGCACCGTGAGCACCGTGGCCAGGGCATCGGCATGCATGCACTCGGGGTGCAGCACCGTCACGCTGGCCAGCGCATGGGCCACCGGCGCACCGGTGCGCGGATCGATGGTGTGCGAGTAGCGGCGCCCGCCATGCTCGAAGGCATGCCAGTGGTCGCCCGAGGTGGCGATGGCCATGTCCTGCAGCGGCAGCGCCCGGGCCGGGTCTGCGGCCTCGCCTGCCACCGCTACGCGCCAGGGCTGTCCACCGGGGCGCGTGCCACTGGCGCGCAGCTCGCCACCCACCTCGGCCAGGAAATCGGCCCATCCCTGCGCCTGCAGGGCCTGCACCACCAGGTCCACCGAATGGCCCTTGGCAATGCCCGAGAGGTCCAGCTGCAGGCCACCGGGCTGCAGCACCTGCTGGGCCTCTTCGCGCAATACAAGGCCGGCACCTGGCGGGCGCAGGGCCGCCAACTCCGGTGCCAGCGGCATAGCCGCCGGCGCCGTGTGGTCGGCCTGCGGATCGGGCCGCGGGCCGAAGCCCCAGCGGCCCACCAGCGCTCCCACGCCCACGTCGAATGCACCGCCGCTGGCCTGTGCCCAGTGGCGCGCCGCCTGCAGCACCGCGAAGAACTCGGGCGACAGCAGGTGCCAGCTGCCCGCCGGCGCGCGGTTGAAGCGCGAGACCTCGGAGTCCGGCTCCCAGTTGCTCATCTGCCGCACGACCAGGGCCAGGGCCTCCTCGACGGCCGCGCGCACAGGCGCCAGCGGCGCGAACTGCGGGTTGCACAGGCGCACCGACCAGCTGGTGCCCATGGCCTCGCCGGCCAGGGTCTGCAAGGCCGTGGAATCGGCCGCGCGCACGGGGGCATGCGGGGCGGCATGGCCAAGCCCGCCGAACGAGACCCGGGCGGCAAGGGGCGCAGCGACAGCCGCTGCGCGCCCGAACCCGGGACCGTAGTGCACCTTCATCCGCAAGACCTCACGCCAGGCTCAAGGCAGGACTTCGAGCGTTCCCACGTACGACAGGCGGCGTTCCTTGGCCTGGGGCAGCGAGGTCTTGTCGTCCTTGGCATCGGCATCCACCCAGTACATGCCGGCGGCAGGCCAGGTCACGCTGAACTCGCCCTTGGCATCGGTGGTGGCCTTGATCTCGCCGATCTTGTCGCGGTAGCGCGTGGCACCGGCCACCAGCACCACTTCGAGGTTGGCGGCAGGCTTGCCGTCCACGTGGAAGGCGAAGGTGGCCTTCTCGCCCTTGACCAGGTCGTTGGGGTGGGTCACGGGCACCAGCTCCAGGCCCTGGCCCGTGGGCTTGATGGCGCTGGGCTTGCCCACCGTGATGAAGGTCTCGATGCGGCCGGCGGACTGCGTCACCTTGAGGTCCTGCGCGTCAGCCGGCACTTCGGCCGCAAACTTCTCGGCCGTGCCGCGCCAGCGCTTGTTCTGGCCGGCCTTGTCCTTGTAGGTGGCGCTCAGGCCGCTGTTGACCACGGCCAGGTGGTAGGTGCCGGGCTGCGTGAGGTTCAGGTCGAACACGCTGCGCAGCTTGCCGCGGTGCGCGTTCTCGGGCTTGATGGACGAGCCATCGGGTGCCACCACCACCAGGTTGTCCAGGCCCAGCGGCACATGGTTGAAGAAGAACAGGTCGTTGGACACGGCGGCGTCCACCGTGACCCACTCGGCCTTGGAGAGCACGGTGGTCGATGGCAGCAGCCAGACATTGTGGGCCTGGGCCGAGAAGGCACCGCACAGCAGGGCGATGCAGGTGGCGATACGGGTCTTGAATTGCATGGAAAGTCTCCGGGTAGGGGGGTGATGCGGTCAGGGCTTGAGGTCGAGGGTGACCTCGCCGAGCTCGCTGCTGCCCTTGGCGCTCAGCTGCTGGGCCTTGGCGGCGGGCCAGGTGAAGGGAATCGTCACCAGCTCGCGGCCGCCAACCTCGCGCGAGGCCTCGACCACCAGCTTGTAGCTGCCGGCAGGCAGCGCGGCCAGTTGCTTGGTGCCTTCGTTGAAGGCCAACTGGTGCTTGCCCGCAGGGCGCGTGGGGCTGGTCACGCCGTCGACGGGCATGGCCAGGTCACGACCGGTGCGGCGCCACCACTGGCGCAGGTCCTTGAGCCATTTGGTGCCCTCGTCGTTCTTGAGCTTCACGTCGTACCAGACGGCCAGGGTCGAGGCCACCGTGTTGTCGGCACGCTCGACCCACATCGCCACGTAGGGGCGGTGGTACTCGGCCACGTCCAGGCGCGGGATCTCCACGCCCACGCCCAAGCCGGCCGCGAAGGCCGGGGCCCCCAGGCAGGCGCCCAGGGCAATGCTGTAGCGCAGGTGCAAATGCTTGGTCACAGGCATTCTTTTCTACTTTCGGTTCAGTGGATAAACAGGAGCGCCAGCACCACGGGGATCACCAGCCCCATGCCCACCATGGGCCAGGTGAAGGGGCGGTTGCCCGCATGCATCTTGAGGATGAACAGCCCGGTGACGGTGAACACCAGGCAGGCGGCGGCGAAGATGTCGATGAACCAGCTCCAGGCGGCGCCCGTGTTGCGGCCCTTGTGCAGGTCGTTGAGGTAGGAGATCCAGCCCCGGTCGGTGCGCTCGTACTCGGCCTCGCCGTCGGCCAGGTTCACGCGCAGCCAGGCGTCGCCACCGGGGCGCGGCAGCGAGACATAGATCTCATCGGCCGACCACTCGGCCTCGCGCCCCGCCGCGTCCACGGCCCACTGCGTACGCGCCCATTCCTGCAGCGCGGCGGGCAGCGGCCCGCGGTCCTTGGGCGGTGGCGGCACAGCCTTGAGCGTGGTCAGCAGCGCACCGGGCAGCGTGGCCTGCTGGCTCACGACCTGGGGCTTGGCCTCGATCTGCCCGGCATGGTTGAGCGTGAAGCCGGTCACTGCGAACAGCAGCATGCCGATGAGGCACAGGGCCGAGCTGACCCAATGCCATTCGTGCAGCGTCTTGAGCCAGTAAGACCGGCGCCGGTTGTCCTGTGGTTTGTTCATTCCAGGGAGAGGTGCGCGCAGGCAGCAACGGGCTTGGCGCGGGGATGCGGAACCCAGGATTCTAGTTTCAGAGAATGACAACCATTTGCATTTGCACAATCTTTACCTTGGGAACACTGGGGGAACCCCGGGTTGGCAGGGGCAGCCGCCCTCCGAAAAGGCCGTGCGGCAGAAGCATTGATAAGAATGGTTATCATTACCATGTTTTTGCCTTAGGCCCGCCATGCGCAGCCCCTGCCGCCGCCTCCTCCCATGTCCCTTCCACACGCGCTGACCGACCTCTACGTACAGCACCACGGCTGGCTGCGCGGCTGGCTGCAGCGCCGGCTGGGCCATGCGGGGGATGCAGCCGACTTCGCCCAGGACACCTACCTGCGCGTGATCGAGTCGCGCACGGCGCTGGCCGAGATCCGCGAGCCGCGCGCCTTCCTCACCACCGTGGCCAAGCGTGTGGTGGCCAACCACCTGCGCCATCGCGAGATCGAGCGCGCCTACCTCGAAACGCTGGCCCACATGCCCCAGGCGCTGGCGCCCTCGCCCGAAGACCGCGCCATCGTGCTCGAGACGCTGCAGGAGATCGACACCCTCCTCGACGGCCTGCCGCCCAAGGTGCGCACGGCCTTTTTGTGGGCGCAACTCGACGGCATGCCCTATGCCGAGATTGCCGAGCGCATGGGGGTCTCGCTGAGCTCGGTCAAGCAGTACATGGCGCGTGCCATACGGCACTGCTATTTCCCCACAGGCACGGCATGAGCGCCCACCCGCCCACCACCAAAGCGCCACTGCCGGCCCCGGTGGTCGATGCCGCCGTGGAGTGGCTGGTGCACCTGTGGTCCGGCACCGCCACGGCCGAGAGCCGCAGCGCATGGCTGCGTTGGCGCGCCGCCCACCCGCAGCATGAACAGGCCTGGCAGCACATCGAGGCCACCAATGCGCGCCTGCGCGGCCATGGCGCCACCGGCCTGCTCACGGCCACCACGGCGGTGGCCACATTGGCCGGGCCCGCATCGCCGCGCCGGCGCCACGCACTGCGCGCCATCGGCGGCCTGGCAGCCGGCGGCGTGGCCACCTGGCTGGGCTACGAGCAACTGCCCTGGCGCGGCTGGGGTGCCGACCTGCGCACGGCCCGGGGCGAGCAGCGCAGCACCACCCTGCCCGACGGCACGCGCATCGTGCTCAACACCGCCAGCGCACTGGACGTGCGCTACACCGGTGGCCTGCGCCGCCTGCAGCTGCGCGAGGGCGAGGTGTTCATCACCACCGCGCACGACCCTGTGGCGGTGCCGCGCCCCTTCGTGGTGGACACGCCGGCCGGGCGCATCCGCGCACTGGGTACGCGCTTCACCGTACGGCACGAGGGTGATGCCAGCGAGGTCGCGGTGTACGAAGGTGCGGTGGAGCTGAGCCCCCTGAACCGGCCGGACACCACGGTGCGCGTGGCGGCAAACCAGTCGGCACGGCTCACACCGGGCGCGGCCACCATCCCCACGGCCAGTGCAACGGAGCCCCCCGGCTGGACCGAAGGCGTGCTGGTGGCCTCCAACATGCGCCTGTCGGATTTCGTTGCCGAACTGCGGCGCTACCGCAGCGGGGTGATCACGCTGTCCCCCGAGGTGGCGCACCTGCGCCTGTCGGGCGTGTTCCCGCTGGCGGACACGGACCGCATTCTGCAGGCCGTGGCCCAGGTGCTGCCGGTGCACGTGCGCATCCCCGTGCGCTACTGGGTGCGCATAGGCCCTGTGAGCGAGCACGGCTGAAGAACCTTCGATTTTTTTGGTGGCGGGGTCTGTACCTTTTGCGCGCTCGCGTGACAAGGAAGGGAAACCTGTTCTTTCCCCCTCCTTCTCCCCCTCTACCGACCACCATGTCCACCGCTTCCCGGCGCCTCGCATCCACCACCCGCCTCTCGGCACCCCGCTTCGCCCTGCGCCCCACGGCCGCGTTCACCGCGGCACTGGCCAGCGCGCTCTTTGCCGGGCTGGGTGCCGCCACCAGCCTGCCCGCGCAGGCCCAGGCCATCCAGGCGAGCCGCGCCACCGCCTACAGCATCCCTGCCGGCCCGCTGGAGCCCGCGCTCACTGCCTTCGCCAAGGCTTCGGGCGTGCTGCTGGCCTACACCCCCGATCTGGTGCAAGGCCGCAGCAGCCCGGGCCTGCAGGGCAACCACACGCCGCCCCAGGCCCTGGCGGCACTGCTTGCCGGCACGGGCCTCGCGGCCGTGGTGGCGGAGAACGGCACCTACACCCTGCGGCGCGCACCGGCCCCGGCGGCGGGCACGCCCGCCCCAGGCGCCGCCGCGGGCAGTGTCTCCCTGGCGGAAGTTCGCGTCACGGCGCAGGCCCAGCCCAACGACGGCACCACCGAAGGCACGGGCAGCTACACCGCGGCCGGCCCCAGCGGCGCCGCCACCGGCCTGAACCTGAGCCTGCGCGAAACACCGCAGTCCCTCACCATCATGTCGCGCCAGCGCATGGACGACTTCCATGTGGAGACGCTGAGCGATGCGCTCGAACAGACGCCCGGCGTGACCGTGAGCCGCCAGAGCGACATGACCACCTTCAACGTGCGCGGCTCCAGCGTGAACCTGAAGATCGATGGCAACCGGCTGCTGTCCAGCGGCTGGGGCTGGAACAGCCACATCATGTACTCGCTCGACGACCTGGCGGAGATCGACCGCGTCGAGGTGCTCAAGGGCTCCTCGGGCCTGGTCAACGGCGACGGCGGCTACGGCGGCACGGTGAACCTGGTGCGCAAGCGGCCCACGCGCGAGTTCCAGGCCAGTGCCCAGGCCGGCGTGGGCAGCTGGAACAGCTACCGGGGCGATGCCGACATCAGCGGCCCGCTGAATGCCGCCGGCACACTGCGTGGCCGCCTCGTCGTCGCCGCCAAGGATGCCGACGCGTTCCGCGACCGGCAGCACAGCCGCAACGCCACGCTGTACGGCACCGTGGAAGCCGACCTGGGCCCGGACACCGTGCTCGGCGCCGGCCTGACCTACAAGCAGCGCAGCCTGCAAGGGGCCACCGGCACCACGCCGATCCAGGCCTTCTCGGGCGATGGCGTCGCGGTGCCGCGCATGCCGCGCTCGTTCCGCATCGGTGCCACCTGGGCCGGCTACGACCAGGAATCGCTGGGCCTGTTCGCACGGCTGGAGCACCGCTTCGCCGGTGGCTGGACGGCCAAACTCCAGGTGGCGCGAGACACCGTGGAAACCCCGGACATGCGCATCGGCTACCTGCGCTACGCCCTGCCCGGCCAGCTCCAATACAACCGCTACACGGACATCGACGACCGCAACGACAGCATCAGCCTGGACGTGCAGGGCCCGTTCCAGCTGCTGGGCCGCACGCACGACCTGCTGCTGGGCGCGGGCAGCACGCGCGCCCGCACCACGCTGCTGCGTGGCAGCGGCGGGAGCGCGACGCTGGCAGCCGCCGGCATCACCTACGCGGGCGGAGGCGCCGCCATCGCCGAGCCCGACTGGAACCGCATGGCCTATTCCAACGACCTGTTCAGCCGCAAGAACCGCTATGCCTACGCCGCAGGCCGCTTCCACCTGGCCGACCCGGTCAAGCTGATCGCCGGTGCGCGCGTGAGCGACTATGACCAGAAGGACGTGACCGACATCGGCTGGTACAACTACCGCATGCGCGAGCGCGGCGTGGTCACGCCCTATGCAGGGCTGGTGGTGGACGTGGCCCCGGACATCTCGGTCTACGGCAGCTATGCCAGCATCTTCCAGCCGCAAAGCGCCAAGGACGTGGCCGAACGCACGCTGCCGCCCGAAGAGGGCACGACCTACGAGATCGGCGCCAAGGGCGAGTTCTTCAACAAGCGCCTGAACGCCAGCATCGCCTACTTCTGGATGCGCACCGAGAACACGGCCGAGGAGGTGGGCCTGAATGCCAACGGCGACAGCATCTACCGGGCCGTCAACAGCGCCACGCGCCGCGGCTATGAGCTCGAGCTCTCGGGCGAGCTGGCCCGTGGCTGGCAGGCACAAGGCAGCTATGTCATGAACAGCAGCAACCTGGGCAGCGCCAGCACCACACCCCGGCACCAGTTCAAGCTAGGCACCACCTACCGCATTGCCAACGGTGCTGCCCAGGGCCTCACGGTGGGCGCCTCCACGCGCTGGCAGAGCGCCATCTCCACCAGCCGCGGCACGGCCGTGCTGGGCCAGGGCGCCTACTGGCTGCTGGACCTGATGGCGCGCTACGAGATCAACCGCCAGCTCAGCGTCACGGCCAACATCCACAATGTGCTGGACAAGCAGTACTTCTCGGGCGTGACCAACTTCGCCGCGCAAGGCCTGTTCTACACCTGGGGCGCGCCACGCAGCTTCAACCTGAGCGCACGCTACACGTTCTGAGGCAGCAGCCCAAGGTGATGGGAGCCGATCAATCCATGGTCACATGCGCGTTCTTCACCACCTGGGCCATGCGCGCCAGTTCACTGCGCATGAAGGCCGTGGACGCCTCGGGCGCTGTGAGCTTGATCTCGTAGCCCTGTGCGATCAGCGCGTCGCGCGCCTCGGGCATGGCCAGGGCATTTTTGAAGCCGGCATGCAGGCGCGCCACCTCGGCCTTGGGGATGCCGGCGGGCGCGACGGCGGCGATCCAGCCGTCCAATTCGTAGCGCGGCAGGCCCTGTTCTGCAATGGTGGGCACGTCGGGCAGCGAGGGCACGCGCGCGGCCGTGCTCACGCCCAGGGCACGCAGGGCGCCGGCCTTGATGTGCGCGGCCGCCGGGGCCACCGCCACCACACCGAGCTGCACCTGCCCGCCCAGGATGTCGTTCATCAGCGGGCCCATGCCCTTGTAGGGGATGTGCTTGATGTCCAGTTGCGCCTGCTCCACGAACATGGCTGCACCGAGGTGCAGGATGGTGCCGTTGCCCGAGGAGCCATAGTTGAGCACGCCCGGCCTGGCCTTGGCCAGCGCGATCAGCTCCTTGACGTTCCTGGCCGGCAACGCCGGGTGGGCCACCAGCACGAAGGGCGTGGCGCCGATGATGGTGATGGGCGTGATGTCCTCGATGGAATCAAAGGGGATGTTCTTGTAGACGCTGGGGTTGACCACGTGGTTGTTAGAAACCACGCCGATCACCGAGCCGTCCTTGGGCGCACGCACCAGTTGCGTGGTGCCGGTGATGCCGCCCGCCCCGGGCAGGTTCTCGATGACCACGGGCTGGCCCAGCGCCTTGGCCAGGCTGTTACTCATGGCGCGGATGGCGCCATCGGCCCCCGAGCCGGCCGACAGCGGCAGGATGATGCGCAGGGGCTTGTCGCCCAGTTGGGCGAGCGCGAGGCCGGGGGCCGCGAGGGCTGCGGCGCCCAGGGCCAGTGCGCGGCGGCGTGTGGGTGCGGGGATGGTGTGCATTGCGTTGTCTCCTGGGGGGTATGTTCCACCCGGGGCGCGCAGACTGCCGCTGCGTTCAGGCCACCGGGCGGGAGGGATGAAAGTCAGGCCACGGCTGCAGCTTCCTGAAGGGCCTGCACCTGCTCAGGCGTGTAGCCCAGGCCAGCCAGCAGCTCGGCCGTGTGCTGGCCCAGCCGGGGCGGGTCGGTGCGCACAGGCATGCGCTGGCCGTCCATGCGCAGGGGCATGAGGGCCACGCGCGCGGTGCTGCCGGCACGCTCGCCATCGGGCAGCGCCACTTCGGCCAAGCCGCCCGTGGCGTTCAGGTGCGGGTCGTCGAACAATTGCTCGGGCCGCATGATGGGCGCAAACGGCAGGCCGTGGCGCTCGAAGATGGCCGCCAGTTCCTCGGCCGTGTGCGCGGCCAGGCGCTGGCGCAGTTCGGGCAGCAGCGTGGCACGGGCGCGCACGCGGTCGTTGTTGC
Organism: Acidovorax sp. FW305-C-20-28; assembly: GCF_058783375.1. Classification (NCBI taxonomy): domain Bacteria; kingdom Pseudomonadati; phylum Pseudomonadota; class Betaproteobacteria; order Burkholderiales; family Comamonadaceae; genus Acidovorax; species Acidovorax sp. FW305-C-20-28. The sequence continues at coordinate 136,254 of NZ_JBYSYM010000019.1, read as the reverse complement.
TGGCCAGGCCGGCATCGGCCCGGAGGTCGGCATAGCCCATCGCATCACAGAAGGTGAGCCACTGCGCATCGCTCACCGCGGCCAGGAAGATCTGCCCGCCGTCCTTCACGCTGAACACGTCATACACAGCCCAGGAGGAAATGCGCTCGGGCATGGGCGCTGCGGGCTGGCCCGTGACGGCGTACTGCATCATGTGCTGGCCGACCAAAAAGACGTTGTTCTCGAACAGGGCCGAATCGACCTCCTGCCCGCGCCCGGTGGTGGCGCGCTGCATCAGCGCCGCCATCGCACCGATGGCGCCGAACATGCCGCCCATGATGTCGTTGACGCTGGTGCCCGCGCGCAGCGGGTCGCCCGGGCGCCCGGTCATGTAGGCCAGGCCGCCCATCATCTGCACCACCTCGTCGAGGGCCGTGCGGTGCTCGTACGGCCCGGGCAGAAAGCCCGCATGGTTCACATAGACCAGGCGCTCGTTCAGGCGCGACAGCGCCGCGTAGTCCAGCCCGTACTTGGCCATCACGCCGGGCTTGAAGTTCTGCGCCACCACATCGGCCGACGAGGCCAGGCGGATCGCCACCTCGAGCCCCTCAGGCCGGCGCAGGTCCAGCGCAATGCTCTTCTTGTTGCGGTTGAACATGGGGAAAAAGCCGGCGCCCGCGCCCAGCAGGTGGCGCGTGCGGTCACCGTCCACAGGCTCGACCTTGATGACCTCGGCCCCCAGGTCGGCCAGCACCATGCCACAGGTGGGGCCCATGACCATGTGGGTGAACTCCACCACACGCAGGCCGGCCAGGGGCAGCGCTGCGGCGGGGACGGAAGCAGGATTCAAAGCAACATTCATGGGGCAGGACGATAAACGTTTCAGGCCAGGGCGGGTGCCAGGGTGCGCGGCAGTCCGGCCTGCCACAGCGTGCCATGCAAGGTCTCACCGGCCAGCCAGCCTGTAACGCGCTGGCGCAAGGACAGCAGCGCAGGCACGTCCAGGCCGGTGGCCACGCCCATGCGTTCGAGCATGAAAGCCAGGTCTTCGGTGGTGACATTGCCGCTGGCGCCCGGCGCGTGCGGGCAGCCGCCGATGCCGGCCAGGCAGGCGTCGAAGCGCGTGATGCCGGTCTGCCAGGCCGCATAAGCATTGGCCAGGCCCATGCCGCGCGTGTCGTGGAAGTGCGCGCAGGCCAGGCGCTCGCCCACCAGGGCGCGGGCCTTCTCGAACAGGCGCTGCACACCCACCGGATCGGCATAGCCCACAGTGTCGGCCAGGCTCACGCGGTCGGCGCCGGCATCGAGCAGGGCCTGCATCAGGCGCAGCACCTCGCTCTCGGCCACCTCGCCCTGCAACGTGCAGCCAAAGGCCGTGCCCACGCCACCCTCGATCAGGATGCGCGAGCCCGCGGCATCGCGCGCGGCGCGGATGCGCGCCACCTCGGCCACCACCTCGTCGGGGGTCTTGCGCAGGTTGGCCAGGCTGTGCGCATGGCTGGCCGACAGGGGCACCACCATCAGGTGGGCGCCGCAGTCGATGGCGCGCTCGGCCCCCTTGAGGTTGGGCACCAGCACCGAGGCCGTGAGGCCCGGCAAGGTGAGCGCATGGGCCAGCACCTCGGCTGTGTCGGCCAGTTGGGGCAGCAGCCGGGCAGGCACGAAGGAGCCGACCTCCATCTCGCGCTGGCCTGCGGCGTAGGCGGCGTTGAGCCATTCGATCTTCTGCGCAGTGGAGACGATGGTGGCAATGCTTTGCAGGCCGTCGCGCAGGCCGACCTCACGGATGACGGTGGCAGGGGGCATGGGGTTCATTTCTCGGGTGTGCAGGGGATGGGTGGATTCTAGAAATTCCACAACACCATATGAAATCAATTTTGGAACACATAAAATTCCCAAACAGAATATCTAGTCACACCATGCGCCCGCTCGACCTGCAAACCCTCAAGCTCTTCGTGGCCGTCTGCGAGCACCGCAACATCGCGCGTGCGGCGGAGCAGGAGTCCATCGTGGGTTCGGCCGTGAGCAAGCGGCTGGCACAGCTGGAGGACACGGTGGGCACACCCCTGCTGGTGCGCAAGCGCCACGGCATGGCGCCCACGCCCGCGGGCGAGACGCTGCTCGAGCATGCGCGCGCCATGCTGGCCAGCGTGGGCCGCATCGAGCGCGACATGGCGGCCTTTGCCACCGGCATCAAGGGCCATGTGCGCGTGCTGGCCACCGCCTCGGTGATGGCCGAGTCGCTGGCCGAAGACGTGGCCGCCTTCTTGCAAGACCCGGCGCACCGCGACATCCAGATCAGCATGGAGGAGCGCGTGAGCCCCGACGTGGTGCGCGGCATCCGCGAGGGCAGCGCCTCCATCGGCATCTGCTGGGATGCGGCCGACCTCACGGGCCTGTCCACCTGCAGCTACCGGCACGACCACCTGGCCATCGTGGCGCATGCCAGCCACCCGGTGGCGCAGCAGGCAAGCGTGCGCTTTGCCGACGTGCTGGAGCACGAGTTCGTGAGCATGCCGGCCCTGAGCGCCGTGCAGCTGCTGCTGACCCGCGCCGCCGCCGTGGAGGGCAAGGCCCTGGCGCACCGGGTGCAGGTCTCCAACTTCGACGCCGCGCTGCGCGTGGTGCGCGCCAACCTGGCCATCAGCGTGGTGCCGCGCGAGGTGGCCGCGCCGTTTGCCGAGACGGCGCCGGTGCGCATCGTCGACCTGTCCGACCCCTGGGCCGACCGGCGCTTTGCCCTGTGCTGGCGCGGGCCGGAGGCCCTCACCCCTGCGGCCCGCCTGCTGGTGGACCACCTGGCGGCGCGTGCCTAGGTGCTTTCCGGCCGGCGTGCCACCAGGGAGTACATCAGCGGCATGCGCGCCCTGCCCGGCGGCATGCCCCAACGCCGGCCGCCCAGGTCCTGCATGCCCTCGAAGGCGCACCAACCGTTCATGTAGGGATACTCCTCGAGCGCCTCCAGCCGCAGGCCCGCGCCCAGCAGCGCCGCCACCACGCGGCCGATGCCCCAGGCGAATTCGTGGCTGGGGTGGGGGTTGGTGAACGCCTCCGATGCCGGGGCCGGCTGACCGTCCCGCGCATCCTGGGTCTCGCCCACATAGTCGCCCACCCCAGCCTCGTGCACCGGCGCGTCGTTGAAGTAGTCGTAGCGGGGCTCCCACTGCGGGTCGAACACCAGGGCCGCGGGGTGGAACTCCACAAAGACGAAGCGCCCGCCCGGGCGCAGAGCCGCCGCAACGCCGCGCGCCCAGCGCGCCAGGTCCGACAGCCAGCAAATGGTGCCGTAGGAGCTGAACACGGTGTCGAACGCCCCGCCCTGCCCTCCCGCAGCCGCCAGCCCGTCGAAATAGTCGTACACATCCGAGCGCACGAACTCGGCCGCAATGCCGCTGGCGTCCGACAGCGCCCGGGCAAAGGCGATGGCCTCGTCCGAAATGTCCACGCCGGTCACCCGGGCGCCCAGGCGGGCGATGCCCAGGCTGTCCTGCCCCGCATTGCACTGCAGGTGCAGCACGGCCTGGCCCTGCAGGTCACCCAACAGCGCAAGCTCCTCTGGGAACAGCGGCGAGCCCCCGGCCCGGAAAAAGGCGGCCTGGTCGCCCTTGTGGCGGTTGTGGGCACGGGTGGCCGCGTTCCAGGACAGCCGGTTGGCCTCGTGCAAGTGCTTGTATTCCATGAATTCCTCCCAGGGCGGTGCGCCGCCAAGGCCGGAATGCTACCTGCCCCAGCCGGCCGTGGCAGTGCCGCAACACTTCGCAAAAAAGACCCCCAATTCACGGGGTTGGTGCATATCAGTGCTGCATTCAGAGCTATTAAACTTGTAGCAAAATCGTTTCCAAGCTATATTGGCAGCGTCTTGCGGGCAGTGTCCGGCGGGCCGCGACTGCTTTCCACACCCACCGCGCAAGGAGAAGCTTGCATGAGCTCCAAGGAAAATTTCGCCATCAACCAGCTGTTCGAGCGGCTGGAATGCCGCTATGCGCTGCGTGTGCTGTGGGCCCTGCGTGACGGACACCCCCAGACCTTCCGCCTGCTGCAGGACAGCGTGGGCGGCATCACCCCCAACACCCTGAACACCCGCATCAAGGAACTGCGCGAGGCCGGCCTGGTCGACCACGGCAGCGACGGCTACACCGTGACCCCTTCAGGCACCGACCTGCTCAAGCGCCTGAGCGATGTACAGGCCTTTGCCACGCGCTGGGTGGCCGGCCGCGTGAAGAAGCCGGTCGCCTAAGTAAAATCAGCCTTTTCGGGCCGGACCTGCTCCGCCCGGCTCCCCCAACGACACCCCGAGGATTTCCATGGCACTCACCACCACCGCATCCGGCCTGCAGTACGAAGACACCCAAGTGGGCGACGGCGCAGAAGCCACCAAGGGCCAGAACGTCTCGGTGCACTACACCGGCTGGCTCTACAACAACGGCGAGCAAGGCGCCAAGTTCGACTCCAGCCGCGACCGCAACGACCCCTTCGAGTTCTCCCTGGGCGCCGGCATGGTCATCAAGGGCTGGGACGAAGGCGTGCAGGGCATGAAGATCGGCGGCCAGCGCACGCTGATCATCCCCGCCTCCCTGGGCTACGGCGCGCGCGGCGCGGGCGGCGTGATTCCCCCGAACGCCACGCTCAAGTTCGACGTGGAACTCCTCAAGGTCGGCCGCTGATCGCAGCGGACCCAACGACAAAGCGGCCCGCGGGCCGCTTTTTTCATGGCCGGGCGAAGCCTGTTTCAGTCGAAGAGTGCTTTGTCGAGCCTGGCGAACTTGGCGTCGCCCACCGCCTCGCGGATCTTGGGCGCCAGCGCCGCCAGGTCGGAGAAGCTGCCCGCCCCCTCCACCGCCAGGTTCAGTCGAAAGCCCCGCAGGCCCAGGCCGGCTGTGAGCTCGGTGGCAATGGGGTAGGCATCCTTGTAGCGCTGCTGGTCGGAGCGCCCGCTGCCCTGCACGGCCTCCATCGCCACCGTGGCCTCGAACGAGGTGCTGGAGGCCTGGGCGGCCGCTGCGGCCACCGCCTGGCCACTGCCCTTGGCGGCTGCTGCGGCGGCCACCGCGGCCCCGGCGCCGCTGCTCGACAGGGGCTCCAGCAGGCCCTGGGCGATCATGGCCTGCACATCGTCCTGCGTGATGCCCATGGCCGCCGTGGCGGCCAGCACCTCGCCTGTGGAACGCTTGCCATCGAACAGGATGAAGGCCGAACGCTGCCGTGAGGTCAAACCACCGTGGCGGTCCTTGAGCGCCTCCTGCCCCGCCTGTGTTTTGACAAGAACCATGTATCTCCCCCGAAATCTCTGAAACCAGCTACCGTGAACGGCTGCTGTCTTGCAGCCTGTTTACAGGGTGTCACGTTTGCGGCCTGTTGAACAGTCGGGTTTTTCCATGCCCCTTCGCCTGCGCGGCTTATTTCACGGCCTGGTCCAGGGGACGCGCCGCGCAGGGCAAACGCTCAGATCTCGATGCGCACGCGCGGCAGCTCGGGCGCGGGCCGCGTGATGCGGCTGACCACCAGCGCCACGAGCAGGCCCACCGGCACGCCGAAGACCCCGGCCGAGATGGGCTGGATGCCGAACCACAGCCCGTCGGCCAGCAGCCAGGCGGGCAGCAGCGCCTTCAGGGCCACCACATGCGAGAGCATGTAGTACACCGCCACGCCCAGGCCCGCGAGCATGCCCGCCACCGCCCCCTGGCGCGTGGTGCCGCGCCAGAAGATCCCGAGCACCATCACCGGCACGAAGGCCGAGGCCGCCAGCGAGAACGAGGCCGAGACCATGGGCAGGATCTCGGCCGGCTTGAGCGCCGCCACAAAGGCCGCCGACAGGGCCACCGCCAGCAGCGCGAACTTGGTGAGGATCACGCGCTGCTCGGGCGAGGCCTGGCGGTCCGAGCCCTGAAAATACAGGTCACGCACCAGCGCATTGCTGATGGTGAGCAAAAGCCCGTCGGCCGTGGACAGCGCCGCCGCCAGGCCACCGGCCGCCACCAGGCCCGAGACCACATAGGGCAGGCCCCCGAGTTCGGGCGTGGCCAGCATGATGAGGTCGGCCCCGAGCCGGATCTCGGCAAATTGCACGATGCCATCGCCATTGACATCCTCGATGGACAGCAGCGAGGCATCGACCCGCGCCCACTGCGCCATCCAGTTGGGCAGCGCCTCGAAGCTGCTGCCCACCAGGTTGTGCATGACCTCGAACTTCACGAGCACGGCGAGCGCCGGCGCGCTCAGGTACAAGAGGGCAATGAAGAACAGCGACCAGCCTACCGAGGCGCGCGCACCCGAGACCGTGGGCGAGGTGTAGTAGCGCGTGAGCAGGTGCGGCAGGCCCGCCGTGCCCACCATGAGGCAGAACATCAGCGCCATGAAATTGCGCCGGCTCAGGTCGAACTCGCGCTGCTCCTCGGGCGTGCCATCGGGGTCGCCGGCAAAGGCCTGGCTGTGCTGCGGCAGGCCGCCCAGGGGGCGGGCGCGCTCGGTGTTCTCCTGCATCTCGCGCGTCCAGCGTTCGCGCGCGGCGGCGGGGTCACGCGGCAGGGCCGCCAGGTCGCGGCTGGCCAATACGATGAGACCCACGTCGGCGTTCTGCGCGCGCAGGGTGCGGATGCGCTCGCGCCCCTTCTCGCGCTCGCGCTCCAGGGCGGCCTCCACGTCCTTCAGGCGCTCCTCGAACTCCAGTGCGCGCTCGCGGTAGATCTGCACCACCTGGTTTTCGGCGGGCGAATCGAGCAGTTGCGCCTCCAGGTCGGCGATCTTGGTGATCTGCGCGCCGTAGGCCACCGGGGCCAGCGGGCTGCCCAGCTGCTTGTAGGCCAGCCAGGACACGGGGATCAGAAAGGCCAGCAGCAGCACCACGTACTGCGCGACCTGCGTCCAGGTGATGGCGCGCATGCCACCGAGGAAGGAGCACAGCAGCACCCCACCCAGGCCGAGCATGATGCCGATCTCGAACTGCACGCCCGTGAGGCGCGAGGCGATCAGCCCCACACCGTAGATCTGTGCCACCACATAGGTGAACGAGCAAAGCACGGCCGCCAGCGCTGCGATCACGCGCGGCCAGCGCCCGCCAAAGCGCACGTGGAAGAAGTCGGGCACGGTGTACAGGCCCATGGCGCGCAGGTGCGGCGCGATCAGCATGGCCACGAGGCAAAAGCCCCCCGTCCAGCCCAGCAGGTAGGCCAGGCCGCCGGGCTGCCCCGGCGTGCCGGCAAAGCCCTGCAGGTAGAGCGCGCCCGAGAGGCTGATGAACGAGGCCGCGCTCATCCAGTCGGCCGCCGCCGCCATGCCGTTGTACAGGGGCGGAATGCGCCGCCCGGCGACATAGTATTCCTCGGGGTCCGAGGTGCGGCCATAGACGCCGATGCCGGCATAGACCATGACGGTGAGAAAGAGAAAGATGGGCCCGATCCAGTGGCGCGACAGGCCCTGGTGCTCGGCCCAGGTCATGAGGGCCAGAAAGCCCAGCACCCCGCAGACATACAGCGCCAGGATGCGGTGCAGGCGCCAGGAGTAGGCGTTTTCCACGGCGCTCTGGCCGGCTGCGGACGAAGCGCCCCCGGGGCTGCTGCGCTGGCGCATGGCGTCAGGCCGCGTCGGCGGGGGGTTTGGCGCCCGCCAGGGGCTCGGCCTCCAGCGCCAGGCGGCGCTGTTCATCCTGGCGCTCGAAGCGGTTCATGGCCCAGGCATAGACCACCACGATGCCGATGAACACCAGCACCGCGCCCTGGGCCTCGATCCAGTAGCCCAGCGGCCAGCCACCGGCCATGAGGAACTGCAGGTCGCGCGCGAAATAGGTGGCCACGAAGGACACCAGCACCCAGATCAGCAGCAGCCCGGCCTTGAGCCAGAGGTGGCGCACATCGTGCAGGTCGGGCGGAAACGGTCCGGCGAGTTCGGGCTCGGCGGACTTCACGGGGGAGCGTGGCAGCAGCAGGGACATGGGGTCAGCCAGGGGGCGGCATCGGTCCAGGTCCCTGCACCAGGCCTCAGCCCGCGGCCAGCTGCTGCCAGGTGGCCATCACGCTGTCGGGGTTCAGCGAGATCGAGGAGATGCCCTCGGCGGCCAGCCACTGCGCGAAGTCGGGGTGGTCGCTGGGGCCCTGGCCGCAGATGCCGATGTACTTGCCCTGGGCCAGGCAGGCCTTGATGGCCTGGTGGATCAACGCCAGCACGGCAGGGTCGCGCTCGTCGAAGTCCTGGGCCAGCAGTTCCAGGCCCGAATCGCGGTCCAGGCCCAGCGAGAGCTGGGTCAGGTCGTTGGAACCGATGGAGAAGCCGTCGAAGAATTCGAGGAAGCGCTCGGCCAGGATGGCGTTGCTCGGCACCTCGCACATCATGATGACCTTGAGCTCGTCCTTGCCGCGCTGCAGGCCATGCTGGGCCAGCAATTGCGTGACGCGCTCGGCCTGGCCCAGCGTGCGCACGAAGGGCACCATCACCTGCACATTGGTCAGACCCATGTCGTTGCGCACGCGCTTGAGCGCTTCGCACTCCATGGCGAAGGCTTCGCCGAAGTCGGCGCTCAGGTAGCGCGCCGCGCCGCGGAAGCCCAGCATGGGGTTTTCTTCCTCGGGCTCGTAGCGGCTGCCGCCGATGAGCTTCCTGTACTCGTTGCTCTTGAAGTCCGACAGGCGCACGATGACCGGCTTGGGGTAGAAGGCCGCGGCGATGGTGGCCACGCCTTCGGCGACCTTGTCCACGTAGAAGGCACGGGGGCTGGCATGGCCGCGGGCCACCGATTCCACGGCCTTCTTGAGGTCGGCATCGATCTGCGGGTAGTCCAGGATGGCCTTGGGGTGCACGCCGATGTTGTTGTTGATGATGAACTCCAGCCGCGCCAGGCCCACGCCCTCGTTGGGCAGCTGGCAGAAGTCGAAGGCGAGCTGGGGGTTGCCCACGTTCATCATGATCTTGGTCTTGATGCTCGGCATCTCGCCGCGCTGCACTTCCGTGACCTCGGTTTCCAACAGGCCGTCATAGATCTGGCCGGTGTCGCCCTCGGCGCAGCTCACGGTAACCAGGGTGCCGTCCTTCAGGCGCTCGGTCGCATCACCGCAGCCCACCACGGCCGGGATGCCCAGCTCGCGCGCGATGATGGCCGCGTGGCAGGTGCGCCCGCCGCGGTTGGTGACGATGGCGCTGGCGCGTTTCATCACCGGCTCCCAGTTGGGGTCGGTCATGTCGGTCACGAGCACATCGCCGGGCTGGACCTTGTCCATCTCGGAGATGCTGTGCACCAGGCGCACGGGGCCGGTGCCGATCTTCTGGCCAATGGCGCGGCCCTCGGCCAGCACGGTGCCCTGGCCCTTGAGCTTGTAGCGCATCTCGGCCTGGCCCTTGGACTGGCTCTTCACCGTCTCGGGGCGGGCCTGCAGGATGTAGAGCAGGCCGTCGGTGCCGTCCTTGCCCCATTCGATGTCCATGGGGCGGCCATAGTGCTGCTCGATCACCAGCGCGTAGTGCGCCAGCTGCTGCACGTCGGCATCGCTCAGCGAATAGCGGTTGCGCTGCTCGGTGGGCACATCGGTGGTCTTGACCAGCTTGCCCGAGGCGGCCTTTTCCTCGGCCGAGGAGAACACCATCTGCACCAGCTTGCTGCCCAGGTTGCGGCGGATCACGGCCTTCTTGCCGGCCTTGAGCATGGGCTTGTGCACGTAGAACTCGTCGGGGTTCACGGCGCCCTGCACCACGGTCTCGCCCAGGCCGTAGCTGCTGGTGATGAAGACGACTTCATCAAAGCCCGATTCGGTGTCGATGGTGAACATCACGCCCGCAGCGCCCAGGTCGGAGCGCACCATGCGCTGCACGCCGGCCGACAGGGCCACCACGTCGTGCGCGAAGCCCTTGTGCACGCGGTAGGAGATGGCGCGGTCGTTGTACAGGGAGGCGAACACCTCCTTCATCTTGTGCAGCACGTCCTCGATGCCCACCACGTTCAGGAAGGTCTCCTGCTGGCCGGCGAACGAGGCGTCGGGCAGGTCCTCGGCCGTGGCGGACGAGCGCACGGCAAAGCTGGCCTGCGGGTTGCCGGCGGACAGGGTGGCGAAGGCATCGCCGATGGCCTTTTGCAGATCGGCCGGGAAGGGCTGGGCCTCGACCATGGCGCGGATTTCGGCACCCACGCGGGCCAGGGCACGCACATCCTCGGTGTCCAGGCTCGCCAGCTTGGCGCTGATCTTGTCGGCCAGGCCATCGTGGGCCAGGAACTGGCGGAAGGCATGGGCCGTGGTGGCAAAGCCGGTCGGGACGCGCACGCCCTCGGGCAGTTGGGAGATCATCTCGCCGAGGGAGGCGTTTTTACCGCCCACCGACTCGACGTCGGTCATTCTCAGGTTTTCAAACGGTACGACCAGGGCGGTCGGGCTGAAAAGTGCAGACATGGGAAAGCTCCAGAAGTTGAAACCGGGTCGTCTGCGCGCCCGCCCCTTCCAAGGGGCACCGTGGGGCGAGCGGCCATGCACGGGCGCTTGGGGCTTTGTCGTTGTGGTTGTGGGCCGACGGCGTGCATGGTGGAGAAATTTGGATAATTGACACAATTGTAGGCCTGCCGCGCCCAAAGCAGGTTGACATCGTGTTGACACACCCAAAGGCCCCCCTCCCATGCACACGCGCACCGTATTCTTTGTCTCCGACGGCACCGGCATCACCGCAGAGACTTTTGGCAACGCCATCCTGGCCCAGTTCGAGATGAAGCCGCGCCACGTGCGCCTGCCCTTCATCGACAGCGTGGACAAGGCCCACCAGACCGTGCGGCAGATCAACCACACGGCCGAGATCGAGGGCAAGAAGCCCATCGTCTTCACCACCCTGGTGAACATGGAGGTGCTGCGCGTCATCCAGGAAGGCTGCAAGGGCATGCTGCTCGACATGTTCGGCACCTTCGTGCACCCGCTGGAAGACGAACTGGGCATCAAGTCGCACCACCGCGTGGGCCGTTTCTCCGACGTAAGCCGCAGCAAGGAGTACACCGACCGCATCGAGGCCATCAACTTCAGCCTGGCGCACGACGACGGCCAGAGCAACCGCGACCTGGTGAACGCCGACGTGATCCTGGTCGGCGTGAGCCGCAGCGGCAAGACCCCCACCAGCCTCTACCTGGCCATGCAGTACGGCATGAAGGCCGCCAACTACCCGCTGATCCCCGAGGATTTCGAGCGCCGCCAGTTGCCGCCCGCGCTGGAGCCGCACCGCAAGAAGATTTTCGGCCTGACCATCCAGCCCGAGCGCCTGTCCGAGATCCGCAACGAGCGCCGGCCCAACTCCAAGTACGCCGACCTGGTCAACTGCCGCAACGAGGTGGCCGACGCCGAGGCCATGATGCGCCGCGCCGGCATCCGCTGGCTGTCGACCACCACCAAGTCGATCGAGGAGATCGCGACGACCATCCTGCAGGAGATCCGGCCGGAACGCCTGGAATACTGATCTGACGGCTAACCCCAGGTATCCGTCCAGGCCTTGAACCGGGCCGCCACGGCCGGCGGGTTCAGGCGCGCCACCCACTGGTTCAGCAGCTCGGCAGGCTCGTCGCCGTCCGACACGGCCACCTGCAGCATCAGCGATTCCCGGGCAAAGGCCGGGTCTTCGCGGCGCAGCTGCTCCAGCACCTGGAGCAGGGTTTCGAGCAGTTGGGTGCGGAACGCGGTGAAGGCCGCATCACCATCCGCGTCCGGCAGCGCCAGCACATGGTCGGCCACCCGGGTGCACAGCCCGTTGAAGGCGGCGTTGGCGCCCTCGCCCTCCAGGGGCCATTCCGCGGAACTGTAGCGGTAGTAGTCGGCATCGTCCGGGTGGCGCATGGTGAGCGCTTGCACCTGGCCCTCGGTCACCATGGCCGGGCAGACGGTCATGGCGCCATCGTCGGTGTAGAGCGTGAAGGCGCACACGGGGTCGTGCGGGCCGCAGCGCTCGGAGATCTCGGCCAGGGCGGCGCGGCTGGCCTGGGCAATGCCCTCGGCCAGCGCGGCGAAATCGAAGTCGGCGGAAGCAGGCATGCCGGCATGGTAGGCCAGGCATGCGCCGCACGCAGCCCATGCCGGCGCATCGGGCGCCACTTTCGTGACGGATTGCGCGCCGGCGGGCGTGGGTGCCTGCTTACTTCAGCGCAAAGCGCACGTTCGCAGGCTTCTTGCCCGGCAGGGTCACCAGGGCCACGACCTTGGTGCCGGCTGCCACCTTGAACGTGCCCTTGGCTTCGAGCTTGCCCTCGCCCGCGGGCGTCAGCACGGCCTCGGACTTCTCCGTACCGCTCAGCAGCGTGAGCTTGGCGCTCACGCCCTGCGCGCTGGCCGGCTTGCCGTGGTCGCGCAGGTGCAGGGTGATCACGTCGGGCCGTGCCACGAGTTCGTAGTCCATGTCGTGGGTGCCGGCCACGATGCCGCCGTGCTGCGGCTTGTGGTCGTCGCCATGGCTGTGGTCGCCGGCCGCGAAGGCGGCGCCCGAAACGGCCAGCGCCAGCGCGGCCAGGAGATGCTTGCTTGTCATGGATGTCCTTTCATGGGGTTGCGGGAACAGGGAAAACATGGTCAGAAGGCCTCGGCGTTCTTGTCGTTCAGCAGGCGCTCGGCGTCGCGGCGGCCGAACAGCCAGAACAGGGCCGGGGTGAGAAAGGTGTCGAGCAGGGTCGAGCTGATCAGGCCCGAGAAGATAACCACCGCCACGGGGTGCAGGATCTCGGTGCCCGGGCGCTCGGCCTCGAGCAACAGCGGTGCCAGTGCAAACGCGGTGACCAGGGCCGTCATGAGCACGGGGGAGAGGCGCTCCAGCGAGCCGCGCACGATCATCGCGGTGTCGAAGTTCTCGCCCTCCACACGCATCAGGTTCAGGTAGTGGCTGACCTTCAGGATGCCGTTGCGCACCGAGATGCCCGCCAGCGTGATGAAGCCGATCAGCGCCGCCACCGACAGCGGCTGGCCCGAGATCCACAGGCCCAGCACGGCCCCCACCAGCGCCAGCGGGATGTTGGCCATGATGAGTGCCGACAGCGTGGCCGAGCGGTAGCGCGTGTACAGCACCACGAACATCAGCACCAGCGAGACGATGGCCAGCATGCCCACCAGGCGGCTGGCCTCTTCCTGCGCCTGGAACTGGCCGCCCAGGGTGATGAAGTAGCCGTCGGGCAGGCGCGTCTCGCCCACCACCTTGCGGATGTCGGCCACCACGTCGGACAGCGCCCTGCCCTGCGCATTGGCCGACAGCACGATGCGGCGCTTGCCATCGTCGCGGCTGATCTGGTTGGGGCCGTCGCCGTCCTCGATGCTGGCCAGGCGCGACAGCGGCACCCGCCCGCGCGGCGTCTCGATCATGATCTGCGCCAGGCCATCGAGCGAGCGCGCACTCTCGGGCAGGCGAACCACCAGCGCAAAGCGCCGGCTGCCTTCGACGATCTGCGTGAGCTTCTCGCCTTCCACCAGCCCTTGCAGCGTGGCCAGCACCTGCGCCGCGGGCACGCCGTACTGGGCGGCTGCGGCGTGGTCCACGCGCACGGTGATCTGCGGCGCCAGCACCTGCTTTTCCACCTCCAGGTCGGCCAGGCCGTCGATGGTGGCCAGGCGCGCGCGCAGCGCATCGGCCTGGCCGCGCAGGGTATCGAGGTCCTCGCCGAAGAGCTTGATCGCGATCTGCGAGCGCACGCCCGAAAGCATGTGGTCGATGCGGTGCGAGATCGGCTGGCCGATGGCGATGGCCGCCGGCATCTGCGCCAGCCGGCTGCGGATGTCGGCCTGCACCTCGCCCATGCTGCGTTTCAGTTCGCTCGCGGGCAGCAGGCCCACGTCGAGCTCGCTCACGTGCACGCCCTCGGCATGTTCGTCGAGCTCGGCGCGGCCACTGCGCCGGCCCACGTGCGTGACCTCGGGCACCTGGCGCACCAGCACCTCGGCCTGGCTGGCCAGCAGGGTCGATTCGGCCAGCGTCACGCCCGGGTTCAGGCGCATGCCGATGAGCAGCGTGCCTTCATTGAACGGCGGCAGGAAGGTGGTCGGAAAGAACGGCACCGCCGCCACCGACAGCACCACCGCCACCGCGCTCACGGCCATGGCGATGCGCGGGCGTGCCAGCACCCGGCCGAGCCCGCCGCGGTAGCGCGCCTTGAGCCAGGCCACCACGCGCGTGTCCCCATGGTCCAGGTTCTTCATGCGCGGCAGCAGGTAGAAGGCCAGCACCGGCGTGACCGTGACCGATACCAGCAGCGAGGCCAGCGTGGAGACGATGAAGGCAATGCCCAGCGGCACGAACAGCCGCCCCTCGATGCCCGGCAGCGCGAACAGCGGCAGGAACACCAGCACGATGATGGCCGTGGCGTAGAGGATGCCCGAGCGCACTTCCATCGACGCGAGCTTGACCACCTCCAGCGGGTGCAGCCGGTGCTGCGGGTGCCGGGCGCGGTCCATCTTCAGGCGGCGCAGCACGTTCTCCACGTCCACCACCGCATCGTCCACCAGGCCGCCGATGGCAATGGCCAGGCCGCCCAGCGTCATGGTGTTGATGGACAGGCCGAAGTACTTGAACACCAGGGCCGTGATGAAGATCGACACCGGGATGGCCGTGAGCGCAATCACCGTGGGCCGGAGCGTGCCCAGGAACACGAACAGGATCACCGCCACGAACACCGAGGCGCCGATGAGCTTGCCCTGCAAGGTAGTGACCGAGGCCTCGATGAAGCTGGCCTGGCGGAAGGTGACGCGCGGCGCCTCCATGCCCGCGGGCAGCGACTTCTTCAGATCGACCAGCGCCGCCTCGATGCTGCGCGTGAGCGCAATGGTGTCGGCCGTGGGCTGCTTCTGGATACCGAGGATCACGGCCGGCTTGCCCTCGAAGCCCGCATCGCCGCGCTTGAGTGCGGCGGCGAATGTCACCTCGGCCACCTGGCGCAGCAGCACGGGCTGGCCGTTCTTTGCGGTGAGGGCCAGGTTCTGCAGGTCCGAAAGCCGCGAGGTGCGGCCCAGGTGGCGAATCAGGTATTCACGCCCGTTGAGCTCCAGGAAGCCGCCCGAGGTGTTGCTGGAGAAGCCCTTGAGCGCCCCCGTGAGCTGGTCGTGCGTGATGCCCAGCTCGGCCATGCGCTCCGTCTGCGGCTGCACCTGGAACTGGCGCACCTCGCCGCCGATGGAAATCACCTGGGCCACGCCGGCAATGGCCAGCAGGCGCGGGCGCAGCACCCAGTCGGCGTACTCGCGCACGGCCATGGGCGTGGTGCGCTGCACGTCGATGGGTATCGCCACCTGCATGATCTCGCCCATGATGGAGCTGATGGGGCCCATGCGCGGCGTCACGCCGACGGGCAGGCCCTCCTCCATGGAGGACAGGCGCTCGGACACCATCTGCCGTGCGCGGAAGATGTCCACGCTCCAGTCGAAGGTGACGTAGATGAAGGACAGGCCCGCGCTGGAGGTGGAACGCACGCTCTCCACGCCGGGCAGGCCGTTCATCGTCGTCTCCAGCGGGAAGGTGATGAGCTGCTCCACCTCTTCGGCGGCCATGCCGCCGGCCTCGGTCATCAGCGTGACGGTGGGCTTGTTGAGGTCGGGGAACACGTCCACCGGGGTGCGCGAGAGCGTGAAGGCGCCATAGGCCATGAGCACGCCGGCCGCGATGAGCACCAGCAGCCGATTGACCAGGCTGCTTTCGAGTAGCCACTTGAACATGGTGGTGGCTCCCTCAGCGGACCTGGTTGATCAGCGTGGCGCCCTGCGTGGCCACGCGGTCACCCGCCTTGAGGCCCGAGGTCACGGCCACCGAGGTGCCATCGAGCGGCACATGGGTGACCACACGCGGCACGAAGCGCTCGGGCGACTCCTTGACCCAGACGATGGTCTGGTTCGCGGGGTTGCGCAGCAGCGCGGCGACCGGCACCTGCACGCCGGCCGCCTGCTCGGTGGACTGCACGAACACGCGCACGGGCTGGCCCAGGGCCAGGGTGCCCAGCACCGCCGAGTCGCCGGCAAACTGCAGCGGCAGCGCCTGCTCGCGCAGGCTGCGCGCCGCGCCCAGAAAGCGCAGCGGCACGCGCTGCCCGCCCACGGCCAGCGCGGCACCGGCCACGCTGTGGGCCTGGGCCGTGTCATAGGCCAGGGCCTCGACGCGCAGGCGCGCGGGGTCCACCACCTCGAACACCAGTTCGCGCGCATCCACCACCTGGCCGGCCACGGCGTTGGCCGAGGCGATCACGCCCGAGACCGGTGCCAGCAGCGCATCGCGCGTGGACAGGCCGGCCCCCACCGCGCCCAGGCGCTGCGTGAAGCTCTGCAGCTCGCTCTCGGCCGCCTCGATCTCCTTGCGCGGCACGGTGTCGGCCAGCTCTTTGAGCCGCGCCACGCGCCGTGCCGCCAGGTCGCGCGAGGCACGCAGCTCGGCCTGCTGGGCCAGTTGGTTGGAGCGCTCGATGGCACCCGCCGTGGGCACCACATAGGCCAGCACCTCGCCCTTGCGCACCGCCTGGCCCACGCCGGGCAGGCCCTTGGGCCCGGCCTCCAGGCGGCCGGCCAGGGCCGCCTGCACCTTGCCGCCGGCATTCGGGTCCATGACCACGGTGCCCGCCAGCTCGAAGGCCTTGGCGTGCCGGCCCTCGGCCGCCACCAGGGTGCGCACGCCCAGTTGGCGCTGCGCGGGCTTGGGCAAGAAGACGCTGCCATCGGGCTGGCGCTTGGGGCCGTTGCCATCGGCGGCTGCAGGCGCATCGCCATGGTCATGGCCTTCTCCCGCGGCCACGGAGAGCGGAGCCCACAGGGCTGCCGCCGCCAGCATGGCGGCAATCATGGTGCGCTTCATGCTGCACCTCCCACGCGGGCGGCGCGGCCACGCCGCAGGCCCCACACGGCGGCCAGCGCCGCCAGCACGGCAGCGACGGCACCTGCCACCCAGACCTTGCGCGGGCCTGCCGGCTCGGCATGGGCATGCACGGCGGCATGCACGTCGATCTCGCCAGCCAGCAGGTCGGTCTCGGCGCCGGCCACCACGGTGGCCGTGACAGGGCTCACGCCCTCGGCCAGGGGGGCGGCCAGGGCGGCCTGGAATTCGCCATCGGCCACGCGGGTCACGGGCACGCGCGTGCCCGCGATGTCAAGCTCGAGCTGCGCCTCCTTCACGGGGCTGTTGTCGCCCGCGTGGTCAAGGTAGAGCGCGAGCTTTTGCCCATCGAGCACGCCAACCAGTTCGAACAGGTCCGACGTGGCGGCAAAGCGCGGCAGCGCAGGGCCGGATGCGGCAGCGGGGGCTTCGCCATGGTCATGGCCTTCGCCGGCCAGGGCCCATGAGGGTGCGAGACCCAGCACCAGGGCCAGGCCCAGTGCGGAAAGAAAGGAGGGGAATTGCATGGTGTTCAGAAAAATGGGGGGAGAAAGGGGCTGCGGGCGCTCACTGCGGCAACAGGCCCAGGGCCTGGCGCAGGCTGGAGATGGCGGCGGCCGCATCGATGCGGGCCCGCGCGAGCTGGCGTTCGGCCTGCACGGCATCGAGTTCCACGCGCAGGCGCGTGGGCCAGTCGGCTTCGCCCAGGCGAAAGGCCTTGTCGATGAAACCCCTTGTGTCGCGCGCCAGGGCGGCATGGCGCTCCATGGCCTCGCGCTGGCGCTTCATCGACTGGACACGGGCCGTGGCCGCAGCCACCTCGGCGGCCAGCCGGTCCTGCTCCACGCGCACGCGGGCCTCGGCGTCCAGCGCGTCGGCCCGTGCAGCGGTCTCCTTCGCACGCGCGCGGTCGCCGCCGCCCAGGGGAATGCGCACGCCCAGCGTGAAGCTTTGCGCATAGCGTTCGCCTGACTGCTCGCGCGCCCGCGTGGCCGCCACGGTCAGCTCGGGGTTGGCCCGGGTCTGCACGGCCGCCAGGTCGGCGCTGCGGCGCGCCACCTCGGCCTGGTCCTGCCAATCCGCCACGGCGGGGTGGTCGGCGGGCAGCCCGGCGGCGGGCCAGGCCTCGGGTTCGGCGCCATCGGCCTGGACCACGGCACCGCCCCACACCGCCAGCGCAGCCTGCGCGGCATCGCGCGCGCCCGTGGCTTCGGCCACGGCGGCCTCGGCCTGGGCCACGGCGCCATCGGCCTGGGTCTGGTCGGCACGCGACATGTCACCGGCCTTGAAGCGCCGCGCCACATCGGCCGCAAGCTGCTGCGCGCTGTGCAGACGGTCCTGGGCCAGTCCCAGTTCCGCCTGGGCCCGCTGTAAGGCCCACCAGGCCTCGCGCACGGTGGCCGCCAACTGCAGCTGCGCGGCCAGGCGGCGGCTTTCCACGGCCTTGAGCTCGGCATCGCCCAGCGCCGCCTTGCGGGCGCGCTCACCGGGCAGCCACAGCGGCAGGGCCACGCCCACCTCGTATTCGCGGCTGCCCTGGTTGCTGCCGGGGCGGTCGCTCTTGCGCGACAGTTCCAGCGCGGCGGGCTCGGCCGTCCAGGCGTCGGCACCGCTGCGCGCGGCCTGCGCGGACTCGCGCCGCAGCGCGGCCGACTGCGCCTCGGGCTGGCGTTCCCAGGCGCGCTCGAACAGGGCCTTGAGCGTGGTCGGCGGCGGTGGCGGTGGGGGCGGCGACTGGGCCAGCGCGGCACTGCCGCCCAGTGCCCACGCCAGGGCCACGGCCGCCATGCGCCGCCGTGGGGTGTGGTTCGTTTCTCTCGTTCGTTGCATCCGATTCCTCTGCAGTGGCCGGGGGCCACGGGGTTGAAATCGGCAAGGCACGACACCGGGCGCGCACGCACATGCGCACCGCTACTGCCCGGCAGGGCAGCGTGGAATCGTCAGGAAAGGGGCCGCCCGCAGCCCGCCTCGCCGTTCAGGCGAGGAGGTGCCAGTTGGGGCGTTCGGGCCGGGAAAGGGGAGGATGCACCCAGGCCGGTGCCATCTGGGGCGCAGGGCGGCCCACCGACACCACGATGGCCTGCGCACTGGCGCTCAGCGCCATGCCACTGCCCGCGCCGTGGCAGGCATGGCAGTCCATGTCCGCCCCGCCGGAGGTCGTCAGGGCCTTGTGGTCGGGCGTCTCGCTCGCCTGCGAGGGGGCGGCATGCCCGTCATCGGCCTGGTGCTCGTGCACATGGTGGCCGAAATGCGAGGCCTGCGGCGCTGCCTCGTGCCCGCAGTACGGCGATGCCGCGGCCCAGATGGACTGGAGCGGCATGAACAGCAGCAGAAAGACAAGCAGCAGGCGGCGCATGGTGTGCGCGCATTCTAGTGACAAGATGGCGCGGCGCAGCATGCGCCGGCACGCATATCCCCATGGCCCCAAGGGCAAGGCCCGGCAAGATGACACAATCGTCATCTGCGCATCACCCGGCCGCCACCAGGAACTGCGCCACACCGTCGCTGGCGCGCACCTCGGAGCATTGCACGCCCCATACGCGCGCAATGGCAGCGGCGTCCAGGATCTCGCCCGTGGGGCCTACGTCGCAGCGCCCTGCCCCCATCAGCACCACGTCGTGCGCATAGCGCAGCGCCAGGTTCAAGTCGTGCAGCACCGCCACCACGCCGATGCCCTGCTCCACCGCCCAGCGGCGCACCAGGGCCATGGCCTGGTGCTGGTGCGCCAGGTCGAGCGCCGCGGTGGGTTCGTCGAGCAGCAGCCAGCGCGTGGCGCCGTCGGGCAAGGGCTCCCAGATCTGTGCCAGGGCCCGGGCCAGATGCGCACGCGCGCGCTCGCCGCCCGAGAGGGTGTTCACGCCGCGCAGCGCCAGATGCGCCACGCCCGTGGCCTCCATGGCATCGTGGGCGATGCGCGCCTCCTGCCGGCTGGGAGTTTGCCGGTGGGGAAAGCGCCCCATCTCCACCACCTCCTGCACCGTGAAGTCGAAGGCCACCGCCGTCTCCTGCGGCAGCACCGCGCGCAGGCGCGCCAGTTCCGGCGCGACAATGGCCGAGAGCGCTCGGCCCCCCAGGCTCACAGCACCCGAGCGCGGTGCGCGCTGGCCCGAGAGCATGGACAGCAGCGTGGACTTGCCCGCCCCGTTGGGCCCGAGGATGGCCGTGAAGCGGCCCGGTGCGAGCTGCGCATGCACGGTGGCCAGCAGTGGCCTGCCCGGCAGGCCCACCCCCAGCTGATCGCACACCAGAGGATCGCCGGGATGGAGCGAGGCCGCGTTCATACCTTGCTCCTGAACTGGCGCAGCATGGCCAGGAACAGCGGCACGCCGATGAAGGCCGTGAGCACACCGAGGGGCAGCTCCGCCGGTTTGACGATGGTGCGCGCCACCACGTCGGCCACCAGCACCAGCGTGGCGCCCAGCAGGGCCGAGCAGGGCAGCACCACGCGGTGGTCCGGCCCGGCCACCAGGCGCACCCAGTGCGGCGCCACCAGGCCGATGAAACCGATGATGCCCGTGGCTGCGGTCACCGCCCCCACGGCCAGCGCCGTCACCAGCACGGCCAGGCGCTTGGTGCGCTCCACCGGCACACCCAGCAGCGCGGCCTGCGCCTCGCCCAGGGCAATGGCATTGAGCGGCCGCGCCAGTGCCAGGCCCAGGCCGCAGGCCACGGTCACGATGGCCCCCACCAGGGCCACGGCGCTCCAGCGGGCGCCACCCAGGCTGCCCAAGAGCCACATCTGGATGTTGCGCAACTGCTCGTCGGTGGAAATGAAATTGAGGTAGCCCAGGCCCGCCAGCGCCAGCGCATTCACGGCCACGCCGGCCAATAGCATGAGCCCCATGCGCGTGCCACCATCGGCCTGCGCCAGGCCGTAGATCAGCGCCGTGACGACCATGCCACCGCCGAAGGCCATCGCCACCAGGGGCCAACTGCCCAGAGTGCGCGGCAGATCGGGCAGCCAATGCATGCCCAGCACAATGGTCAGCGCCGCGGCCAGCGCGGCCCCGCTGCTCACGCCGATCAGGCCGGGGTCGGCCAGCGGGTTGCGGAACAGGCCCTGCATCAGCGCACCCGCCAGGCCCAGGCCTGCGCCCGCGGCCACGCCCATCAGCAGGCGCGGCAGGCGGATGTTGACGAACACCAGGTACTCGGGCGCGTTCTCGGGCGCGGGCACAGCGCCCACGGCCTGCAGCAGCACCTGCCACAGCTGGGTGCCCGTGATCGCATAGGCGCCCTGGGTGCTGGCCCAGACGAAGGCCGCAGCCACCAGCGCCAGGCCCAGGGCCAGTGCGCTGCGGGGGCTCAGGCGCCCAGGAACCCACCGTGCGCCAGGCGGTGCCGCCACCAGTTCACTCACGCAGTGACCACCTGCAGGCGCGCCTGGATCTCGCGCACGGTGGCGGGCAGGCGCGGCCCGAAGCCGAGCAACTGGCTGGCCTCCATGGTCACCAGGGCCTTGCGGCGGAAGGCGGGCGTGAGCGCCAGCTCGGGCCGCTGCCAGAACGCGGCCTCACCGCCCAGCGCCTCGATGCCCTGGGTGCTGTTGAGCAGCACCTCGGGTGCGGCACTGGCCATGGCCTCGGCCGTGAGTGGCCGGTAGCCCGCGAACTGGGTGATGGCATTGGTGCCGCCGGCAAAGCGGATCAGCGCATCGGCCGCCGTGCCGGTGCCCGCCACCATGGGGCTGCCGCTGTGCGAGAGGATGAAGATCGCGCGCGGGCGCTTCGTGGAGGCCGCCACGGCCTTCTGCACGGCAGCCCACTGGGCATCGAGATCGGCCTGCAGGGCGGCAGCCTCGCGTTCGCGGCCCGCCACGCGGCCCACGGTGGCGACCTTGCGCTGCACCTCGTCCCAGGTGTGATCGGCCTTGACCAGTTCCACGCGCACGCCGGCGCTGCGCACCTGGTCCAGCACCACGGGCGGGCCGGCCTCGGTGGTGCCCACCACGGCATCGGGCTTGAGCGACAGCAGCCCCTCGGCCGAGAGCTGGCGCATGTAGCCCACCTTGGCGGTCTTGAGTGCGGCCTCTGGGAACAGGCTGGTGGTATCGGTGCCCACCAGCTGGCCCTGTGCGCCCAGCAGGTAGACCACCTCGGTCAGCGCGCCGCCCAGCGAGACGATGCGCGCCGCGCCCGCCGCACGGGCCTGGCCCAGTGCGAACGACAGCGGCAATGCCGCAGCACCGCGCAGCAGATGGCGGCGCTCGATCAAACCGGCATCACGCAGCATGGGCCAGCTCCTGCAGCCGTGGCAGGCCCGCAACCAGGTCGCGCCAGCCCTGCAGCTCGGCCTGGCCGGGCTTGCGCGCGCCGAAGAACATGGCCATCAGCTCGCCCGCATGGTCGAAGACTTCGACCGAGGTCACCACACCGTCGGCCGTGGGTTTTTCCACCAGCCACACGCTGGCCACCATGTCGGTGCGCAGGTGCAGGTTGAAGCCGGGGTCGAGCACGTTGATCCACTGCGCGCCGCCGGGCGTATCGAGCGGCTTGATGTTCACCACCGGGCCGGTGTGGATCTGGATGCAGCCCCCGCTGCCCACGAAGACCATGATGGGCAGGCCACCCGCGGCCGCCTGCTGCAACACGGCGGTGACGGATTCCTTGGCCAGGTGCCAGGCAAACTGCCCCTCCACCAGGCGAAAGCTCTGCTGGCGCTCCACCGCGAACTTCCGGATCAGGCCGAAGAATTCGTGCGTGTCCTGCATCGCGGCCCAGCCTTCGCGCAGGCCGGCAGCGTCGATCTCGGCATCGGGCCGGGGCGCTTCGGCCGCTGGCGGCGCACCGAAGACATAGCCCGCGCTCGGCTGGGCAAAGCGCTGCACCACGGCATCGAGCGCGGCCAGGTCGGTGGCTTCGCGCACGAAGACCTTGTGCACCGCACGCCCGTGGGCGTTGAAGAACTGCAGGCTGCGCTGCGCTGGGCGCGCCGGGTCGGCGGCCGCTTCGGTCACGGCAAAGCCCGCATGCCATTGCGCGAAGAACAGGCGCAGGTCGATGTCTTCGCTCAGGGCGATGCCCACCGGCCCGGTGGCCGAGATGTTGGTGTAGACCCCGGTCTTCTCGTGCACCACACCCTCGTTGCGCGTGAGCGCCATCAACGGGCCGCAGGCTTCGAGCGCCTGCAGCAGCTGCAGCCACGAGCCCTGCAGCGGCACGGCCTTGAGCGGGTATTCATGCTCGCCCGCATGGGCGGCAATGGCCGCGCCTTCGGACAGGCCCAGGGCCTCGGCAGCGTCCTTGGCACGCTTGCCGGTGGCGCGCACGGCAGCAAACTGTTCGCGGATGGCGGGCGCCGTCTGCAGGCGCACGCCGTTGGGGTCTGGGGTGAAGGAAGAAGAAGTCATGCGCGTCATTGAACGGTCTCGGGGGCGGCGATCCACAGCGCACGGCGCTGCTCGGCGGCCGACAGCGCGGCGCTGGCGGCATCGGCCGCGGGGCCTGCGCACTGCTGGGCCCAGCGGCCCTGCAGGCTCCAGACCACGGTGCGAAAGTGCGGCGTGAAGCCTTCGGCATCGGCCAGCATCTGCAGGTTGGCGGTGATCTTGCGGCCCATGGCATCGCGGTGGCTGTCACAGCAGGCCTGCACATAGCCCGTCATCAGGGCCAGCGTGCCGGCCAGCAGCGCCTCGGCACAGGGCAGGCTGTATTCCTCGTCGCAATGGCCGCTGGATGCGGGCGTATCGGGTGCATGGCTCATGTCTGTCTCCTTGCGCGATGGGATGGGTTCGAAGAAAGGTCGCCCCGGTCAGAAGTCCGCGACCAGCGAGACGCGCACGGCGCGGCCGGGCTGGCTGTAGGCGTCGATGAAGCTGGCGTTGGCGGCCAGGCCGCGCACGTCGGCCCAGCGCCAGTGCTTCTTGTCGGTCAGGTTGTAGATGCCGGCGTTCAGGCGCAGGTCCTTGCGGATGCGCCACTGGCCCGACAGGTCGAGCACCGTGTACGAGGGCGTGAGGAACTGCGTGCTGCCCGTGGCCAGGGTCACGTCCTCGGCCTTCTTGGCGGCGGCATGCGTCATGTCCAGGCGCACCATGAAGGCGCTGGTGTCGTAGCGCAGGCCGGCCGTCAGGCGCGAAGGGTCCACGGTGTTGACGGGCTTGCCGGTGGCGGTGTCGCGCCCACGCGTCTGGCCATAGGCGAAGGGCGTGCTCAGCTGGCCGCCCGCCAGCTTGCCCCAGCGCACATCGCCCTTGACCTCGAAGCCACTGAGC
Organism: Acidovorax sp. FW305-C-20-28; assembly: GCF_058783375.1. Lineage (NCBI taxonomy): Bacteria > Pseudomonadati > Pseudomonadota > Betaproteobacteria > Burkholderiales > Comamonadaceae > Acidovorax > Acidovorax sp. FW305-C-20-28. The sequence continues at coordinate 112,292 of NZ_JBYSYM010000019.1, read as the reverse complement.
TTGACGCGGCCGATGTTGACCGACTGGAACACCAGCGGGTTGCCCGGCGCGCCGGTGCCGCCCACCTGGCGCAGGTCTTCGATGAAGTCCTTGTAGCGGCCGGTGAAGGCCGCGGCCTCGATGGACAGCATGTCCATGCGGCCGCGCACGCCGAGCTCGAAGTTCTGGCTCTTCTCGGGCTTGAGGTTGCCGTTGGGCACCGTCTTGTAGTTGCTGACCGGGTTCTCGAAGAAGGCGTTGACCTGGCCGGCGTTGGGCGCGCGAAAGCCCGCCGCGTAGTTGCCGAACACGCTCCACGCCTCATTGGCGCGGTACAGCACGCCCAGCTTGGGCGAGGTGGCGTTGCCCGAGAGCGAGACCGCCTGTGCGCCGAAGCCGGTCTGGTCGGCCTTGATGCGGAAGCTGTCGAAACGCACGCCCGGCGTCACGCTGAAGGGGCCGCTCACGATCTCGTCCTGCACGTACAGCGCGGCGCTGGTCTCGTTGGTGTCCGGGAAGCGCTTGAGCGGGAAGGTCTCGCCCACGGGCGGCGTCACGCCGTCCTGCAGGTTGGTGACCTTGGCGGCCGCGTAGTCCAGGCCGTAGGTGATCTTCTGCACCAGGCTGCCGCTGCCGCGCAGCACCTTGCTGCCCTGCAGGTTGGCTTGCCAGCTGCGCTCGTCGTAGGTCACGTCGCGCACGCGGTCGGCCGCGGTGTTGCGGTCCTCGAAGGCGTATTCGCGCGAATGCGCGTCCTGGTAGCTCAGCGTGGCCTTCACGTCGTCGGCAAAGCCGGTGTTCAGGCGCCAACTGCCCTCCCAGGTGGCGCGGGTGCGCTGCATGTCGGTGGAGGAGTTGGACGACAGCGTGGACGTGGCGGCCAGCGGCGGCTTGGAGCGCGCGGTGAGCAGCTCGTAGTCGGAGGTCTTGTCCACATGCTCCACCGTGAAGGCGTGGCGCTGGCCGCCACCGGGGGTGAGCACCACCTTGGCCAGCAAGGCGCCGCCCTGGTCCTTCTGCGGGTTGGGCAGGGTGCGGTCGGCGTTGGCCGCATCGTTGGTGCCCATGTTGTCGAGTTCGCGCGAGCGGTTCACGCTGCCGGCCACCAGCCACTGCACCGTGTCGTTGACGCGGCCGGCCACCGTGGCGCCCAGGCGCTTGCCGTGGTCGTCGCCGTCGTAGCCCGCGCTCACCTGGCCGCCCAGGGTCTTGCCGTCCTTGAGGAAGTTCTCGGGGTCGACGGTGATGAAGTTCACCAGGCCGGCCATGCCGTCCGATCCGTACAGCGCCGAGGTGGCGCCGCGCACCACCTCGATGCGCTGCAGCAGGCCCATGTCCAGGTAGTCGCGGCCGAAGGCGTTGGCGCTGAACACATAGCTGCGCGGCAGGCGGATGCCGTCCACCATCATGAGCACGCGGTTGCCGTCCAGGCCGCGGATGTTGAAGCCCGCGTTCTGCTCGCGGCCTGTGGAGCCGCTGGCCAGCGAGAAGCGCGCGGGCGAGCGCGTGACAGAGACGTTGGGCAGCTCGCGCGCCGCATCGCGGATGTCGCGCACCTGGCCTTCTTCGAGCGCACGGGCGTTGATCACGTCGATGCTCATCGGCAGGTCGTCGGGGTTCTGCTCGCTGCGCGAGCCGCTGATCACCACCTCCTTGAGCGCGGGGCCGGCCGCAATCAGCTGCGCAGGCTCGCTGCCCGTGGTCTGCGCCTGGGCGCCCGTGAAAGAGGCGCATGCCAGCGCGGCCAACAGGGCCAGCGGACGGGGTGCGAAACGGGGGGAATTGTCGGTCGGGTGCGCCACAGGGGAAACCTTTTCTCTGAATCGGGGTTGGAACAGAGCTGGCTTCGGGCGCCGGAAATCCCCGGGAAAGTGGGGCTGGCAGTGGCTGGCTATCGGGCCATTATATGAGAATAATTATCAATACGTATTGACCTGTCTCTGTCTGCGCCCTTACCAGAAACACTCACAGCCGCTGGCGCGCCTGCCGCGGCGTGATGCCGAACACGCGGCGGAACGCCGTCGCGAAATTGGCCGCGCTGGCGTAGCCGGCCAGGGCGGCGGCGCCCGCCACATCGGCCTCGCCACGCTCCAGCGCCTGGCGCGCGCGCAACAGGCGGCGCTGGCGCAGGTAGTCCACCACCGAGGTACCGCCGACCTTGGGGAAGTGGCGCTGCAGGTGGGCCGCACTCATGCCCGCATGGCGCGCGATGGCGGCCAGCGGCAGGGCATCGGCCTCCCCGCTGTCCAGGAAGTCGCGCAGTGCGCGCAGGCGGCGGTGGCTGCGGGCATCCAATGCGTCGTTCCGCGCGGGGGCCGCAGCCCCTTCTGCAGAGCCTGTGCCCTGGCGCGCAATCACGTCCAGCGCCTCGACCACGATGTCCAGGCAGCGGCTCTCCAGCCACAGGCGGCGCAGGACGGGATCCATCTCGGGCGGGCGGCCGATCTGGTCGGCCAGCGCCATGGCGCGCGCCGAAGGCTGCCAGGGCGCCACGGCCAGGTGCTGGCGGCTGAAGGCCTGCACGGCGCCATTCGCCACACCATTGGCCTCCAGCCACTCGGGCATCAGCGTGAGCGAGACCTTGCGCTCGGCGCGCCCGCTCTGCCAGTGGCGCGTGAAGCGGTCGGGCTCGGCCAGCGCCACCAAAGCGGCAGGCATGCGGCCGCTTCCAGGGCCCAGCACAAAGCTGCGCCGCCCATACGAGAGCTCGGAACTGCCCTGCACCAGCATGCACAGCTTGAGGCCGGGCAGCAGCAGGTTGGAGGTGCGCAGCGTGCACAGGTCCTGCAGCTCGGTGCGGTAGAGCACCAGGCCGGGGCGCAGCTCCAGCGTCTCCATGCGGCCGCGCAGCACCGCGCGCGGCGCGGCCTGCATGCCGGCGACCTGGTAGTCACCGCCCAGCAGGTGCAGGTTGCGCGTGAGCTCGGGCAGCCCGAGCACGGGCATTTCTGGGCACAGCGCAAAGCTTTCTGGGTGGATGTCCAACATGGCGGCGGCCCACGGGGGCGTAAGCGTGAAATGATAAACGGGTTTCATTCTCATTTAGAAAATACAACAGCACCGAGGACTGCATGCATTTCCGTACCACCCCCCTTCCCCTGGCGCTGACCGCGCTGTGCGCCGCCCTGGCTGCCGCCGGGGCCCATGCGCAGGCGGTCGCCGATGCGCCCGCCGCACCGGCCCTGTCCACCGTCGTGGTCACCGCATCGGGCAATGAGCAGGAGCTGCGCGAGGCACCGGCCAGCGTCTCGGTGATCACGCGCGAGGAACTGGAGCGCCGCCCCGTGCAGGAACTGGCCGAGTTGCTGGGCACCGTGGAAGGCGTCACGCTCAGCCGCAGCGGCAACCTGGTGCCCGGCGTGCAGCTGCGCGGCCTGGGCTCGGCCTACACGCTGATGCTGATCGACGGCAAGCGCGTGAACGCCACCTCGGCCATGTTCCGCGGCAACGACTACGACACGGGCTGGGTGGCCACCGACGAGATCGAGCGCATCGAGATCGTGCGCGGTCCCATGTCCTCGCTCTATGGATCGGACGCCATCGGCGGCGTGGTCAACATCATCACGCGCCCGGTGGGCAAACAATGGCGCGGCTCGGCCCGCGTGGAGACCGTGCTGCAGCAGGACAAGCAGGCCGGCGACAGCCGCCTGGCAGGCTTTTCGCTGGCCGGCCCCATCGCCACCGACCTGCTGGGCCTGAAGCTCACGGGCGCCTACGACCAGCGCGATGCCGACGGCGCCAACATCAACTCCCAGCCCGCCTCGGGCACGCGCCAGACCGGGCTGCAGCACATCCGCAACCGCCTGTTCGGCGCGCAACTGGCCTTCACGCCCGATGCGCGCCAGAGCATCACCGCCGATGTAGACACGAGCCGGCGCGACCACGCGGGCTTCCTCATGGAGCGCGACGCCGTGGCGCTGCGCCACAAGGGCCAATGGGGCTTCGGCAACACCGAGCTGACCTACGCCGCCGACGAGATCCGCAACCTCACCGGCATGGTCACGGGCCAGGTCAACCCCAACAAGGCCAGCACCAGCAACCTCTCTGGCAAGCTCAACCTGCCCGTGGCCTGGGGCAACCAGTTCGTCACGGCGGGCTTCGACGTGCGCCGCGAAAAGCTCAACGACCCGGCCAACCTGCGCGGCCTGCCGGGCACGGCGAGCTACAACGCCAGCCCCGAGACCTCCATCGGCCAGTGGGCGCTGTTCGTGGAGGACGAGATCCGCGTCAACGACAAGCTGGCCATCACCCTGGGCAACCGCTTCGACCACCACGAGAACTTCGGTGGCCACAACAGCCCGCGCGCCTACGCGGTCTACCACCTGAGCGATGCCCTCACCGTCAAGGGCGGCGTGTCGCGCGCCTTCCGCGCGCCCACGCTGCTGCAGGGCAGCCCCAATTGGGGTTCGGTGTCCTGCGGCAGCGCCACCGTGGGCTGCTACATCGTGGGCAGCCAGGCCATACAACCCGAGACCGGCACCAGCCAGGAGCTGGGCCTGCAGTTCGCGCAGGGCATCCACAGCGGCGGCCTCACGTTCTTCAACACCGACCTGAAGAACATGATCGACATCCCCAACCGCACAGCCGACCGCGCGCTGGCACCGAGCTACGACAACTTCGTCGGCTACCTGCCCGATGGCCGCCCGATCTTCCGCTACCAGAACATCGCCAGCGTGCTCTCGCGCGGCGTGGAAGCCAGCTGGGCGGCCCGCCCCTCGGCCGCCTGGAACCTGCGCGCCAACTACACCTACACCGATGCCAAGAACACCAGCGGCGCCATCGCCCTGCCGCTGACCTACCGGCCGCGCCATGTGGTGAACCTGGGCGCCGACTGGCGCGCCACGGCGCAGCTCACCGTGAGCGGCAGCCTGCGCTACCACAGCGCCCAGTACATCAGCGTGCCATCCAATGGCCAGAACAAGGTGGAGAAGGCCGGCTATGCGATCGCCGACCTCACCGCCGGCTGGCGCCTCACCGATGCACTCACGCTGCGCGGCGGCATCCTGAACCTGACCCACAAGACCTTCGACCGCACGACCTCGGCCGACTTCAACGAAGACGGCCGCCGCTACTACCTGGCCCTGCATGCGAAGTTCTGACCGGCGCCCCGTCGCCAGCACTGCCGCCCTGCTGCTGGCAGCGCTGCTGGCCTGCGCGCCCGGGCTGTCGCCCGCCCAGTCCGCAACGACCTCGATCGCCGCGCCCCAGGCGGCAGCCCTCGAAAGCCCGCGCCTCGCGCGCCTGCACGCGGCCCTGGCCGCAGGCGAAGGCACCGAGGCGTTCTGGCGCGAGACGGCCACCCACGGCGGGCCGCTGGTGGAGCCGGGCGCCAACGACAAGGAGGCCCTGCTCACCTTCCTGTGGCGCGGAACGCCGGCCACGCGCTCGGTCAAGGTCTCATGGGCCATGCGCTCGGAGAGCGGCTTCGCACTGGCGCAGCTGGACCAGAGCGATGTGTGGTACCTGAGCCTTACCGTGCCCAAGGGCCTGCGCGCCTCCTACCAGCTGGTGCCCGATGCCGAGGTGCCGCCCGGCGCGGACCGCATGGCGCGCGCCCGGGCCGAGGACGCCGTGGCGCAGCCCGACCCGCTCAACATGGCGCGCTGGCCTCTGCAGCCCAGCCGCACGCCCGTCAGCGCCGAGCCCACGGCCCCGCGCTCGGTGCTGCGCCTGCCAGGTGCCCTGGCAGAGCCCTGGCGCGACGACGCCAGCACCCCGCGCGGCACACTGGAGCATCTGCGCCTGGCGAGCACCCGCCTGGCCAACGAGCGCGACGTGAGCCTGTACCTGCCGGCCGCCACCGCCACCGGCAAGCCGCTGCCGCTGCTGGTGCTGTTCGACCGCGATGCCTACCTGGACCGCGCCGATGTGCCCGCGCTGCTCGACGCCCTGATCGCCCAGGGCCGCATCCCGCCGCTGGCCGCCGTGTTCGTGGGCCACCCGGCACCGGCCCTGCGCGGCACCGAGCTGCCGGCCAACCCGGAGTTCGCCGACTTCCTCGCGCACGAGCTCATGCCCTGGCTGCACGCGCGCCAGCCCGGCATCTCGCACGACGCGCGCGACGTGGTCGTGGCCGGCTCCAGCTACGGCGGTCTGGCCGCAGCGTTTGCGGGCTACCGCCACCCGGGGGTGTTCGGCAATGTGCTGGCGCTGTCGGGTTCGTTCTGGTGGGGGCCGCGCAATGTGCCGCGCACGCCCGGGTTCGACCGCTTCGGCGAGGGCGAATGGCTCACGCGCGAGTTCGCTGCCAGCGCACGCCTGCCACTGCGCTTTTTCATCACGGCGGGGCTCATGGAGATATCGCTCACCGGCGATGGCGGCGGCATCCTCGATACCAGCCGCCACCTGCGCACCGTGCTGCAGGCCAAGGGCTACCCGGTGCACTACCAGGAGTTCGCAGGCGGCCACGACTACTACGCCTGGCGCGGCGAGCTGGCGCAGGGCCTGGTGCACCTGCTGGGCGACCGGGCCAGACCATGAAAAACGGGAGCCCTCGGGCTCCCGTTGTCATTCATCGCAGCGCGCGCAGGCTCATGCGGCCACGGCTTCCGGCACGGCTTCGGCCGTGGCCTTGGCCACCACCGGCATGCGGATCAGGTGGTCGAAGGCGCTCAATGCGGCCTTGGAGCCGTCGCCCGCGGCAATGACGATCTGCTTGAACGGCACCGTCGTGCAGTCGCCCGCGGCGAACACGCCGGGCAGGTTGGTGCGGCCGTGCGAGTCGACGATCACCTCGCCGAACTTGGACAGCTCCACCGTGCCCTTGAGCCATTCGGTGTTGGGCACCAGGCCGATCTGCACGAACACGCCTTCGAGCGGTACCAGGTGCTCTGCGCCCGTCGCCCGGTCCTTGTACCTGAGGCCGTTGACCTTGCCGTCGGCGCCGGTGATCTCGGTGGTCTGCGCATTGGTGTGGATGCTCACGTTGGGCAGGCTCTTGAGCTTGTTGACCAGCACCGCATCGGCCTTGAGCTGGTCGGCGAACTCGACCAGCGTGACATGCGCCACGATGCCGGCCAGGTCGATGGCGGCCTCGACACCCGAGTTGCCGCCGCCGATGACGGACACGCGCTTGCCCTTGAACAGCGGGCCATCGCAGTGCGGGCAGTAGGCCACGCCCTTGTTCTTGTACTCGGCTTCGCCGGGCACATTGACATTGCGCCAGCGCGCGCCGGTGGACAGGATCACCGTCTTCGATTGCAAGGTGGCGCCGTTGGCCAGTTGCACGCCGACCAGGCCGCCGGGTTCGCTGGCCGGGATCAGCTTGTCGGCACGCTGCAGGTTCATGATGTCCACGTCGTAGGCGCGGGTGTGGGCTTCGAGCGCCGCGGCGAACTTGGGGCCGTCGGTCTCCAGCACCGAGATGTAGTTCTCGATGGCCAGCGTGTCGTTGACCTGGCCGCCGAAGCGCTCGGCCGCCACACCGGTGCGGATGCCCTTGCGGGCGGCATACACAGCCGCTGCGGCACCAGCAGGGCCACCGCCGACGATGAGCACGTCATAGGGTGCCTTGGCCGACAGCTTGGCCGCGTCGCGGGCTGCGGCGCCGGTGTCGAGCTTGGCCACGATCTCTTCGACCGACATGCGGCCCGAGGCGAACACCTGGCCATTCATGAACACCATGGGCACGGCCATGATCTCGCGCTCGGCCACTTCCTTCTGGAAGGCGCCGCCTTCGATCACGGTGGTCTTGATCTTGGGGTTGACGATGGACATGAGCGACAGCGCCTGCACCACGTCGGGGCAGTTGTGGCAGGTCAGGCTCATGTAGACGTCGAAGCTGAAGTCGCCGTCGAGCGCGGCGATCTGCTCGATCACCTCGGGTTCGACCTTGGGTGGATGGCCGCCGGTCCACAGCAGGGCCAGCACCAGCGAGGTGAATTCATGGCCCAGGGGCAGGCCGGCAAAGCGCAGCGAATTCGTGCTGCCCACGCGCTGCAGGCTGAACGAGGGGGTACGGGCGTCCTGGCCATCGGTGCGCAGGCTGATCTTGTCACCGCGCAGGGACTGTATGGTCCGGAGCAGCTCCAGCATGTCGCGGGAGGTTTCGCTGTCGTCCAGGGAGGCCACCAGTTCGAACGGCTGCGTCACGCGCTCCAGGTAGGCGGCAAGCTGGGTCTTGAGTTGGTCGTCGAGCATGGTGGTGTCCTTTCGATTTATAGGTACAGGTTGGGGGCTCGGGGCGCTTGTGGCAAGCCCCGTACCGCAACAGTGCGTAAGAAAAAATGGGCGAAAAAAAGCCGGACGGCATGGCGCACACGCGCCACGACGCTGTCCGGCTGGGGGCGGCCTTGAGGCCGCCGTGCCGATGCAATCAGCCGATCAGATCTTGCCGACCAGGTCCAGCGAAGGAGCCAGGGTCTTGGCGCCGTCGTTCCACTTGGCGGGGCAGACTTCGCCGGGGTGGGCGGCGGTGTACTGGGCAGCCTTGAGCTTGCGCACGGTTTCCTTGACGTCGCGGGCGATTTCGTTGGAGTGGATTTCGGCGGTCTTGATGATGCCGTCGGGGTTGATCACGAAGGTGCCGCGCAGTGCCAGGCCTTCTTCAGGGATGTGCACGCCGAAGGCGTTGGTCAGCTGGTGCGTTGGGTCGCCGACCAGGGGGAACTTGGCCTTGCCCACGGCAGGCGAGGTCTCGTGCCACACCTTGTGCGAGAAGTGCGTGTCGGTCGTGACGATGTAGACCTCGGTGCCGGCCTTCTGGAACTCGGGGTAGTTGTCGGCCGCGTCTTCGATTTCGGTGGGGCAGTTGAAGGTGAAGGCGGCAGGCATGAAGATCAGCACGGACCACTTGCCCTTCAGGTCGGCTTCGGTCAGGTCGATGAACTCGCCCTTGCCATTGCGGTTGACGAAGGCGGTGGTCTTGAAGGGTTGAACTTGCGTGTTGATCAGGGACATTGCTGTTTCCTTAAATAAAAGGTGGATTGTGAACTGACTACGGAATGAAGTTTAGGCCCTGGAAGGCCATCAATCCAATTAATTGATTTGATTGAATCAATTGGTTGTGACTATATCAAGACAATGCCCTGCCCGAGCTTGGCCGCGCGGCGGCCACCGACACGGCCCTTGTGCCATGTCAAATACTCCAAATAAGATTGATTCTCGTTAAGCGCATGATCCGCGGGCCGCGGGAGCAGCCAGTGCCCTGCGGCACCGCCTTGGCCACCGCTGCCAATTCCCTCCGAACCGGTCATAAGAGCCAGGTTTCGCCCTCGGGCGGATCGGCTCACCATCCATAGCAAAGACCTGAATCCATGTTCCAGACCCTGCTCATCTGTTTCCGCGAAGGGCTCGAAGCCCTTCTGGTCGTGGCCATCGCCACCCTGTACCTGCGCAAGACCGGGCGCCTGCACCTCCTGACGCCGCTGCGCGCCGGCGTGGTGGTCGCCCTGCTGCTCTCGCTGGGCCTGGGCTGGGTGCTGTCGCGCGTGGGTGCCCTCTCGCCCGTGGCCGAAGGCGTGATGGCCCTGGTGGCCGCCGCCGCCGTGGCCTGGTGCGTGGTGCACATGCGCAGTGCCGGCAAGGGCATGGGGCAGGAGATCGCAGCCCGCATCGACCGCGCCAGTGTGCTCGAAGGCCCGCAGGCCTGGCTGGCCGTGTTCCTGTTCGCCCTGTTCATGGTGGGCCGTGAAGGGGTGGAAACCGCCACCATGCTGGCATCGCTGGCCAGCAGTGCCGAACTCGGCTACATGGTCTGGGGCGGCCTCGGCGGCCTGGCGCTGGCCGCCGCCATCGCCTGGGCCTGGACACGCTATGGCCGCGCAGTGAACCTGGGCCGCTTCTTTCGCGTCACCTCCTGGTTCATGGCCGTGTTCGCCGTGCAGCTCGTGGTCTATGCGCTGCACGAGTTCACCGAAGGCAACCTCATCCCCGGCATCGACAACGCCTGGTGGCATGCCAACACCGAAGACCTGGCCGAAGGCTCGATCGCCCAGATGATCTCGCTGGCCCTGGTGCTGGTGCCCACCGTATGGCTGGCCGCGGCCCACTGGCGCGACCGCCGGCAGGCCGGCAACACGCCCTCCGCACCGGGCGTGCAAACACAGTAAGCCAGCCTGCCCCGCCCCTTGTGCCCCACGGGCCGCTGCGCAACCGCGCAGCGGCCCGTGCTGCATTGCGGCACCAAACGCGAACACAACTCAGCATCACACGCAGCCAATGCGCCACAGAGGGGTCTTGCCTTGCACGGGCCCTGCCGGGTCACGACAATCAGCGGCGAAACACATCAATAAGAAGGAGTCTCCCATGCAAGGCGACGCACAGGTCATAGCCCATCTGCAGGCCCAGCTCAAGAACGAGCTCACAGCCATCAACCAGTACTTCCTGCACTACCGCATGCTCAAGCACTGGGGCTTCGACAAGCTGGCCAAGAAGGAGTACGAGGAGTCCATCGGCGAGATGAAGCACGCCGACGTGCTCATGGACCGCATCTTCATGCTCGACGGCCTGCCCAATCTGCAGGACCTGGCCAAGCTGCAGGTCGGCGAGGACGTGCCCGAGATCCTGAGTTGCGACCTGAGCTCCGAAAAGGGCGCCCAGGCCACCATCAAGGAAGGCATTGCCCACTGCGAGACCGTGCGCGACTACGTCTCGCGCGACATCCTGCAAAAAATCCTCGACGACACCGAAGAGCACATCGACTTCCTGGAAACCCAGATCGAGCTGATCGCCAAGATCGGCCTGCAGAACTACCTGCAGTCGCAAATGAGCGAAGAACACTGAGCCACCGCCCCCATCAACGAGTCGCCCCACGAAGACAAGAAGAGCAGGCTCGACAAGAAGAAGACCGGACCATCGACGACGGCGGCAATACTGAGAAACACAAGCACCTCACGCATTCTCCAAACGGGCCTCGGGCCCGTTTTTTTATGCCCGCGGGGCACAAACCGTTGCATTTGCACATCAAGCATTCACATTTGCAAATGCGAATGCTTCTCATAAATTACACTTTCGGCCCGAAGGCCTTTTGACCTGTGCGGGCGCTCCGGGCGCCGCAGTGCAGGCCACAGGCCCCGAAACCACCCGCCAGCCAAACGGGGCCCCGCGCCCTGCAGCCAGCATCCCGTGGTGACCAGCCCTGCGCTCACGACACCAGGGCCAGGCTGCCGCCCGCGTCGCAACGACGCGTCTTCCCCCATTTGGACGACCGATCGCCCATGAAAGCGACCCACCCTGCCTGGCGCTACCGCCTGGCCATCACCTCGCGCGCCCTGGCCGCCACCGCCGGCGGATATGCGCTGGCCGCCGCCTTCACGGCCGCGCTGTCTCTCGCCCTGGCACTGGCCATGCCACGCGTCGAAGCGGTGCTCACCGCGACCATGCTGGCCTGGCTGGTCTACGCGGGCGCCGCGGGCTGGGCCTTCTATGCGCGCACGGCCTGGGGCGCCTGGGGCGGCACCCTGCTGCCCGCGCTGCTGCTGGGCGCCGGCGCCATGGCGCCGCGCTGGCTGGAGCAACTGCCATGACCGATACCACCGCCTCCACCCCAGCCCCACGCGCAGCGCGCGAACAGGCGCGCGAGGGCTTTCGCCAGGCCATGTCCTGGCTGCACACCTGGGCCGGCCTCGTCCTGGGCTGGCTGCTGTTCGCGATCTTCCTCACGGGCACGCTGTCGTTCTTCAAGACCGAGATCAACCTGTGGATGCGGCCCGAGCTGCATGGCATGCCGCCGCCCACGCGCGACGTGGCCGAGCGCGCCATCGCGGCGATGAACCAGAAGCAGCCCGACGTCACGCAGTGGATCATGCGCATGCCCGACGAGCGGCAGAACGCCATCACGCTGCTGTGGCGCGACACGGGCAACGGCCGCTTCGAGACCCTGCTCATGAACCCGCAGACCGGCGAGAGCGTGGATGCGCGCAAGACCATGGGCGGCGAGTTCTTCTACCGCTTCCACTTCGAGCTGCGCACCGCGCAGAAGGGCCGCTGGACCATCGAAGGCCGCTGGGTGGTGGGCGTGGCCACCATGCTGATGTTCATCGCCCTGCTCACGGGCGTGGTCACGCACCGGCGCATCTTCAAGGACTTCTTCACCTTCCGCCCGGCCAAGGGCGGGCAGCGCGCCTGGCTCGATGCGCACAACGTCACCGGCGTGCTGGTGCTGCCCTTCTACCTGATGATCACCTTCAGCGGGCTGATGATCTTCCACACCCTGTACATGCCCTCGGGCATCGCGGTCGCCTACCAGGGCCCCAAGGGCGTGGACTCGCAGACCTATTTTGCCGACCTGCAGGGCGAGAAGCCCGAGCGCCGCGTGCGCCGCAACCCCGGCGACAAGGTCGAACCCCTGCCCGCGCTGGCGCTCGGCCCCATCCTGGAGCAGGCGCGCACGCGCTGGGAGGGCGGGCGCATCGGCGGCATCCAGGCGCGGCGCGATGCCCAGGGCACGCCCGTGGTGGAAGTCACGCGCCACGAGGGCGACCGCCTGCAGTACCGGCCCGAGCGCATGCTGTTCGACGGCACCACGGGCAAATTGCTGGAGCAGACCGATGCCACCACGCCCGCCGCCGTGACCTACGGCGTGCTCTACGGCCTGCACCTGGGGCGCTTTGCCGGCCCGGGCATGCGCTGGGTGCTGGTGGGCTTTGGCCTCCTGGGCAGCCTGATGATCGCCACCGGCATGGTGCTGTGGTCCGTCAAGCGCGCCGCGCAGGGCCAGCGCAAGGGCGCGACGGCCGATGAAAAGGCGCGCCTGCCCTTTGGCCAGCGCCTGGTGGCCAGCCTCAACATCGCCTCGCTGGCCGGCCTGCCGCTGGCCTGCGCGGTGTACATGGCATCCAACCGGCTCATCCCGCTCGATGCGCCCGAGCGGCCCGACGCCGAGCTGTCGTACTTCTTCGGCGCCTGGGGCGTGGCCCTGCTCTGGGGCGTGCTGTTCCCCAACCGCCGGGGCTGGTCGCTGGTGCTGGCGCTCGCAGGGGCCACCTGGGCCGCGCTGCCCGTGCTCAACGCCCTGACGACGTCCACGCACCTGGGGGTGAGCCTGCCCGCGGGCGACTGGCTCTGGGCGGGCCTGGACCTCACGTTCCTGGCCACCGGCGCATTGCTGGGCTGGCTGGCCTGGCGCCTGCGCCCCGGCCGGCCCTTGCCGAGCAAGGTCCCGCGCAAGCCCGCAGCCATGGCTGCGCCCGATGCCCAGCCTGCGACCCAGGCCTGAGGGAGCCATCCGCCATGTCTGCCTTTTTCTTCTGCTTTGCCGCCTGGTCTGCGATCGCCCTGGGCATGGAGCGCCACCACGAAGACGCGATGGGCCGGGAGGCGGCCGCACCGCGCCTGGCGCAGCTGCGCCGCGCGGGCTGGCTGCTGCTGGCACTGTCGCTGTGGCTGGCCGCCCACCCGTCTGCGGGCACACCCGCATCGCTGGGTGTGACGGCCTGGACGGTTGCGCTCTCGGTGGCCGCCGTGGCCGTCACCGCCGTGGTGACCTGGCAGCCCCGGCGCGCGCCTTGGCTGGCCGGCGCCGCACTGGCCGCCGGCCTCGCGGCCTGGGCCGCCGGGTGGTGAACAACCGCCCCTCGCACAGCCCTCATCGATTTCGTCTTTTCCCTTCATCACCGCTTCCTCTTCAAGGTACCCCATGTCCCAGCATTCCCTGTTGCTCGCAGCACGCACGCCCGTGGCGGCGGCCCTGATCGCCGCCTTCAGCGCCCCCGCACTGGCCCAGTCCACGCCGCGCGCTCCCCAGACCCTGGGCGAAGTCACCATCCAGTCGGGCGCCGCGGACGACGCCTACTCGCCGGCCGCCAGCAGCACCGCCACCAAGGGCAGTGCGCCGCTGCGCGATGTGCCCCAGGCCGTCAACGTGGTGCCGGGCCAGTTGCTGCGCGACCAGGGCGCGCGCTCCATGGAAGACGCGCTGCGCAACGTGCCCGGCGTGGCCATGAGCCATGGCGATGGCCAGCGCGACCAGGTGGTGATCCGCGGCTTCACGGCCATTGCCGACCAGTTCGTCGACGGCGTGCGCGACGATGCGCTGTACTTCCGCGACCTGGCCGACATCGAGCGCATCGAGGTGCTCAAGGGCCCGGCCGCCGTGCTCTACGGCCGCGGCTCGTCCGGCGGCCTGATCAACCGCGTGACCAAGAAACCGGTGTTCGGCACGACCAACGGCGAGGCCACGCTGGGCCTGGGCAGCCACGATTACCGCCGCGCCACGGCCGACGTGAACGTGGGCATCAGCGATGCCGCCGCCTTCCGCCTCAACGTGGCGGGGGAGGACTCGGGCAGCTACCGCGACCAGCAATTCGTCAAGCGCCACAACTTCGCACCCTCGCTGGCGCTCAAGCTCGCACCCCAAACCCAGCTGCTGCTGCAGTACACCGATGCGCGCGACCAGCGCCTCACGGACTTCGGCATCCCCGCGCTCAACGGCCGCCCGGTCAACGTGCCGGCTGGCACCTACTACGGCTCGGGCACGGCCGAGAAGGACGACACCAGCACCAGCCATGTGCAGTCGTTCACCGCCACGCTCAACCACCGCTTCAGCGACGACTGGTCGGTGCGCAATGTCACGCGCCTGTACGACTACACGCTGGACCGCTACAACACCCTGCCCGGCGGCACCACCGACCCTGTGGCCATGACCGTGGGCCGCACGCGCAGCCTGGTGTTCCGCGACGAGAGCGGCGTGTTCAACCAGACCGACCTGACCTGGCGCAACACCCTCGCAGGCCTGCGCCAGGAATGGCTGATGGGCATGGAACTGGGCCGCCAGAAAAAGCGCGCCGAATCCATCTCGGCCGGCGTGGTCGACCGCGTGAACATCCTGAACCCGGGCAATGTGCCTGCACCGGCCATCCCCGCCAGCGCCTACACGGCCACCAGCGCCATCCCCAGCCACACCGAGCAGAGCACCGCCGCGCTCTACGTGCAGGACCAGATCACCCTGGCGCCGCAATGGAAGGCCCTGGTGGGCGCGCGCTACGACGTGTTCAAGCAGGAGACGAACTTCGACCGCACCCTGGCCAGCCTGGCCCGCACCGACAAGAAGTTCAGCCCGCGCGCCGGCATCGTCTGGCAACCCAGCGAGCAGGTGTCGTACTACCTGTCGTACAGCAAGTCCTTCCAGCCCTCGGGAGAGACCTTTGCGCTGGCCGCCAACAACACCGCCAACGAACCCGAGATCACACAGAACAAGGAAATCGGCGCCAAGCTCGATCTGCTGGACGGCCGCCTCAACCTCACCGGTGCGCTGTTCAATCTCACGCGCAGCAACATCAAGAACACCGACCCCGCCAACCCAGCGCGCCAGATCAATGTGGGCACGCAGCGCACCAACGGGCTGGAGATCACCGGCAGCGGCCGCCTGTCCGGCGGCTGGGATGTGAGCGCCGGCTATGCCTACCTCGACGGCCGCATGACCAAGTCCCTGGCCACCGCCGCGAGCAGCCAGTTGCCCACGGTGAACGTGCCCTCGCAGGGCAAGGTGGCGGCGCTCACGCCGCGCAACTCGGCCTTCCTCTGGGCCATGAAGGACATGGGCCACGGCCTGCGCCTGGGCGGCGGCGTGAGCCATGTGGGCGAGCGCTACACCTCGCTCACCAACCTGGTCACCCTGCCCGCCTACACCACGGTGGACGCGGCCCTGCAGTACACGCTGGGCACCTGGGGGCTGGACGTGAACGTCAAGAACCTCACCAACCGCAAGTTCTACGTGTCGTCCCATGGCAGCAACGACAACCTGATCCTGCCCGGCTCGCCCCGCGCGCTGCAGGTCACGCTGCGCACCCGCTTCTGAGCCCCTCCTGCTCCCTCTTTTCACAGGCCCGCACCATGCCCTCCATCGACGCCCCCTCTGACAGCTGCGCAGCGGCCCCGCGCTTTCCCCTGAGCACCCTGGCCCTGCTGGCCGCCTGCAGTTGCCTGGCCGCAGGCGCAGCGCACGCGCAGGACGCCGCCCTGCCCGAAGTGAAGGTGACCAACAGCAGCGACACCACCGAAGGCACGGGCCAGTACACGGCGCGCCAACTCAGCGTGGGCAAGATGGACCAGTCACCGCGCGAGATTCCGCAGTCCATCAGCGTCATCACGCGCCAGCAGCTCGACGACCGCAACGTGACCAAGGTGGAAGACGCCGTCAAGTACAGCACCGGCATCAACGTGACCCGATTTGACGGCGCCGGCAACTACAACACCTTCCAGTCGCGCGGCTTCGACCTCGGCGCCATCCAGCTCGATGGCGTGCCCATCCCCCAGGGCAACTACAGCACACTGGACACGGCCATGTACGACCGCATCGAGGTGCTGCGCGGCCCCGCCGGCCTGCTGCAGGGCGGCAGCGAGCCGGGCGGCACGGTGAACCTGGTGCGCAAGCGCGCGCCGGGCAAGCTCATGCTCAACGCCGACGCCTCCGTGGGCTCGTTCGGCCTGCGCCGCGGCGCGGTGGACGTGGGCGGTGCGCTCAACACCAGCGGCACGGTGCGCGCCCGTGCCGTGGCCGTGGCGGAAGACCGCGACAGCCATGTCGACACCGTGTTCAACAACAAGCGCCTGGGCTATGGAACGCTGGAGTGGGACATCGCCCCGTCCACCACGCTGTCCATCGGCGGCGCGCAGCAGCGCGTGCGCGCCTCCATCGACCAGGGCCTGCCCACCTACGCCGATGGCCGCCTGGCCAGCCTGCCGCGCAGCGCCTTCTCGGGCCTGGCCGCCAACCGCCAGGACCTGGAGACCACCGACCTGTTCGCCGAACTGGAGCACCGCCTCTCGGGCGGCGGCACGCTGCGCCTGTCGGCGCGCGACGTGGACCGCACCGCCTACTACCGCTCCGCCCGCGCCAACAGCGCCCTCAGCGCCAACGGCAACTTCACGATGGAGACGGTGGACGGCCTGACCCATGTGAAGACGCGCAACTACGACCTGTTCGCCAACCTGCCGGTGCAGGTGGCGGGCCGCACGCACCGCCTGCTGGTGGGCGCAAGCCACAGCGAGAACAAGAGCTACGACAACAACTACGGCTACGGCCCGAGCTACCAGGTCAACCTGCTCGCGCCCAACTACGCCCAGGCTTACCCCGACATCCAACTGCCCGGCTACACGGCCATCACCACGCGCACCGAGAAGGCGCTATACGGCCAGGCCCAGATCAGCGTGGCCGACTCCGTCAAGCTGCTGGCCGGCGGCCGCCTGAGCTGGGCCGACGCGGTCACGCGCAGCACCAGCACCGGCGCCGCCACCAGCGTGGCCGACCCGGGCCGCCAGTTCGTGCCTTCGGTGGCCGTGCTCTGGGACTTCCACCCGCAGTACACGGCCTATGCCGGCTACTCCGAAACCTTCGTGGTGCAGAGCCAGCTCGATGCGGCCAAGAAGCTGCTCGACCCGCGCACCGGCAAGCAGGTGGAAGTGGGCGTGAAGGGCGAGTTCCTGGACAAGCGCCTGCAGGCGCATGCCGCCATCTTCCGCATCATCGACGAGAACCGCGCCATGGCCGACCCCAACGTGGCCAACGCCTCCATCGCCGCCGGCAAGGTGCGCTCGCAGGGCTTCGAGGCCGAAGTCAGCGGCCAGCCCCAGCCGGGCTGGGACGTGGTGGCCGGCTACGCCTACAACGACACGCTCTACCTCAAGGCACCCGTGGCCCAGGTCGGCCAGATTTTCAGTCCTGTCACGCCGCGCCACAGCGTGAACATCTTCACACGCTACGCCTTCACCTCGCCCGCGCTGCGCGGCTTCAGCATCGGCGGCGGCCTCTCCTACCGCAGCGACTTCTTTGCGCAGAGCGGCGCGCTGCGCATCACCTCGGGTGACTACGTGCTGGCCAGCGCGCAGGTGGGCTACCAGATCAACGACCAGCTGGCGCTGAACCTCTCGGTGGACAACCTGTTCGACAAGACCTATTACGAAAAGGTCTCGGGCATTGCGCGCCAGAACTTCTACGGCGAGCCGCGCCGTGTGACGCTGTCGCTCAAGGCGCGCTACTGAGCGCCCGGAACGCCTTGGGCAGGGCCCGGCGCACCCAGGGGCCCCGGGCCCTTTTTGACATCAAAACAACAATACAAAAATAACGCAAAAGCAAATCATTCTTACTTGCATCGTAAAATCGACGCACCAAGCCCCCCCGGCACGCCGCCGCGGGGGCTTCTTCCATCGCCCTGTTTCCACGTTTCCACGTTTCCACGTTTCCAAGCTTGTCCGGCCTGCGAAGCCCTGCACCATGCTGTCACCCACCGCCATCCGCCGCTGGTCCTGGACCCACAAGTGGTCCAGCCTCATCTGCACGGTCTTCATGCTGCTGCTGTGCCTCACCGGCCTGCCGCTGATCTTCCACCACGAGATCGGCCACCTGCTGGGCACCGAGGTCGAGGCCCCCGCCATGCCCGACAGCACGCCCCGCGCCAGCCTCGACACGGTGATCGCCGCCGCCAAGGCCGTGCACCCCGAGCGCATGGTGCAGTTCGTCTCGCAGGCCGAGGATGACGACAAGGTCTGGTTCGTCACGCTCACCCACACGCCCGACCCGACCGAAGACTTCAAGTCCGTGGCAGTGGATGCGCGCACGGCCAAGGTGCTGTCCGACATCCCCACCAACCAGGGCTTCATGAACCTGATGTTCCGCCTGCACGTGGACCTGTTCGCGGGCCTGCCGGGCAAGCTCTTCCTGGGCTTCATGGGCCTGTTGCTGCTGGTGGCCATCGTCACCGGGGTGGTGCTGTACGCGCCGTTCATGCGCAAGCTGCGCTTCGGCGAGGTGCGGCGCGACCGCTCCACGCGCGTGAAGTGGCTGGACCTGCACAACCTGCTGGGCATCGTCACCCTGGTCTGGGCCCTGGTGGTGGGCGCCACCGGCATGATCAACACCTGGGCCGACCTGATGATCAAATACTGGCAGTACGACCAGTTGTCCACCCTGCTCGCGCCCTACAAAGGCAAGCCCGTGATCGCCATGGCAGAGCGCGGCCCGCTGCAGCAGGCGGTGGACGTGGCGCGTGCGCACGCGCCAGGCACCAAGCTGTCGTTCATCGCTTTCCCGGGCACTGCGTTTTCGAGCCCGCACCACAACACCGTCTTCGTGCGCGGCGCCGAGCCACTCACCTCGCGCTTGCTGCAGCCCATCCTGGTCGATGCCCACAGCGGCCAGATCACGGCCGCGCCGCAACTGCCCTGGTACCTCACGGCGCTGCTGGTCTCGCAGCCGCTGCACTTCGGCGACTACGGCGGCATGCCCATGAAGATCCTCTGGGCGCTGCTGGACATCGCCACCATCATCGTGCTGGGCAGCGGCCTGTACCTGTGGCTGCGCCGCAAGGCGCCCGCGCAGGCTGCCGCGCCAGCAGCAGCCTCCACGGCCCTGCCCGCCAATGCCGCAGCCTCCCTGGCCGCCAACCCGGAGCGCGCGGCATGAGCAGGAACGCCTCCACACCGTTTCGCACCCTCTGGGGCTGGCCCATCGTGCTCGGGCTGCTCACCGCCAGCGGCCTGGCCACCGCGCTCATTTCGGACACCTGGGGCGACTGGTGGTCCTGGGCCGGTCTGGGCGTGCCTGTGGCCGTGATGGCCTGGTTCGCCTGGCGGCCCACCCCCACCCACACACCCACCGCAACAGCGGGCGACGACGGCAGCGACGCCGACTCCACCCCTTCCTGAGATCCACCGCTCTTCGACTTGTTCCCAGCCACCATGCACGACACCACACGCACCCCTCTGTTTGCACCCACACCGGCGGCCCTGGCCGCGGCCCTGCTGTGCATGTTTGCCCTGCCTGCCGCACTCGCGCAGACCGCTGCCGGCAATGACAAGACGCTCTCCACCGTCACCGTGAATGCCAGCGCCGACGCCTCGGCCCAAGGCCTGTCGCCCGCCTATGCGGGTGGCCAGGTGGCACGCGGCGGCCGCGTCGGCATCCTGGGCACGCGCGACGCGATGGAGACGCCGTTCTCCACCATCAGCTACACCAACGAGCTGATCCAGGACCGCCATGCCCGCAGCGTGGGCGACGTGCTGCAGAACGACCCCACGGTGCGCGTGGCGCGCGGCTTCGGCAACTTCCAGGAGTCGTACTTCATCCGCGGCTTCATCCTGGGCTCGGACGACACGGCCTACAACGGCCTGTACGGCCTGCTGCCACGCCAATACATCGCCACCGAGCTGTTCGAGCGCGTGGAAGTGCTGCGCGGCGCCTCGTCCTTCCTGAACGGTGCCAACCCCGGTGGTGGTGGCCTGGGCGGCGCCATCAACCTGCTGCCCAAGCGCGCCCCCAACGAGCCGTTGAACCGGGTCAGCGTGGGCGCCGGCAGCGGCGGCCACAGCGACGTGGCGGCCGACATCGCGCGCCGCTTCGGGCCTGACGGCAACACCGGCATCCGCGTCAACGTGGCCTCGCACAACGGCGGCACGGCCATCGACAACGAAAAGGCCAAGCTCGGCCTGGCCGCCGTGGGCCTGGACTGGCGCAGCCGCGACGTGCGCCTGTCGGGAGACATCGGCTGGCAGGATCACAAGCTCAACCGCACGCGCACCAACGTCACCCTGGGCGGTGCCGTGACCGTGGTGCCCACCGCACCGGACGGCAACAGCAACTTCGCGCAGCCCTGGTCCTTCTCCAACGAGCGCGACACCTTCGGCACGCTGCGCGGCGAATGGGACATCAACCAGAACATCACCGCCTGGGCTGCCGCCGGTGCCCGCAGCGGCAAGGAACTGAACTCGCTGGCCAACCTCTCGGTGTCCAACGGCAGCACCGGAGCGGCCACGACCTACCGCTTCGACAACGCCCGCAAGGACAATGTGAACACCGGCGAGGTCGGCCTGCGCGGCAAGCTGCAGACCGGCGGCATCGGCCATGAGTGGGTGCTCGCGGCCTCCACGTTCAGCCTGGACAAGAAGAACGCCTACATCTTCGACTCGGGCAACACGCAGGCCACGAACCTCTACAACCCTGTGTTCTCGGCTTTTCCCGCCTTCAGCGCAACGGCCGTCAAGGGCAGCGTGATGAGCAATCCGTTGACCAACGGCCGTACCCGCATGAGCAGCGTGGCGCTGGGCGACACGCTCTCGATGCTGGACAACCGCCTGCTGGTCACGCTGGGTGTGCGCCACCAGAAGTTCGATATCGCCAACTATGCCTACAACACCGGCATCCAGACCTCGCGCTACGAGCAGGACCGCACCAGCCCCCTGCTGGGCGCCCTGTACAAGGTGGACAAGAGCCTGTCGGTGTATGCCAACTACGCCGAGGGCCTGAGCCAGGGCGATACCGCGCCCGCCACGGCGGCCAACCGCGGCACCATGCTGGCCCCCTATGTCTCCAAGCAGAAGGAGATCGGCGTGAAGTACGACGGCGGCCGTGTGGGCGGCAGCGTGGCCCTGTTCTCCACCGACAAGCCGCGCTCGATAGTCGACGCAGCGAACATCTTCAGTGCCAGCGGCAAGGACCGCCACCAGGGCCTGGAGCTGGCCGTGCAGGGCGAAGCCGTGGCCGGCCTGCGCGTGCTGGGCGGCGCCACCTGGCTCAATGCCAAGCAGGAGCGCACGGGCGTGGCAAGCACCGAAGGCCAGCGCGTGATCGGCGTGCCCAAGCTGCAGGCCAACCTGGGCCTGGAGTGGGATGTGCCCGGCGTGCGCGGCCTGGCGCTGGACGGCCGCCTGGTGCACACCGGATCGAGCTACGCCAACGCCACCAACACCCTGCGCGTGGCCGGCTGGAACCGGCTGGACCTGGGCGCCCGCTACCTGACCGAGGTGGGCGGCAAGCTGGTCACGCTGCGTGCACGCATCGACAACGCGACCAACAAGAACTACTGGGCCTCGGTGGGCGGCTACCCCGGCTCGGGTTACCTGGTGGTGGGTGCACCGCGAGCCTTCACACTGAGTGCCAGCGTCGATTTCTGACAGGCGCCACCCTGCCCGTCCGCGGGAGCGCATGCCGCTCCCGCGCATTTTTCCAGCCACCAACGCGAACCACCGCAGCGTTTCGCACAGGCAGCCATTTTTCGTGAGCCACGGCACGCGCCTTCGGGCCTGCGTGCCTTTTTCCCAAGAGATGACACTGCCATGCCACGCACATTGACACCCGTGATGGCCGCGCTGCTCGGCCTGGCCGCCACGGCCCAGGCCCAGCAGGCCCTGCCCGAGGTCAAGATCCAGGAAGCCGCCAGCGAGCGCGATGGCGCCGCGGCCCAGGGCTACCGCCCCGCCCAGGTGCGCCAGCTCGGCCCCCTGGCCGACCTGCCCCTGCTCGATACGCCGTTCTCGGTCAATGTGACCACCAGCGAGCTGCTGCAGAACCTGCAGGCCAGCAAGCCCGATGACGCCTTCCGCTACAACCCCGTGGTACAGCTGCAGGGGCCGCAGTCGCGCTTTTTCACCAGCGTCGCCATGCGCGGCTTCAGCGTGGGCTCCACCAAGCGCATCGACGGCGTTCCCAGCACCACCACCTATGTGAACACGGACCTGGAGGACAAGGAGCGCATCGAGGTGCTGACCGGCCTGTCGGGCTTTCTCTATGGCAGCGGCAACGTAGGCGGCACCATCAACTACGTGCTCAAGCGCCCCGTCTACCAGCCGCTGGCGCGCGTGACCGCCGGCATCACCGAAGGCAGCAACCTGCGCGTGCATGGCGATTTCGGCGGTGCGCTGGACGCCGATGGCCGGCTGGCCTACCGCCTGAACGCGGTGGCGCAGGACGGCGACCTGCGGCTTGACGGCCAATCCCTGCGCCGCGGCCTGGTGAGCGGCGCGCTCGACTGGAACCTCAGCGACCGCCTGCAGTTGCAGTTCGATGCTTCGCGCAGCACCTACCACATGCAGGGTACCGAGCCCTTCTGGGACGTGGACCCCGGGGCCGCGTTTCCCGCCGCACCCGACCTGCACCGCGCCTATGGCCAGCCCTTCACGCGCACCGACACCACGCAGACCCAGTGGGGCGCTCGCCTGACCTGGCGCACCAGCGAGGCGCTGACCGTGCGCACCGGCCTCACGCAGCGCAAGAGCGACATCGACCTCATCGCCGCCAACAACCTCTTCGTGACCGGCGCCCCGGGCCGCTACCGCGTGCAGGCCAGCGCCTGGGACTACCCCGACGTCAAGGCGCTGGGCGGCTTCGCGCTGGTGGACGGCAAGCTGCAGACCGGCAGTGTGCGCCACAAGCTCACGGCAGGATGGTATGGCGACCACGATGAGCGCACCCCCTTCCTGAGTTCGGCGGGCGGCTGGGCCACGCTGACCTCGGCGCCCATGGACATCGCCGCGCCCACGGCGCTCACCGCCCCGGCCTTCAGCATCGCGGGCCCCAAGTACATCGCCCAGCGCTCGCGCTACGGCAACTGGGTGCTGGGCGACCATGTGGAATTCAACGCGCAGTGGTCGGCCCTGGTCGGCCTCACGCACGCCAGCATCACGGACACCAGCTACAACGCCGCGGGCGCCGCCACGGCACGCTATGGCGACAGCCGCACCACGCCCTCGGTGGCGCTGCTGTTCAAGCCGCGCGAGCACATCACCCTCTATGCCAACTACATGGAGAGCCTGGAGAAGGGCGGCACCGCGCCGCTGACCGCAGGCGGGCGCGCCGTGGTCAATGCGGGCGCCGTTCTGCCGCCCCTGCTGTCCAAACAGGCGGAACTCGGGATCAAGGCCGAACTCGGCCACATGCTGCTGACCGGGGCCCTGTTCCAGATCGACAAGGGCCTGCAGTACACCGACACCACCACCAACCCCGCCGCGCCGGTGTACGTGCAGGACGGCCGCCAGGTGCACAAGGGGCTTGAATTCACCGCCAGCGGCCGCGCCCTGCCCGGGCTCACGCTGTGGGGCGGCGTCACCCTGCTGGACGCCCAGGTGACCCGGCAGACGGCCAACCCGGCGCTGCAGGGCAAGACGCCCGCCAACGTCGCCGAGGTCCAGGCCAAGCTCTACGCCGAGCAGGACATCGCCGCCGTGCCCGGCCTCGCGCTCACGGGCGGCCTGCTCTACACCGGCAAGCAGCAGCGCGACGCCCTCAACACCCAGCAGCTGCCCGCCTACACGCTGCTCGATGCCGGGCTGCGCTATGCCGCCAAGGTGGCGGGCAAGCCCGTGGTCTGGCGCCTGTCGGTGGCCAACCTCACCGACAAGCAATACTGGCTCAACGGCACCTACCTGGGCCGCCCGCGCACCGTCTCCCTGTCGGCACAGGTAGATTTGTAAAGTACAACGATAATCACCATCGTTCTCATTTACCAACCCTCTCACTTCAAAGGCATCTCACCATGACCCTGACACTTCGCACCGCCGCCGCCATCGCCCTGGTGGCAGCAGCCGCCACCTCCGCCAACGCCCACCAAGTCTGGCTCGAAAATGCCGGCGGCGGCCAGGTCCGCCTGCACTTCGGCGAGTTCAACGACAACCTGCGCGAAACCTCGCCGGGCGCGCTGGACAAGTTCAAGGGCGTGCCCGTGCTCGAGCAACGCGCCGGCACCGCCAGCCAGAAGGTCGAGGGCAAGCTCACCAAGGACGCCTTCGCCTACACCGTGACCGGCAACGCCGACACGCTGTTCGCCGCCGCCACCTACCCGCTGATCGACCGCAGCAAGCGCAACCTGCCCGCCATGTACTGGCAGCCCTCGGCCCGCTGGGTCGCGAGCCTGGCCCAGCCCGTGGCGCCCGGCCAGGCGCTGGACCTGGTGCCCACCGGCAAGCCCGGCCAGCTCAAGGTCGTGTTCAACGGCAAGCCGCTGCCCAAGGCCAAGGTGCAACTGGTCTCGCCCGCCGGCTGGAGCCGCGAAGCCCAGTCCGCCGACGACGGCACGGTGGATTTCCTGACCCCCTGGAAGGGCCAGTACGTGGCCGAAGTGCACCACACCGACAAGACGCCCGGCGAAGCCCAGGGTGAGAAGTACGGTGAAGCCAGCTACGTGACCACACTGAGCTTCGTGCAGGCCGAAGGCGCCGTCTCGCCACCGCTGCCACCCGCACCCGAAAAGCACTGACAGCAGCGTCCCTCCAGGCGGCCGCAAGGCCATGCAGCCTGCAGGGCCCCCCGGGCTTGCGCCACTGCGCGCAGCCCGTTTCCCCCACCACGGCCACCGGACCGCGCGCACCCGCTGCTGCACCCGGCTGCGGCCGTGCACCGCCACCCCTAGCCAACCCGCCTTCGCTGCCGCCCGGCCGCGGGCCGAACCTTTGCCATCGACGACCATGCCAACCCACCACCTCGCGCGGCTTCCGCGCACCACCATTGCCCAGGCCGCCTTCCTGGTGGCCTGCAGCGCCTGTGCGCAGGCCCAGACCGCAGCACCGGCGGCCGCTGAAGCCACGCTGGCCCCCGTGACCGTGCAGTCCGGCGCCGAGCGCGAAAACCCCACCGCCCCGGTTTCCGGCTTCGTGGCCAAGCGTGGCTTGAGCGCCACCAAGACCGACACACCGCTGCTCGAGACCCCGCAGGCCATCAGCGTGGTGACGCGCGACCAGATGGAGGCCCAGGGCGTGCAGACCCTGCGCCAGGTCACGGCCTACACCGCGGGCGCAGTCTCCAACTACTTCGACAGCCGCGTGGACAGTTTCAGCGCGCGCGGCGCCACCGTCTCGCAGTACCAGGACGGCCTGCTGCGCACCTACGGCACCTACAACAGCAGCCGGCCCGATCCGTATACGCTGGAGCGCGTGGAGTTCCTGCGCGGCCCGACCTCGGTGCTGTACGGCCAGGGCAGCGTGGGCGGCGTGCTCAACCTCACGAGCAAGCGCCCCCAGGCCGAGACCGCACGCGAAGTGCAGGTGCAGGTGGGCAGCCACGCACGCAAGCAGATCGCCGCCGACCTGAGCGGCGCGCTCGATGCCAATGGCCAGTGGCTGTACCGCCTGGTGGCCGTGGGGCGCGACAGCGGCACCCAGGTGAACCATGTGGACGACGACCGCGTGGTGCTCGCCCCCTCGCTGACCTGGCGCCCCAGCGCCGACACCTCGCTCACGCTGCAGGGCCTGCACCAGAAGGACAAGAGCGGTTCGCTGATCGGCTTCTTCCCCTGGCAGGGCACGCAGTTGCCCAACCAGTACGGCCAGATTCCGCGCTCGACCTTCATCAGCGAGCCGGGCTGGGACGCCTTCGACACCGAGAACAGCTCCTGGGGCTACCTGTTCAGCCACCGCCTGAACGATGGCTGGACCGTGCGCCAGAACCTGCGCCGCACCGTGACCGAGGTCGACTACCGCACCATCTACACCAGCTTCACGGCCAATGCCGCCACCGGCCGCCCTGCGCGCCCGGTGTTCAACAGCGACAACCGCACCGTGGTGCGCGACGCGGTATGGAACCTCAACACCGGCCGCATGCTGCTCATCGACACGCAGCTCGAAGGCAAGCTCAACGCGGGCGCCACGCAGCACACGCTGTTGGCCGGCCTGGACGTGCAGCGCAACCACTCGGGCCAGTCGGCCTGGCGTGCCGTGGCCCCGTCCATCGACGTCTACAACCCGGTGTACGGCAACTTCACCGCGCCCAGTGCCTCGGCCCTGGTGCGCCAGCCCGGCGTGGCCCAGCGCCAGCTCGGCTTCTATGCCCAGGACCAGATCACCTGGGGCCGCTTCACGGCCACCCTGGGCCTGCGCCACGACAGCGCCAAGACCGACACCGAGGGCCGCCCCGCAGCCGCGGTGGACGACAAGGCCTGGACCAAGCGCGCCGGCGTCACCTACCAGATGGACGGCGGCTGGGCACCCTATGTGGGCTACTCCGAATCCTTCCAGCCGCTGGGCGGCCTGGACGTCTACGGCACGCCCTACAAACCCACGCGCGGCAAGCAGTGGGAGGCGGGTGTGAAGTGGCAACCGCCAGGCCAGGGCATCTCGGCCTTCGTGGCAGCCTACCAGCTGCGCGAGACCAACCGCAAGACCAACGACCCGGCCAACCCGCTCAACAGCCTGCAGATCGGCGAGGTCAAGGTCAACGGCCTGGATGCCGAGCTCACCGCCAGCCTGGCAAGCCACTGGGACCTGACCCTGGCCTATGGCTACACCGACGCCAAGATCGCCCGCAGCAACGCCGGCGACCAGGGCCTGCCCGTGGCCAGCGTGCCCAAGCAGACGGGTTCGGCCTGGCTGTCGCACCGCTTTGCCAGCGAAGGGCGCGGCGGCTGGACCGTGGGCGTCGGCGTGCGCCACACCGGCTCGCAGTGGAGTGGCAGCTCCGCCATCAGCACGCCTTCTGCCACGCTGGCCGATGCCCTGCTGGCCTACGACGCGGGCGACTGGCGCATTGCCTTCAACGTGACCAACCTGACCGACAAGGTGCACATCACCCAGTGCCTGGCGCGCGGCGACTGCTTCTATGGCCAGGGGCGCACCTATGCGCTGACCTCGACCTACCGGTTCTGAGGCACGGCACCGGCCCCGGTGCCGGTGTGCAAAGCAAAGCTTTCAGACACCGCGGGGAACCGCTAGCATGGCTGTCCGACAAGGGTATCCCCGCAGTTTCCACGGGAGGTGTCAATGAGTCAGCGCATGCCTGCAGCGCCCCGCAGGGGCCGAACCCCGGCCCCCCATGCAGGGTAGCTACGACCCGGTCCTGGTCCTGCTCTCGGTCGCCACCGCGGTGGTGGCCTCGTTCGTGGCGCTGGACATGGCCTCGCGGGTGGCCGCGGCCGTCGGCAGCGCGCGCCGCGCGCTGCTGTGGCTGGGCTGCGGCGCCCTGGCCATGGGCACCGGCATCTGGTCCATGCACTTCGTCGGCATGCTGGCCTTCTCGCTGCCGGTGCCGCTGGCCTATGAGGCCGGCACCACGCTGGCTTCCTGGCTGGTCGCCGTGCTGTCCTCGGCCCTGGCCCTGTACACGGTCAGCCGGCCGCACCTGGGCGGGCAGCGCCTGCTGGGGGCGGGCGCCCTCATGGGCCTGGGCATTGCCGCCATGCACTACCTGGGCATGGAGGCGATGCAGATGCGACCGCGCATCGCCTACGACCCTTGGTTGTTCGCCCTCTCCATCCTGTTCGCCATCGGCGCCTCGACGGCCGCGCTGCTGATCTGCTTTCGCCTGCGCCACGAGACCGTGCTCACGGGCTTTCGCAAAAAGACGGCCAGCGCCCTGGTCATGGGCAGCGCCATTGCCGGCATGCACTACACCGGCATGGCGGCCGCCATTTTCGCCCCCGGCAGCATCTGCGGGGCCTTGCCCACGGGCATTGGCGGCAGCTGGCTGGGCTTTTCCATCAGCGGGCTGGCCGCGCTGTTCCTGGTCACGACGCTGCTGATTTCGGTGTACGGGGCCATGCCGCCAACCATCCGCTCGCGCCTGGTGTTCCTGGTCGTGGCGGCCAGCCTGCCCGTGTCCCTGATGGCCGTGGTGGTCATGGTCTACGACTACCAGCGGCTGCGCGAGCAACAGGCCCGGGCGCTGGTGGTCACGGCGCGCGCCATCATCGCCACCGTCGACAGGGACCTCGCCGGCATCGAATCGGGCCTGCGCGTGCTGTCCACGTCGCGGCTGCTGCTGGCCGGCAACCTGCCCGCCTTCCAGTTGCAGGCCGAGGATGCACTGGGCCACCTGCATGTGGCGGCCCTCGCGCTGGAGGACCAGCATGGCAGCGTGCTGATGGACACCCGGCTGCCGCCGGGCACCCCGGCCACGCCCCCCTCCCAAAGTCCACGCCCGGCCACAGCGCTCTCGAAAGCGGCCTTCCTGCAGGCCCGTTTCGAGAAGGAGACCACCGTCACCATCGCGGTGCCCGTGGCGCCCAGAGCGGCCGGCAAGCTTCCTGGTGCGGAGCAGCTGCTCCGGGCCAGCCTGTGGCCGGAGCGGTTGACCCAGTTGCTGAGCAACCAGCACCTGGCCCCGGACTGGATCGTCTCCATCTACGATGCGGAAGGCACCATCGTCGCGCGCAGCCACGAGATGCGGCGCTTCGTCGGGGCCAAGGGCGCCCCGCGGATACTGCAGCGGCTGGCCCAGGTGGACGAGGATTCGGTGGACGCCGTGACGCTGGAGGGCATTCCCGTGCTCTCGGCCTTCAGCCGCTCGCCGACCACGGGCTGGGCGGTCTCCATCGGCATCCCCAGCAGCAGCCTCAGCATCCCGCTGCTGCGCACCGTCGCCTGGCTGCTGGCGGGCCTGGTGCTGATGCTGGCCGCCAGCCTGCTCCTGGCCTGGCGCATCGGCGGCTCCATCGCCAACGCCGTGCAGGCCCTGACCGAGCCGGCACTGGCCCTGGGCTCAGGCGCGCCCGTCCTGGTGCCGCCGCTCGGTCTGACGGAGGCCGACAAGGTCGGCCATGCCCTGAGCCAGGCGGCGCAGCTGCTGGACACGGCCAAGCACGAGGCCCACCACGACATGCTGACCGGCCTGGCCAACCGCGCGCTGTTCCGCCAGATCGTGCAGCAGCAGCTCGCACAGGCCCACCGCAACGGCGGTGATGTCTCCATCCTGTTCGTCGACCTTGATGGTTTCAAGGGTGTCAACGACACCCATGGCCACGCAGTCGGCGATGTGCTGCTGCAGCAGGTGGCCCAGCGGCTGGTGCAAGGGGTGCGCGGCGGCGATCTGGTCGCGCGCCTGGGGGGCGACGAATTCGCCGTGGCCCTGGTCCAGCCGGGCCTGCGCGGCACGGCCAAGGTGGCCGGCAAGCTGGTGGAAAGCCTGTCCTCGCCGTTCCTGATCGGGGGTCTGACGCTGCAGATTTCTGCCAGCATCGGCGGTGCCAGCTACGGCCCGCACACCACCACCGGCCTGGCCAGCTGCGAGGCCCTGCTGCAGGAAGCCGACAATGCCATGTACCGGGCCAAGGAAGCCGGGAAGCGGCGCTTTGTCATGGCCGATTCCGTGCGCTCCCCGAAGCTGGCGTGAACCGGTTCTAGCGTCCGAGCACGGCCACCTGGATTTCCGTGCGCGTCTCGAAGCCCAGACCCTCGTAGAGCGTGATCGCCGCGCGGTTGCTGACCCAGGCATGCAAAAAGGCCTGCTCGCCGCGCTGCTGGATGGCATGCGCCACCACGGCCGACAGCCGGCGCGCGAGACCCCGGCCGCGGAAGTCGGGATGGGTGCAGACCCCGCTGACCTCCGTGGCGCCCGCGAAACGCATGCGCTCGCCGGCCATCGCGGCCAGGCGCCCATCGATCCGCACGCCGACAAAGCGGCCCATGCTGTGCGTGCGCGGCAAAAAGGGGCCGGGCTCGGTCAATTGCGCCAGGGCCAGCATCTCGGGCGCATCGGCCTCGCCGAGCACCACCACGGCCTCGGGGCCGTCCACGGGCACGACGGCCCGCATCGCCAGCATCTGCACCCCCTGGGCGCTGCGCACGAGCTGCAGGCCCTGCGGCACCTGGACCGGTGCCACCTGCGCCAGGTAGACCGACTCCCCCGCGCCCACCAGGGCGGCCAGCGCCGCCAGACTGGCGGCGCCATCGTCGCGCGCAGACGCGAACAGGTTCACATCGCGCCGGTAGCGCCGGGCCAGGTCGCCGCCTTCGGCGAGTTGCGGTGCGTGCAGCAGCGAAGCCCACACGGGGCGGTCAAGGAGGGTGTTCATCGGGGTGCCTTGTGGGTCGAGGGTCGTGCGGGTTGGGCCGCGAAGGTGGCTGCAGCACGCTGCAGCAGCGAGGTGTGTGCGAGGCCCGCTTCCAGGGCGGCGAGTTGGTCGAGCAGCGGCCCCTGCAGCGGCGCGCAGATCTGCGCGACGGAGGCCTCGATCACGGGCCAGACCTCGCGCCGGGCCCGCTCGACCAGGGCCAGCCCGGCCTCGCTGAGCTGCACCTTGCGGATGCGCCGGTCCTGCGCCAGCGCGTGCGATTCCACCAGGCCGCTGGCTTGCAGCCCGTGCAGCGAGCGCGTGACCACGGGCTGGCTGACGCCGACCGCAGTGCTCAGTTCGCCCACGCCCAGCGGGCCATGCCGGTCGAGTGCCGCGAGCAGCGGAAAGTGGGCCGCGGGCAGGTCGATGCCATGCTGCGCCATGAGGGCCTGGGTCTGCGCCTGCAGCGACTCCCCGATGCGCCGAAAGCGCGTGCCGAGGGTGAGGAAGCCGAGTTCCTTGACGGTGTCCTGGACCATGATTCTCCTTTGATATATATCATGCTATGTATTTAGCTCGACAAAGTCAAGCCGCCTGCAAGGGCAGGCGGGCGGAGGATCAGAAGGGACTGGGCTGGATGAGGCCGAGCAGCAAGGCGCGCGCAATGGCGTGCTGGCGGCTGAACACCCCGAGCTTCTGCGCGATGGCCTGGAGGTGGAAATTGGCCGTGCGCTCGGAGATGTGCAGCAGGCACGAAATCTCCCAGGAGGTCTTGCCATCGGCGGCCCAGCGCAGGCACTGCTGCTCGCGCGGGCTCAGGGTCGGTCGCGTGAGCGGCATGGGCGCAAGGCGCCGCATGGCCTCGTGCACATGGCTGGCCAGCAGGTGCGCATGCGCCTGCACCTGGGCCATGTCGGCCCGGGCCCCGGCGCCCACGCGCGACACCGTGCCGCTCAGTATCCCGACTTCGCCATGGGGCGTGTGCAGGGGCACGCTCAGCCCGGTGCGCAGCCCGTGCTCGGCCGCCTCGCCCATGACCCGCGCGGCGCCGGGGCCCATGCCCTCCCCAGGCAACTGGTGCCACAGCACGGGCAGAATGCTGCGGCTGCAGTAGCGCAGAACGGGGTCGTGCACGTGCAGGGCCTGGGCCATGTAGTGGCCCGTCCAGCCCGGGGGGTAACCATCCACCAGCAGCACGCTCGACTGCGCAAAGTGCTCGGGCACCCGCAAGGCGTAGATGAAGTGCTCGAACCCGAGCGCCTGCGCCAGCCGCTGCACCCCTGCATGCAGGCGGGGCAGGTCGGGGCTGTGCAGCAGTTGCTCCAGCGATTCACGAAAAGGCGCAAGCGTCAGATCCATGGCAATGGCAGGTGGGGCCGGGACGGACCAGAATCCATCGCCTGCAACAGGTTGTTGGCGGCCCCATTCCCGCAAGAAGGAGGACCGGGGAGAATTCTTGGCGAGGTTCCCCTGCCCGGAAATTCCAACGACTTCCCTTGCCCGACGAAGCCATGCCCATTTCGACGAACGGATCGAAACCGTCGACGAACGACACCACGGCCGCCCAGAGCGATGCCGCCGCTTTGGCGCGCGGCCCGTGGGCGGGCCTGCCCGGCACCACCGCCAAGCTGGCCGCAGTGTTCTGGAGCGCCGTGCTGCTGAGCGACAGCATCCTGTGGGGGATTGCCGGGGTCGACCCGCTCGCATCCTTCCCGGGCAAGCTGGTGCTCAACAGCTTCGGCGCCCTGCTCACCGTGGGCATGTCGGCACTGCTGTTCTGGATGCGGCAGCGCGGCATCCTGTTCAAGGCAGCCATGGCCTTCGTGCTGTCCATGGCCTGTGCGCCGCTGTACAGCCTGCTGGACTTCCAGGTCTACAGCTTCCATGTGGCACCCGAGGTGCCCGCCTTCGAATGGCGCAACTTCGGCTTCACCATGGTGTCGAGCATGGCGATGTTCTTCGGCTGGTCGTGCCTGTATGTGTCCATGGTCTACGCCTTCGAGGTGCGCGACCGCGAACGCAGCCTGGCCGCCGCCCGCGAGGAGGCCCTGCTCGCCCAGATGCGCGCGCTGCGCTACCAGGCCAACCCGCACTTCCTGTTCAACACCCTCAACTCCATTGCCGGCCTGGTCGAGGAAGGCGCCACCGCACGCGCCAGCCGCATGCTGCTGTCGCTGTCGATGTTCCTGCGCACCACGCTGACCATCGATCCCCTGCAGGACGTCACGCTGGCGGACGAGCTGGTGCTGCAGCAGGACTACCTGGAGATCGAGCAGGAGCGCTTCTCCGACCGCATGGGCTTCCAGGTGGAGGCCTGCGACGAAGTGCGGCAGGCGCTCGTGCCCAGCCTGATCCTGCAGCCGCTGATCGAGAATGCCGTGAAGCACGGCGTGGGCCAGTCGGCGGCCCACACGCGCATCAGTATTCGCGCGCTACGCCAGCACGACGTTCTGCGGCTTGTCGTCGAGAACGACCTGGCGGCCGCGCGCTCGCCGGCCGGCCCGGTGGTTGGCCTGGGCATCGGCCTGCGCAATGTGGCCGACCGCCTGCGCATGCGCTTTGGCGATGCCGGGCGTTTCAGCGCCAGCACCGTGGACGGCCGCTTTCGCGCCGAGATCGAACTGCCCTGGAGAACCGGATGAGCGCCATCATGAATGTGCTGGTCGTGGACGACGAGCCCCTGGCGCGGCGCAGGGCCGTCCGGCAACTGCAGCGCCTGCAGTGGGTTGGCGCGGTCGAGGAGGCAGGCACGGTGCAGCAGGCCCTTGCCAGGCTGGCCGATTTCGACGCGCAGATCGTCCTGCTGGACATCCAGATGCCCGGGGGCAGCGGCTTCGACCTGGTGGCCCGCCTGCCCGCACCGGCGCCGGCCATCGTCTTCGTGACCGCCTTCGACGACCAGGCCTGCCGCGCCTTCGATGCGAACGCGGTGGACTACGTGACCAAGCCCATCGACCCGGTGCGCCTGCACCTGGCCCTGGAGCGGGCGCGCCAGGCCGTGCTGTCGCACAGCCGCCAGGAGCGGATCACCGAACTGGAGGAAGTCGTCGCCAGCCTGCGCAGCGCCGCCGCACACCGCAGCGCAGGCAGCAGAGACCTGTGGGTGAAAGCGGGCCCCAACTACCTGCGCATCCCGTGCAGCAGCATCACCCACATCCAGGCCGAACGCGACTACGCGCGCATCCATGCCGATGGCCGCGACTACCTGCACAACGAGAGCCTGTCGGAGCTGGAGCGCAGCCTGCCGGCAGGGGAGTTCCTGCGCATCCACCGCAGCACGCTGGTGCGCCTGGGCGCCATCTCGCATGTGGCGGTCGGCCGCTACGCCTCACTGAGCGTCGTGTTCCCCGGGGGCATGATCACCAAGGTCGGACGGACCTATGCGGCCGATGTCCGGGCCCGGCTGGCACCGCCCGCCCCCTGAAGGGAGGGCCGCCATCACCTGCGCCAACCAGTTGGGCGCAGGGCCGGTGGTGGCAGCGCTGCGGGCAAACAGGCGCGTGAAGTGCCGAAACTCCGTCAGATCACCGGGGGGCAGCGTCTGCGCGACGGCCGCAAAGCGCTCCAGCAGACCGGTGGCCTCGGGGTAGATGTCCGCCACCTGTTCGATGTAGGCAATGGCAAACACCAGATTGGACAGCACGGGCCCCTCGGGCTTGCGCTCCAGCTTGCGGATCAAGGGCGCAGTCCAGGCCTGCACGGCCGGCCAGGCGCGCGGGTCGGCCACGGCCGCCAGGGCCCAGAGCACATAGCTCTTGGATGTTCCCTTGCGCACCAGGCATTCGGTGAGCCAGTCCGTCGCGTCGGCTCCGCAGAGACGGGCCACGGCCAGGACCGAGGTGGCCTTGACGTCCTGGATCGAGAAGTCGGCCAGCGCCTTGAGGACCGGCACGGCCTCGGTGGCCTGGAGGTCCGCCAGGGCGTGGCATGCCAGTGGCATCGCCGACCGGGGCTTGTGGTCACGCAGTACGCCCAACAGGCCCTGGACGTCGTAGGCAACCCCCAGCCGGCGGAAATAAGCCTGGTCTTGCAGCATGTCGCCCTCGCCGCGCACCAGGGCTGCGGCACAGGGGTGCAGTACGGGTACGGGTGTCGGCATGCCCCAGCTCACACAGGATGGAAGAAGGCAGGCCCCTGGCATCCAGGGACCTGCCGGCAAGGATCAGGTCGCCTTCAGGCGTTCATGATCGAGACCAGGCGCGTGTTCAGGTGCGCCTCGACGGCTTCGGAGCCGCCTTCGGAGCCATAGCCCGAGTCCTTCAGGCCGCCGAAGGGCAGTTCGGCCGCGGGGGCGGCTGCCTGGTTGATCCACAGCATGCCCACTTCCAGGCGCTGCGACAGCAGGTGCGCGTTCTTGAGCGAGCGCGTGAAGGCATAGCCGGCCAGGCCGAAGGGCAGGCGGTTGGCTTCGGCGATCGCGTCCTCGATCTTCTCGAAGCCGCGCACGGCAGCCACGGGGCCGAAGGGCTCCTCGTTGAAGATGCGGGCCGACAGCGGCACGTCGTTGAGCACCGTGGGCTGGAAGAAGTTGCCTTCGCTGCCGATGCGCTCGCCACCGGCGGCCAGTTGGGCGCCCTGCTGCACGGCGTCGGCCAGCAGGTCGGCCATGGCGGTCACGCGGCGCGGGTTGGCCAGCGGGCCCATCTGCGTGCCCTGCACCAGGCCGTCGCCGACCTTCAGGCCCTGGGCATGGCCCGTGAGCGCGGCCACGAACTCGGCGCGGATGCTCTCGTGCACCAGGAAGCGCGTGGGCGAGATGCAGACCTGGCCTGCGTTGCGGAACTTGGCACCGCCAGCGGCCTTGATGGCCAGGGCCACGTCGGCATCCTCGGCCACGATCACGGGGGCGTGGCCGCCGAGCTCCATGGTCACGCGCTTCATGTGTTTGCCGGCCAGGGCGGCCAGTTGCTTGCCCACGGGGGTGGAGCCGGTGAAGGTGACCTTGCGGATCACGGGGTGCGGGATCAGGTAGTTGGAGATTTCGGCCGGGTCGCCGTAGACCAGGCCCACCGTGCCTGCGGGCACGCCGGCATCGGCGAAAGCGCGGATCAGTTCGGCCGGGCTGGCCGGGGTCTCTTCAGGTGCCTTGACCAGGATGGAGCAGCCGGCCGACAGCGCGGCCGCGAGCTTGCGCACCACCTGGTTGATCGGGAAGTTCCAGGGCGTGAAGGCCGCCACGGGGCCCACGGGGTCCTTGATGACCAGCTGCTGGGCCTTGAGGTTGCGCGAAGGCACGATGCGGCCGTAGACGCGCATGGCTTCGTCGGCGAACCATTCGATGATTTCGGCCGAGGCCATGGTCTCGACCTTGGCTTCGGCCAGGGGCTTGCCCTGCTCCTGCACCATGATGGCGGCGATCGCTTCGGCGCGCTCGCGCATCAGCGCGGCAGCGCGGCGCATGGTCTTGGCACGGTCCGCGGC
Organism: Acidovorax sp. FW305-C-20-28; assembly: GCF_058783375.1. NCBI lineage: Bacteria > Pseudomonadati > Pseudomonadota > Betaproteobacteria > Burkholderiales > Comamonadaceae > Acidovorax > Acidovorax sp. FW305-C-20-28. The sequence continues at coordinate 76,485 of NZ_JBYSYM010000019.1, read as the reverse complement.
CGGGATGTCGCGCCAGGCCTCGAAGCCCTTCTGGGCGGCTTCGAGCGCACGGTCCAGGTCGGCCTTGCCGGCATGGGCCACGCGGCCGATTTCCTTGCCCGTGGCGGGGTTGTGCACGGCAATGGTCTTGCCGTCGGCGGCGTCCTGCCACTGGCCGGCGATGAAGAGGCGGGTATCGGGATAACTCATGCGGATGCTCCTGATTAGCAAGGGGTGTGAAGGGGACGGCCACAAAACCAACCCTTCGGTCGGGTGGCGACACCCGGCACTATAGGCCCCTTGCCGCAGGCCGGGGCGGACGCCCCGGAAAGCCCCTGTCAAGATCCCCAGGGACAGCCGCTGCTCAGCGGCCGGGCGCCTGCGCCAGGGCCGCACCCTTGGCGTCGCCCCAGCCACCGCCCAGCGCGCGGATCAGGCCCACGGTGGCGGTGTACTGCGCGGTGCGCACCTGCAGCGCCTGGCGGCGGTTGCGCAGCTCGCTGCGGCGCGCGTCCAGCAGTTCGAGCTGGCTCACCAGGCCGTTGCGGTAGCGCGAGTCCGACAGCTGCGTGGCGCGTGCGGCCGACTGCACGGCGCGGCCCTGGGCCTCGGCCTGGCCGGCCAGGAGGCGCAGCGCGCTCAGCTGGTCCTCGACCTCGCGGAAGGCGGTGAGCACCTGGCCACGGTGGGCCGCCATGGCGGCTTCCAGCCGCGCGCGGGCGCCCTCTTCCTGGGCCTTGCGCTGGCCACCGTCGAAGATCGGCAGCGACAGCAGCGCGCCAATGCCCCAGGAGCGAGCCGACCACTTGAACAGGTCGCCGAGCTCGGGCGAGGCCTGTCCGGCATTGCCCGTGAGCGTGATGGCCGGGAACCAGGCCGCCTCGGCCACGCCCACGCGCACCTGGGCCGCCAGCACCGACGCCTGGGCCGCCGACACGTCGGGCCGGCGCGCCAGCACCGTGCCGGGCACGCCGGCCGGGATCACGGGCAGCGCCGCGTCGCCGGTGGCCGGTGCCACGGCAAAGCCGGTGGCCACGTCGCCCACGAGCACGGCCAGGGCGTTGGACAGCAGCGCCTGCTGGCGCTCGAGCGCCAGGGCTTCGGACTCGGTGGCCGCGACCTCGGTCTGCACGCGCGCCACATCGAGCTCGGCCACGTCGCCGGCCTGGAAGCGCCGCTGCGTCAGGCGCAGCGTGTCGCGGTAGGCGGCCAGGCTCTCCTTCACCAGCACCTGCTCGGCCTGCACCGAGCGCAGTTGCAGGTAGGTCTGGGCCACGTCGGCCTGCACCAAGAGGCGCGTGCTCTGCAGCAGCGCATCGCGGGCCTGGGCATCCAGGCGCGCCGCGTCGCTGGCCTTGGACAGGCGGCCGAACAGATCGAGCTCATAGGAAATGTTGAGCCCCACCGTGGTCAGCGTGGACGCATCGGTGCTGCCCGTGGTGCCGGCACCGGCCTGGCGTGTGGCGCCGGCCGAGGCCCCCACCTGCGGGGCGCGCGCGGCATCGGCCGAGCGCAGCAGCGAGCGCGCCTCGGCCAGGCGGGCCGCGGCCTCCTGCACGGTGGTGTTGCCGCTGGCGGCACGCTCCACCAGGCCGCTGAGCACCGGGTCCTGGAAGCCCAGCCACCATTCGCCGCGCGGCTGTGCCTCGGCAGGGGCGGCGGTGGTCCAGGCGGGCGCGCCATCGGCCACGCTGAAGCTGGCGGGCACGGCCACGCCGGCATGCGCGGGCTGGGGCGCAACGGGCGTGCCCATGCAGCCGGCCAGCACCAGGGCCGCAGCCAGCGGCGCCAGGCGGGCCGCACGCCGCACGCTCAGGGAAGGTTCAGAAAACATCGTATGGACATTCATGGCAAAGACTCCTTTGCGCTCATTCATTCGTCATGGCCGCGCGGTGCAGCCAGGATGGGGTGGGCCACGGCGCCGGGGCCGGTGGCATCGGTCAGCGGTGCCGTGTGGCTGCCGTGGTTGGCCAGCGGGCGGTTGCCCGCCATGCGGCGCAGCACCACATAGAACACCGGCGTGAGGAACAGGCCGAAGGCCGTGACCCCGATCATCCCGGCGAACACCGCCACGCCCATGGCACTGCGCATCTCGGCGCCGGCACCGGTGGACAGCACCAGGGGCAGCACACCCATCACGAAGGCCAGCGAGGTCATCAGGATGGGGCGCAGGCGCAGCCGGCTGGCCTCGATGGCGGCCTGCACGGGCGTGCGCCCGGCAAACTCCAGCTCACGGGCAAATTCCACGATCAGGATGGCATTCTTCGCCGACAGCCCCACCAGCACGATGAGCCCGATCTGCGTGAAGACGTTGTTGTCGCCCTTGCTGAGCCACACGCCCGTCATCGCGGCCAACAGGCCCATGGGCACGATCAGGATGATGGCGATCGGCAACGTGAGGCTTTCGTACTGCGCGGCCAGCACCAGGAACACCAGCAGGATGGCGATGGGGAACACCAGCACGGCGGAGTTGCCGGCCAGGATTTCCTGGTAGGTCAGCTCGGTCCACTCGAAGCTGATGCCCTTGGGCAGCGTTTCGGCGGCGATGCGCTCGATGGCGTCCTGCGCCTGGCCCGACGAGAAGCCGGGGCCGGGCTGGCCGTTCACGTCGGCCGCGAGGAAGCCGTTGTAGCGCATGGCACGCTCGGGGCCGAAGCTGGGTTCGAGCTTCATCAGCGCCGACAGCGGCACCATCTCGCCCGAGGTGGAACGCACCTTGAGCAGGCCCACATCGTCGCTGCGGGCGCGGAAGGCCGCGTCCGCCTGCACCCGCACGCTGTAGGTGCGGCCGAACTGGTTGAAGTCGTTGGCGTACAGGCTGCCCAGGTAGATCTGCAGCGTCTCGAAGATGTCCGTCACGGGCACACCGAGCTGGCGCGCCTTGGTGCGGTCGATGTTCGCATACAGCTGCGGCACGTTGACCTGCCAGCTCGTGAACAGGCCGGCCAGTTCGGGCGTCTGGTAGGCCTTGGTCATGAAGGCCTTCACGGCGCCGTCCATGGCTTCGTAGCCCAGTGATGCGCGGTCCTCGATCTGCAGCTTGAAGCCACCCGTGGTGCCCAGGCCCGCCACCGGTGGCGGTGGGAACATGGCGATGAAGGCCTCCTGGATCTCACCGAAGGACTGGTTCAGCTGCATGGCCACGGCGCCGCCGCTCTGGTCGGCGCGCGTGCGCTCGGCAAAGGGCTTGAGCGTGGCGAACACGATGCCCGAGTTGGAGCTGTTGGTGAAGCCGTTGATCGACAGGCCCGGGAAGGCGATGGCGTCTTCCACGTTCGGGTTCTTCTTCATGATGTCGCCCATGCGGCGGATCACGTCCTCGGTGCGGTCCAGCGTGGCGCCGTCGGGCAGTTGCGCAAAGCCGATCAGGTACTGCTTGTCCTGGCCGGGCACGAAGCCGCTGGGCACGGCCTTGAACAGGCCGAAGGTCAGGCCCACCAGGGCCAGGTAGATCGCCAGCATCACCGCCTTGCGGCCGATGACGCGCTTGACGCCGCCGCTGTAGGCCTCGGAGCCGCGGTGGAACACCCGGTTGAAGCCGCGGAACACACCGCCCAGCACTTTGTCCATGCCGCGCGTGAGTGCATCCTTGGGCTCGTGGTGGCCCTTGAGCAGCAGCGCGCTGAGCGCAGGCGACAGGGTCAGCGAGTTGATGGCCGAGATCACCGTGGAGATGGCGATGGTGACCGCGAACTGGCGGTAGAACTGGCCCGTGAGCCCGCTGATGAAGGCCAGCGGCACGAACACCGCCACCAGCACCAGGGCGATGGCGATGATGGGGCCGGAGACTTCGCGCATGGCGCGGTAGGTGGCCTCGCGCGGGGTCAGGCCCGCTTCGATGTTGCGCTCCACGTTCTCCACCACCACGATGGCGTCGTCCACCACGATACCGATGGCCAGCACCAGGCCGAACAGGCTCAGGGCGTTGATCGAGAAGCCCAAGAGGTGCAGCACGGCGAAGGTACCCACCACCGACACTGGCACGGCCAGCAGCGGGATGATGGAGGCGCGCCAGGTCTGCAGGAACAGGATCACCACGATCACCACCAGGGCGATGGCTTCGAGCAGGGTGTGGATCACCGACTTGATCGAGGCGCGCACGAACTGCGTGGGGTCGTAGGCGATGCGGTACTCCACGCCCTCGGGCATGTTCTTCTGCAGCTCGTCCATGGTCTTGCGCACATTGGCCGAGATGTCGAGCGCGTTGGAGCCCGGTGCCTGGAACACGCCCATGCCCACGGCCGGGTCGTTGTTGAGCAGCGAGCGCAGCGAGTAGTCGGCCGCGCCCAGCTCCAGGCGGGCGATGTCGCGCAGGCGCGTCACCGCACCGTCGGTGCCGGTCTTGACGATGATGTCGCCGAAGTCGTCCTCGGTCTGCAGGCGGCCCTGGGCGTTGATGGACAGCTGCAGGTCCACGCCGGGCAGGCCGGGCGATGCGCCCACCACGCCGGCCGCGGCCTGCACGTTCTGGCCGCGGATGGCGGCCACCACGTCGCTGGCCGAGAGGCCGCGCTGCGCCACCTTCTGCGGGTCGAGCCAGACGCGCATGGAATAGTCACCACCGCCGAAGATCTGCACCTGGCCCACGCCCTGGATGCGCGCGAGGCGGTCCTTGACGTTGAGCACGGCGTAGTTGCGCAGGTAGTCGATGTCGTAGCGGCCATTGGGCGAGACCATGTGCACGACCATGGTCAGGTCGGGCGCGCTCTTGACCGTGGTGACGCCCAGGCGGCGCACTTCCTCGGGCAGGCGCGGCTCGGCCTGCGAGACGCGGTTTTGCACCAGTTGCTGGGCCTTGTCGGGGTCGGTGCCCAGGGCGAAGGTCACGGTCAGTGTCATCACGCCGTCGGTCGTGGCCTGGCTGCCCATGTAGAGCATGCCTTCCACGCCGTTGATGGATTCCTCCAGCGGCGTGGCCACGGTCTCTGCGATGACCTTGGGGTTGGCGCCCGGGTACTGGGCGCGCACCACCACCGAGGGCGGGGCCACCTCGGGGTATTCGGAGATCGGCAGGCTGCGCAGCGCGATCAGCCCCCCGAGGAAGATGAGCACCGACAGCACCCCGGCGAAGATGGGGCGGTCGATGAAGAAGCGGGATAGATTCATGGCTGGTTGTCTTTCAGCGGGCGCTCACGGCCTCAGGCGGCAGGCGACTTGGCGGCGCGGGCTTCCTTGCGGTCGGCAGGAATCTCGGCCTTGGCGGTCATGGGGACGGACTGCGGGGCGACGACGGCGCCGGGGCGCACGCGCTGCAGGCCGTTGACGATGATGGTCTCGCCGGCTTTCAGGCCCGAGGTGACCACGCGCAGGCCTTCGATGGGCGCACCCAGCGTGACCTCGCGGTACTCGGCCTTGTTGCCCTCGCCCACCACGAGCACGAACTTCTTGTTCTGGTCCGTGCCCACGGCACGCTCGTTGATCAAAATGGCCTGCGAGCTGCGCGCCTGGCCCATGCGGATGCGCGCGAACTGGCCTGGGATGAGGTCGCCGTCTGCGTTGTCGAACACGGCGCGCACGCGCACGGTGCCGCTCTTGGCATCGACCTGGTTGTCGATGAGTTGCAGCTTGCCCGCGTGTGGCGTGCCGCCCGAGGTGCCGGTGCCCATCTGCACGGGGATGCGCTCGATCAGGGTGCGGGCGCTGGTGCCGGACTTGAGGTCCTGCAGCGCCTTCACCACGACCTGCTCGTCGGTGTCGAAGCTGGCGTAGATCGGGCTCACCGAGACCAGCGTGGTCAGCACCGGGGCGCCGGGGCCCGAGGCCACGAGGTTGCCCTGGGTGATCTCGATGCGGCCTACGCGGCCTGCCACGGGGGCGCGCACCTGGGTGTAGCCGAGGTTCAGGCGCGCGGTCTGCAGCGCCGCCTGGGCGGCACGCAGGTTGGCGTCGGCCTCGCGCTGGGCGTTCTGGCGTTCGTCGTGCTCGCGCTGGGCGATGGCGCTTTCCTGCAGCAGGCGCGTGGCGCGCTCCAGCTCACTGCGGGTGTAGGAGACGCGGGCCTGCGCTGCGGCGACCTGGGCTTCGGCACGGTCGACCTCGGCGGCATAGGGTGCCGGGTCCACGGTGATCAGGAGGTCGCCCTGCTTGACCAGCGAGCCTTCGCGGAAGTGCACGGACTGCACCGCGCCGGAGACGCGGGCGCGGATGTCCACGCGCTGCACGGCTTCGAGCCGGCCCGAGAACTCGTCCCACAGGGAAATGTCCTGCTGCAGCACTGCGGCCACGGAGACGGGCACGGCCTGGGGCTGCGCCGCACCGGCGGTGGCCTGGGCCGATGGCGACTGGAACACCAGCACGGCAGAGGCCGCGACGGCTGCGGCGGCCGTGGCCAGGGTGGCGAGGCCCAGGGGGCGCTTTGGGAAAGGAAGATGGAAGTTCATGGTCACTTTCAGTGGCGGGGCCGTTCTCGTGGAACAGGTCCCGCAGCGGTTTTCAATAGCGGGTGGAGTGGAAGCGGACGAAGTCTGGGCACTGACACGGTGGCAAGGTCAACACTGGCAGCGCGCGGCGGCGGCGTGGGTGTCGGCAGTGGCAGTGCTCCCGGGTGCAGCGGCCTGCAGGTCGATGGTGTTCATAGGCAATTCCTCCGTGTCGTTGATATGGGCAAAACAGATCGTCAAAAAAGCGCGGGCAACAGCCGGTCCGTACCGATCTCGGTCGGCACTTGCACCGGCTCCTGGCCAGTCATGGGCAAAGCCTCTCCCCGCCGGCGCCAATGGCCGGAAATTGCAGGGTGAGCGCCTTGCTCGGAAGGTGGGGTGGCGGGAGTATCGAACCTCAACTTATGTTGAGGTCAACCACATCCTACAAACCCTGGGGTTTCAGGTGGGGGCCGGACATCGGGTGTCCTCGAAAAACTGCCGGATCTGCAGCAGCGCGCCTTCGGCGCAGGGGCATTCGCGCTGCTCGGCCTCCAGGGCCTCGGGCATCTCGCCGGCTTTGGGAAACACATGGCGCCGCACCAGCAGGCCGGCAGACTCGAGCCGCGCGGCATAGGCCAGCGCCTCGTCGTGCATGGGGTCGGTGTCGCCCACCATCACCAGGGTGGAGGGCAGGCCCGCCAGGCGGTGTGCGGTGGCGGGAACGGCATAGGGGTGTTCGGCATCGCGCGGGCAGCGCAGGAAGTTGCGCCAGCCCTCGGTCCATTTGCAGCCGGTGGCATCGCCGGTGGCTTCGCGCACCGAGGCCGTGCCCACGCAGGGGTCGAGCATGGGCGACAGCAGGATCTGGCCCGCCAGCGGCGGGTGCGACTGGTCGCGCGCCATCACCGAGACGGCGGCGGCCAGGTTGCCCCCGGCTTCTTCGCCGGCCAAGTAGATCTGCGCGCCCTGGCCGCCGAGCTTGACGCGGTTGCGAAAGGCCCACTGCAGCACACCGTATCCGGTGTTCACGGGCTGGGGAAACGGGGTCAGCGGGTAGGCCACCGAGACCACCACGGCGCCGGCCTGCTCGAACAGCCCGGCCACGGTGCAGCCGGTGTCGAGGTCGCCCGTGGTGAACGCGCCACCGTGGAAATGCACCACCAGCGGCGAGGGCTTGCCGGGCTGTTTGCGGCCGTAGACGCGCACCGCCACCTCTTCGCCCTTCGCCACCTCAATGGTGGCATCGGTGCGCAGGGGGGCACCCGCGGGCTTGCCGGAGGCCTTGGAAGAGGCCCCGCTGCGGGAAGACGGCGATGTGGACGGCGAACGGTCGGGCGGCATGGCATGGACCCATTGGATTGACGATGGATGAAATGTAGTCCCTGTCGCTCGCCCGATAAACAGGCCAAAACACCACCGCACTGTTTCCAAAACCTCAACAATCGAACAAAGGCCGCATGTGAGAATTACCCTGCACCCACTGGTGGGTGCAACTACAAGGAGAGAACGCCCATGGACCAGATACAGGCCATGCGCATATTCGTGCGGGTGGTGGAGGCCGGCACGTTCACCCGGGCGGCCGATTCGCTGACCCTGCCCAAGGCCACGGTCACCAAGCATGTGCAGGCGCTGGAGGAGCGTCTGCGCGTGAAGCTGCTCAACCGCACCACGCGCCGCGTCACCGTCACGGCCGACGGCGCGGCCTATTACGAGCGCACGGTGCGCCTGCTGACCGACCTGGACGACATCGAGGCGAGCATGACGAATGCCCGCTCGAACCCGCGCGGGCGCCTGCGCGTGGACGTGGGCACGTCGATGGCGCAGTTGCTGATTTTGCCCAACCTGGCGGAGTTCCATGCGCGCTTTCCCGACATCCAGGTGGATCTGGGCGTGAGCGACCGCATGGTGGACCTGATCAGCGACAACGTGGACTGTGTGATCCGCGGTGGCGAGCTGACCGACCAATCACTGGTGGCGCGGCGCATCGGCAACCTCGAATTCATCACCGTGGCCTCGCCCGAGTACCTGGCAAAGAACGGCACGCCCGCGCACCCGCTGGAGATCGAGGAAAAGCACTCCATCGTCGTCTACTTTTCGCCACAGTCGGGGCGCCACTACCCGCTGGAGTTCCGCAAGGGCGAAGAGTCGGTGGACATCACCGGCCCCTACCAGGTCAGTGTGAACGAGGCCAATGCCTATGTGACGGCGGTGGTGTCGGGCCTGGGCATCGGGCAGGTCACGAGCTTCCAGGCCACGCGCCACCTGGAGAACGGCACGCTGGTGCGCCTGCTGCCCGAATGGACGCAGGCGCTGCTGCCGATCTATGTGGTCTATCCGCCCAACCGGCACCTGAGCGCCAAGGTGCGGGCCTTTGTGGACTGGACAGCCGAATTGGTGCAGCGCAACTCGCACCTGCAACGGACGACCTGAGGCGCGCGGGTATGCTCGGGCCATGAGCACCCCCGAGACCCCGCCGCCCGCCCCACCCTCCAAGCCCGCCCAACCGCGCAACCCGCTGCATGGCGTGACGCTGGAGGCCATGGTGGTGGCGCTGGCCGACTACTTCGGCTGGGCCGGGCTGGCCGAGCGCATTCCGGTGCGCTGCTTCCAGCACGAACCGAGTGTGGGCTCCAGCCTCAAGTTCCTGCGCAAGACGCCCTGGGCGCGCGAGAAGGTCGAAAGCCTGTACCTCTTCATGCTGCGCGACCAGAAGCGCAACGGCGAGATCTAAACGGTTTCAACAGCCGGCATGTAGCGCTCGATATGGCCCATGGCACGGGCCACATACTCTTCTTTTTCGCCCACCGGGGCGAAGTAGTGCAGCGCGGCGGCCGCCTCTTCGGCACCCGCCAGGCGCGCAATCACCCATCCCGCCAGGTAGGACGAGGACAGGCAGCCCCCGGCCGTGGCCACATTGCCGCGGGCAAACAGCGGCTGGTCCAGCACGGTCACGCCAGCGGCCTGCACCCAGGGTTTGGTGGTCAGGTCGGTGCAGGCCGGCACACCGTCGAGCAAGCCCAGCTTGGCAAGAACCAGCGCGCCCGAGCACTGCGCGCCCAGCAGCTGGCGCGCGGGGTCAAAGCGCATCTGGGCCATCAGCGCCGCGTCCTCCACCACCTCACGGGTCTGGATGCCGCTACCGACCAGCACGGCGTCTGCATCCTGCGCCCAGGCCAGCGAGGCCTGGTGCGGCTCGACCACGATGCCGTTCATGGAGCGCACGCGCGCCGCAGGGCAAACCAGGGCCACCTCCCAGCCGGGGCGTTTGACCCGGTTGAGGATGCCCAGGGCGATCAGGGAATCGAGTTCGTTGAAGCCGTCAAAGGCCAGCAGGGCGATGCGCATGGTGTTCTCGCAGGGGTGGAAGAATGCGCCATCCTAGGCAGGCCACTTAGTACAATCAAAGAATTGTCATAGATACACTGGGATTGCAATGGGGGTCGTCCGGTACAAGCAGGTCGTCGATGCGCTGGCGGCCGATATCCGCGCCGGCCGGTTGCGGCCCGCCACGCGCCTGCCCACGCACCGCGAACTGGCGACCAGGCACGGCCTGGCACTGGCCACGGCCAGCCGGGTGTATGCGGAACTGGAGGCCATCGGCCTGGTGGTGGGCGAGACCGGGCGCGGCACCTTTGTGCGCGACCCCTCGTACCCGCACCCGGGGGCGGACCTCACCGCGCCGCAGGCCAGCGCCATCGACCTGTCGTTCAACAACCCCAGCGTGCCCGGCCAGACCGAGCAGTTGCGCGAGGCGCTGCGCCAGTTGGCAGCCTCGGGCGACCTGGAATCGCTGCTGCACTACCAGCCCTACGGCGGGCGCCCGCACGAGCGCGCCACCGTGGCGCGGCACCTGCAGTCGCGCTTGCTGAAGGTGACTGGCGAGCAGGTGCTCATCGTCAATGGTGCCCAGCACGGCATGGCCGTCGCTGCGCTGGGCCTGCTCAGCCCCGGTGACATCGTGGCCGTGGACGCCCTCACCTACCCGGGCTTTCGCGTGCTGGCCGAGCGCCTGCGGCTGGACCTGGCGCCCGTGCCTGTGGGCCCCGAGGGCACGGACCTCGACGCGCTGCAGCGCCTGTGCCATGCCCGGCCGGTGCGCGCCGTCTACACCATGCCCACGCTGCACAACCCGCTGGGCTGCGTGATGCCGGCGCGTTCGCGCGGGCGCCTGGCCATGATCGCGCGCCAGCACGACCTGCTGGTGATCGAGGACGCGCCCTATGCCTACCTGGCCGGCGATGCCCTGGTGCCCATTGCCGCGCTCGCGCCGGAGCGCACGGTGTATGTCTCCAGCCTGTCCAAGAACGTGGCCACGGGCCTGCGCTTCGGCTTTGTCGCGGCAGCGCCGGCGCTGGTCCCGGCGCTGGAGCGCGCGATCCGCGCCACCTCGTGGAACACGGCGGGCGTGCTCACCGCCATCGCCTGCGCCTGGATCGAGGACGGCACCGTGGCCCGACTGGAGACCGAGAAACGCGCCGACACCGCGCAGCGCCATGCCCTGGTGACCCAGGTGCTCGGGGGCCTGCCCCTGGTGCGCCACCCGCACTCCTACTTCGTCTGGCTGCCGCTCTGCGACGACCAGCGTGCCGACCGCATTGCCGCCACCCTGCTGCAGCGCGGCGTGACCGTCTCCACCGCCGAGGCCTTTGCCACCACCACCCATGTGCCCCAGGCACTGCGCGTGGCGCTGGGCTCGGTGCCGCTGGAGGAGTTGCCCCGGGCGCTGGCGCTGGTGCGGCAGGCCGTGGAGCAGGATTCGTCCTGACGCTCAGTCGGTGAAGGCCACCGTCTGGCGCGCACGCCGATCCACCTGCAGGGTGAAGATATCGGGCCGCGCATAGTGGCCCACCACGTCGAAGTCATAGCGGGCACGCACCAACTCCTCCACGTCGACCTGCGCGGTGAGCAGGTCGGTGGTGTTCTGCAGCGGGCCGGCAAGCACGTCACCCAGCGGACCCACGATCATGCTGTTGCCGCGGATCAGCGGGCGGTCGGCGTCCCAGCCGGGTGCGTCGATTCCCAGCGCGCGTGGCGAGGGCTGCACCTGGCAGGCGCTGATGACAAAGCAGCGCCCCTCGTGCGCGATGTGGCGCATGGAGCATTGCCAGATATCGCGCTCGTCCACCGTGGGCGCACACCAGATCTGCACACCCTGGGCGTACATGGCGGTGCGCAGCAGGGGCATGTGGTTCTCCCAGCAGATCACACCGCCCACGCGGCCGACGGCCGACTCCACCACCGGCAGCGTGGAGCCGTCACCCTGGCCCCAGATCAGGCGCTCGGTGCCCGTGGGCATGAGCTTGCGGTGCTTGGCCACCAGGCCCTTGTCGGGGTCGATGTACAGCGCCGTGCAGTACAGCGTGCTGCCCGCGCGCTCGATCACACCGAGCACCAGCAGGGCGCCCGTGCGCTGGGCCAGGCCCGCCAGCGCCTCGGTCTCGGGCCCGGGCACGTCGATGGCGCTCGCGAAATAGCGCGCATAGGCCTCGCGCCCCTCGGGCAGGCGGTAGCCCAGGCGCGTGCCGAAGATCTCGCCCTTGGGGTAGCCGCCCAGCAAGGCCTCGGGCATGACGACCAGGCGCGCGCCCGAGGCTTTGATCTCCTCCTCGAAGGCCAGCACGTTGGCCAGGGTCTGGGCGGTGCCCTCGGGGGAGGAGCCGATCTGCAGGGCGGCGACAGTGGAAAGTGCCATGGAAGAACTCCGTTGAAAGATGGGGATGCGCCAGTGTTGCCCGCCCGCTAAGATGAATCAATGCGCTTTCATTGCTGATGGATATGAATGAAATTGATATCGGATTCGACCTCAACGGGCTGCGCGTGTTCGAGGCGCTCTACGAAGAAGGCGGCGCCACGCGCGCCGCGCTGCGCCTGTCGCTGACCCAGTCGGCCGTGAGCGCGGCCCTGGGCCGGCTGCGCAAGGTCTATGGCGACCCGCTGTTCACACGCACCGGCCGGGGCCTGGCGCCCACGCTGCGCGCGCAGGAGCTGCGCCCGGTGATCGGCGAGGCGCTCAACAAATGCCGCGAGAGCCTGGCCCTGGGCACCTCGCCCGCGGCGCGCTACCAGGGCCGCTCGGTGGTGCTGGGCCTGTCGGACGACTTCGAGATCGCCATGGGTCCGTGGCTGGTGCAATTGCTGGCGCAGCATGCGCCGGGGCTGCGCCTGGCCTTTCGCCAGACGCACAGCCAGATCGTGGCCGAGATGCTGATGGCGCGCGAGATCGACCTGGCCATCACGGCCGGCGGCTTTGCCACGCGCTGGCTGAGCCACCGGGTGCTGGGCGAGGGCGGCTATGCCTGTGTGGTCGATGCGCCCGCACCGCTCACGGTGCAGGACTATGTGGCGCGTGACCACATCCTCATTTCATCGGGCGGCTTCATCGGCGTGGTGGACGAGGTGCTGGCCGCCCTGGGCCACCAACGGCGCGTGGTGGCCTCGACCACGCACTTCGCGGCCCTGCCCTACCTGCTCAAGGGCACCCAGGCCGTGGCCACCGTGCCTGTCCACGCCGCCCACGCCATGGCGCGCCTGGCCGGCCTCACGGTGCTGCCCTGCCCCGTGGCCATGCCGCGCTTTGCGGTGGAACTGGGTTGGCGCACCGATGCCCTGCGCGACTCGGCCGTGGCGCAGGTGCATTCGGTGGTGGCAGCCCACTGGGGTACGCTGCCCACGGCCTCGGGCGGCTGAAGCCGCCCGGAGAGCGCGGGTTCAATCGCCCGTCGCGACTAGGAAGTTGCGGCTGATGCCGCCGCCCAGGTCGTTCACGCGGTCCAGGAACTGCGTGAGGAAGGCGTGCAGCCCGGTCGACAGGATCTCGTCGATGCGGCCGTACTGCAGGTCGGCCAGCAGGCGGCCGGCGCGGCGCTGGGTCTCGGACGACTGGTCGTTGGCGAGCACGGCCAGGTTGTCCACCACCTCGCGCATGCTGGCATGCAGCGAGCGCGGCATGTCGCGGCGCAGGATCAAGAGGTCGGCCACCCGGCCCGGGGTGATCACGTCGCGGTAGACCTTGCGGTAGACCTCGAAGGCCGAGACGCTGCGCAGGATGGCGCTCCAGTGGTAGAAATCATTCTCCTGGTTGCGCTCGCTGGCGCGGCCGAAGAAGTCCTTCTTCACGGCGTGGAACTTCACGTCCAGCAGGCGCGCGGTGTTGTCCGAGCGCTCCAGGAAGGTGCCCATGCGCAGGAAGTGAAAGGCCTCGTCCTGCAGCATGGTGCCCAGCGTGACGCCACGCGAGAGGTGCGAGCGGTACTTGACCCACTCGAAGAACTGGCCCGGGTCGCGCTCGAAGGCATCGCCCTTGAGCAGGCGCTGCAGTTCCAGCCAGGTCTGGTTCTGCGTTTCCCAGATCTCGGTGGTGAGCGCGCCGCGCACGGCACGCGCGTTCTCGCGCGCAGCGCGCAGGCAGGAGACGATGGACGAGGGGTTGTTACCATCGCGCACCATGAAGTGCAGCACCCGGTCGGGCGTGACATCACCATGCTTGGCGGTATAGGCGGGGATCAGCTCGCTGATGGACAGCAGGCCCTCCCAGCCCTCCTGTGCCACGGCGGCGGACTGGGGCAGCAGTGAGGTCTCGTAGCTCACATTGAGCATGCGTGCGGTGTTCTCTGCCCGCTCGGTGTAGCGGGACATCCAGAACAGGTGATCGGCTGTGCGGCTGAGCATTACGCGGTCCCTCCTTCTCCAAGCACCCAGGTGTCCTTGGTGCCACCGCCTTGTGATGAATTGACGACCAGCGAGCCCTCCTGCAGGGCCACGCGGGTGAGGCCGCCGGCGACCATCTGCACCTCGCGCCCGCTGAGCACGAAGGGGCGCAGGTCGATGTGGCGCGGCGCGATGCCGGCATCCACATAGGTCGGGCAGCTCGACAGGCTGAGCGTGGGCTGGCCGATGTAGCCCGCCGGGTTGGCCAGCAAGGCGCCGCGGAATTCCTCGATCTCGGCCTTGGTGGCCGCCGGGCCGATGAGCATGCCGTAGCCACCCGCGCCGTGCACCTCCTTGACCACCAGTTCATGCAGGTGGTCGAGCACGTACTGCAGGTCGTCCTGCTTGCGGCACATCCAGGTGGGCACGTTCTTCAGGATGGGCTCCTGGCCCAGGTAGAAGCGGATCATCTCGGGCACGTAGGGGTAGACCGACTTGTCGTCGGCCACGCCCGTGCCCACGGCGTTGCAGATGCCGACGTTGCCTGCGCGGTAGGCCTCCATCAGACCGGCACAGCCCAGCGTGGAGGTGCGGCGGAACACCTGCGGGTCGAGGAAGTCGTCGTCCACGCGGCGGTAGATCACGTCCACGCGCTGCAGGCCGCGCGTGGTGCGCATGTAGACGAAGCGGTCCTTGACCACCAGGTCCTGGCCCTCGACCAGCTCCACCCCCATCTGCTGGGCCAGGAAGGCGTGCTCGAAATAAGCGCTGTTGTGCATGCCCGGCGTGAGCACCACCACCGTGGGCTCATCGGCCGTGGCAGGGGCACTGGCGCGCAGGGTCTCCAGCAGCATGTCGGGGTAGTGGGCCACGGGCGCCACCTTGTGCAGGCTGAACAGGTCGGGGAACAGCCGCATCATCATCTTGCGGTTTTCCAGCATGTAGCTCACGCCGCTGGGCACGCGCAGGTTGTCTTCGAGCACGTAGTACTCGCCCTCGCCCTGGGCATTGGGGGCGCGCACGATATCGATGCCGGCAATGTGGGCATAGATGTTCTGCGGCACCTGCACGCCCGCCATCTCGGGCCGGTACTGGGCGTTGTGGAGCACCAGATCGGCCGGCACGATGCCGGCGCGAATGATGTCCTGCCCGTGGTAGACGTCGTGGATGAAGCGGTTGAGCGCCGTGACGCGCTGCACCAGGCCCTGCTGCATGCTGGACCATTCGTGCGCGGGGATGATGCGCGGGATCAGGTCGAAGGGGATGAGCCGCTCGTTGCCGGCACCGTCCTCGTCCTTGGCGCCGTAGACGGCAAAGGTGATGCCCACGCGGCGGAAGATCATCTCCGCCTCGGCCCTGCGGGCCTGCATCACGTCGGGGGGCTGCTTGGACAACCATTGCGCATAGCGCTTGTAGTGTTCTCGCACGTCGCTGCCATCGAAAGGCAGCATGGCGTACATCTCGTCAAATTTCTGCATGAACAACAGGCCTCCTGCAGGCAGGATAGCAAGTTGTGCGCCCAGTTTCCGAAATCAGCCGACTGCGGCAGTACGCCATCGATGCCTTGCTGCACTAACGCGACAAAGCTGGCACCATGCTGTGCTGCCAGTACCGCTGGCCGGATTCGCGCTGGCAGGCCACCCCTTCGGGCCGCTTGGACGACCAGGTGGCCGCCCCGCAGCGCGCCGACTCCACCACCGCAATCCCACGCGCCTGGTAGCGGGCCAGTACGTCGGGCGCCGGGTGGCCGAAGCGGTTGCGGTAGCCGGCCTGCACCAAGGCGGTGCGCGGCGCCACGGCGTCGAGGAAGCCCCCGGTGGACGAGGTCTTGCTGCCGTGGTGCGGCACCAGCAGCACGTCGGCCTTGAGCGGTGCCTTGCCGGCCACCAGGGCCTGCTCCTGCGCGGTCTCGATGTCGCCCGCCAGCAGCGCCACGGGCGCACCTGCGCCCGCCGCAGCGATGCGCAGCACGCAGCTGGCATGGTTGGCGCGCACCACGGCCCCGGCGCCAGGCGCGGGGTGCAGCACCTCGAAGGCCACGCCGTCCCATTCCCAGCGCTGGCCTGCCAGACAGGGCGTGGCCGGCCG
The DNA here is from genome assembly GCF_058783375.1 of Acidovorax sp. FW305-C-20-28. Lineage (NCBI taxonomy): Bacteria > Pseudomonadati > Pseudomonadota > Betaproteobacteria > Burkholderiales > Comamonadaceae > Acidovorax > Acidovorax sp. FW305-C-20-28. The sequence goes on along the minus strand of NZ_JBYSYM010000019.1, from coordinate 60,409 downwards.
CAGGGCCTGCAGTTCGTGCCCGGCCTCAATGGAGCCCGTGAGCCGCGCGCCGGGCTGCTGGGCCAGCACGGCTGCCGCGCCGCCCGTGTGGTCGGCATCGCGGTGGCTGAGCATGAGCAGATCCACCCGCTCTCCCAGGGCGCGCAGCAGCGGCACCAGCACGCGGTGTCCGGCATCGCTCTCCAGGCTGAAGCGCGGGCCAGCGTCGTACAGCAGGGTGTGGCTGGCGGTGCGCACCAGCACCGCATTGCCCTGGCCGATATCGGCCGCCAGCAGCTCGAACTCGCCCGTCGCGGGCCGGCCCGGCTGCCACCACAGCACCGGCAGCACCAGGGGCAGGGCCAGCAGGCGCAGCCGCCACGGCAGGCGCATGGCCAGCAGCAGACCGCCCGCAAGCGCCGCCGCGCCCGCCCACAGCGGCGCCACCGGCAGGTAGAGCACGGCCATGGGCCAGGTGGCCAGCCACTGCAGCAGGGCGGCCAGGGGCTGCAGGCTCCACAGTGCCAGGTTCCACAAGGGCACGCAGAGCACACCGCCCAGCGCCAGCGGCGTGACCACCAGCGTCACCCAGGGGATGGCCACGAGGTTGGCCACCAGGCCCACCAGCGACACCTGGCCGAACAGCAGCAGGGACAGGGGCGTGAGCGCCAGCGTGACCACCCACTGCTCGCGCAGCAGCGCCAGCACCCGCGCCCGGCCGCGCACCGGTGCGGCGCCCACCGTCCGCGTATCGGTGGCAAAGAGCACCGCCACCGCGACGAAGCTCAGCCAGAAGCCCGCCTGGTACAGCGCCCAGGGATCGACCCAGACCACGGCCGCACAGGCCAGCAACCACACCTGCGGCCAGGGCCAGCGCCGGCCCGAGAGCTGCAGCAGGGCCACGGTGGCCAGCATGGTCACCGTGCGCTGCGCGGGCACACCCCAGCCGCTGAAAAGCGCGTACGCGGCCGCCAGCAGCACCCCGGCCACCAGCGCTGCCGAGGGGGCCGACACGGCCATGCACAGGCGCGGCGAACGGCGCCACAGCGCGCCCACGGCCAGCGCCGCGAGCCAGGCGAACAGGGTGATGTGCAGGCCGGAAATGCTCATGAGGTGCGCCACCCCGGTCGCGCGAAACACGTCCCAGTCGGCCCGGTCGATGGCGCGCTGGTCGCCCGTGACCAGGGCCGCCACCACGCCGGCCATGCGGGCACGCCCCGGGTCATCGGGGTCCAGGCCCGGGGCCAGGCGCGCCAGGATGGCGTCGCGCACCGACTGCCGCGCCTGCTCCACGGGGTATTGCCAGGTGCTGGCCAGGCGCACCGGCGCCTGGTCCTTGGGGCCGGTGCGCACGGTTGCCGTCGCCTGCACGCCCTGCTCCCAGGCCCAGAGCTCGTAGTCGAAACCATGCGGGTTGCTCAGGCCGTGCGGCGCACGCGGGCGCAGGGTCATCTCCCAGCGCTCGCCCGCATGCAGGGTGGGCGGGCGGCGCTGCGGCTCCAGCGGCCGCACCGTGGTGGTGGCGCTGGTGGCGCCGAAGAAGAAGCCTCCGTACCAGGAAACGTCCATGCGTTCGGGCAACTGCACGGCCTTGCGCGCAGGCCCCTCACCCTCGCCCGGCAGCCAGGCCGATTCCACAGCCAGGCGCAGGCGCACGCCCGCCTCGTTGACCTGCGGCATGGCCGCGATGGTGGCGACGACACGGATGTTCTGCCCCTCCAGCGCCGGGTCCAGCGCCCCCCGCTGGTAGACCGTAGCACGCAGGCCCGTGCTGGCAAACAGCAGACCGGCCCCGGCGCAGGCCACCAGCACACGGCACAGCCAGCGCCCCGCAACGCCCGGCGATCGCGCCCACAGGCCCGACAGCATCCAGGCGACGGCGGCGCACGCCAGCACCATCCCATAGCCATGCCATTGCCACAGCACGGACTGCTGCAGCTGCAGCGCTGCGCCCACCAGGCTGCCTGACAGCAGCGCGGGCAGGCGCCACAGGGCCGGCGCATGGCTGCGCAGCGCCGCCACCGCAACGCCGGCGGGGCGGGCTACCACGGCAGCAGCAAGAGGGTCGGACATGCGCGCATGCTAAACCGCGGGCGCAGCAGGCTTTCGCAGCCGGCCCGGGCACGCGGTGTGTAACACTCGCATGCTGACCGACCCGGCGCTACCCGCAGCCCTGCGGCCCCGGCAAGTGAACCATCTCAACCGAAGGACGACGACCATGAGCGTTTACGACAAGCTTTCCGAACTGAACATCACCCTGCCCCCCGTCTCCGTGCCTGCGGCCGCCTACGTGCCCTACGTGCAGACCGGCAACCTGGTGTTCCTCTCCGGCCACATCGCGCGCAAGGACGGCAAGCCCTGGGCCGCCCAGTTCGGCAACAACATCGGCACCGAGGAAGGCAAGACTGCGGCGCGCGCCGTGGCCATCGACCTGCTGGGCACGCTGCATGCCGCCACCGGCGGCGACCTGAACCGCATCAAGCGCATCGTGAAGGTGATGAGCCTGGTGAACTCGACCGGTGATTTCACCGAGCAGCACCTGGTGACCAATGGTGCGAGCGAGCTGTTCGGCCAGGTGTTCGGCGACAAGGGCGTGCATGCGCGCAGCGCCTTCGGCGTGGCGCAGATCCCCATGGGTGCATGCGTCGAAATCGAACTCATCGCAGAGCTGGCCTGATACCTGCCGGGGGCGCATCGCGCCCCGGGTTCAGAACGACTCCCAGTCCTCCTCCGCGCCCTGGGCCAGGGCCGGTGAGCGTGCAGGCGCCGCCTTGGCGGGCGCAGCGGGCTTGGCGGCCGGCTTGCTGGCCGCCTGGGTGATGCGGGGCGCAGCGGTCTTGGTGGCCGCTGCCGCCGGCCTGGCCGCAGGTGTGTGCGCCGCGCGCATGGGCGGTGCCACGCCACCGTAGGCCGCGCCATTGACCTTGAACACCGAGACCACCTGGGCCAGGTGTTCGGCCTGTTCGCGCAGGCTTTGCGCGGCGGCGGCGCTTTGCTCGACCAGGGCGGCGTTCTGCTGGGTCATCTGGTCAAGGTTGCCCACGGCCTGGTTGACCTGCGAGATGCCTGCGCTCTGCTCGGACGATGCGGCGGTGATCTCGCCGATCATGTCGGTCACGCTCTGCACCGAGCGCACGATGTCGGTCATGGTGCTGCCGGCATCGGCCACCAGGCGGCTGCCGGTCTCGACCTTTTCCACCGAGGCGCTGATCAGCGTCTTGATCTCCTTGGCGGCCTCGGCGCTGCGCTGGGCCAGGCTGCGCACCTCGCTGGCCACCACGGCAAAGCCCCGACCCTGCTCACCCGCACGGGCCGCTTCCACGGCGGCATTGAGCGCGAGGATGTTGGTCTGGAAAGCGATGCCGTCGATCACACCGATGATGTCATTGATCTTCTTGCTGCTGTGGTTGATGTCCTCCATGGTGGAGACCACCTGGGTCACCACCGCACCACCGCGCTCGGCCACGCCCGTGGCGCCGGCAGCCAGGGTGCTGGCCTGGCGGGCGCTGGAGGCGCTCTGCGCAATGGTGCTGGTGAACTGCTCCATGGCCGCCGCCGTCTGCTGCAGGTTGCTCGAAGTCTGCTCGGTGCGCGCCGACAGGTCGTGGTTGCCGGTGGCGATCTCGGCACTGGCAATGGCGATGCTGTCGGTGCTCTGGCGCACCTGGTGCACCATGCGCCCGAGCGAATCGCTCATGGCGTACTGCGAGCGCAGCAGGTCGCCGAACTCGTCGCCGCGCGTGACCGAGCCCTGCTCGCTGAGGTCGCCCGCCGCGATCTTGGCCGCCAGGTCATTGGCCTGCGCCAGCGGGCGCTGGATGCTGCCGATCAGGTAGTAGGCGCCCGCAATGATGGCGGCCAGCAGTGCCGCCACGGCCACGGCCGCGATCTTCACCGTGAGCATGCGCGATGCGGACATCTCGGCCAGCCGGGTCTGCGCGGTCGTCTGCTGCAGGTCCACGAACTCGCGCAGCGCCGTGAGGTAGGCCGCGACCGCCGGGTTGTAGGTCTGCTTGACCAGGGTGACCGCCTCGTCGGCCTTGCCATCGGCCTTGAGCTGGCGTGCCTTGCCACGCAGGTCGATCATGGTCTTGCGCGCATCGGCGATCTTGGCCATCTGCGCCTTGTCCACGTCGGACAGGGCCATGCCCTCGAGTGCCTTCTGCACTTCGGTGATCTGCGCCGAGGTGGCGGCGATCACGTCCTTGAATTCGGCTTCGACCGCCGCATCGCTGCTCACGATGAGCGCCTGCGTGCGGGCGGCATTGGTCTCGGTCAGGCCCGCCCAGCGGATGGCAGTGTTCACACGGGTCTGCATTTCGCGCGACACCGCATCGGCCTCGGCCTGCACCTTGGCCGAGCGGTAGGCCGAGAAGCCCACCACGCTGGCCAGCATGACCACGATGAAAATGACGGCGAGCCACAGTTTCTGGGCAATCCGGATGCGTTGGAACATCATGGTCTCCTGTCGTTGTCGATGGTTTCAAGGTCTGCCGGCTTCGGCCGGGAGGGCTTTGCAGCATCGTCGCACAAACGGCATCCACTCCTGCACCGCGCCATAGCAGACACTTTTTTACATATGGTGCGCCCGTTCCCGCCATTCGTCCAATCCGTAGCAACCCGTGGAATGCTGCGGCGCACAAAAAAAGCCACCCCGCAGGGTGGCTTGCGGGCGACGCGGGACCGCTTATTCGACGCGCACCACGGCCGAGGGCTTGAAGCCCAGATCGGCCGCCTTGCCCTTGCGCCCGCGCGCGGCCCGGGCGTTGTTGAGCGAGCGGATCTCCAGCGTCTCCTCGCGCTCCTTGCCGCCCCGGCCGATGCCTTCGATGCGGATGCTGCGCGTGTAGGCCGCGGCACCGGCCAGCGTGTCCTTGGCCTCCAGGTCGATCAGCATCAGGCCGCGTCCGCCATTGGCCATGGTCTTGAGTTCGCTGATCTCGAAGGTCAGGATGCGCCCGCCCACCGAGGCACAGGCCACGTGGGTGGCCGGGGTCAGCGGCTGGGCGCCGGTGGTGCCCGCGGCATGCGAGGGCGGGCAGACGGTCTCGCCCTCACCCAGTGTGAGGAAAGCCTTGCCGCCCTTCTGGCGCGAGACCATGTTCTCCACCGAGGCGATGAAGCCATAGCCGCCCGAGTTGGACAGCAGCAGGCTGGCGCTGGCCGGCCCGGCAAAGTAGTGCAGCAGTTGGGTGCCCGATTCGAGTTCGATCAGCGTGGTCACGGGCTGGCCATCACCACGCGCGCCCGGCAGCACCGACACCGGCACCGAGTACACGCGGCCATTGCTGCCAAAGGCCAGCAGGGTATCGACCGTGCGGCACTCGAAAGTGCGGTACAGACCGTCGCCCGCCTTGAAGGCGAAGCTTGCGGCCTCATGGCCGTGGCCGGTGCGCGCACGCACCCAGCCCTTTTGCGAGACCACCACGGTCACGGGCTCGTCCACCACCTTGACCTCGGCCACGGCCTTCTTCTCGGCCTGGATCAGCGTGCGGCGCGCATCGGCAAAGGTCTTGGCGTCGGCCTCGATCTCCCTGGCCATCAGGCGGCGCAGCGAGCCGGGATTGTTCAGGATGTCTTCGAGCTTGCCCTGGCTTTCGCGCAGGTCCTTGAGGTCCTGCTCGATCTTGATGGCTTCGAGCCGCGCCAGCTGGCGCAGGCGGATTTCCAGGATGTCCTCGGCCTGGCGGTCCGACAGCGCAAAGCGCGCAATCAGCGAGGCCTTGGGGTCCTCGGCCTGGCGGATGATGGCGATCACCTCGTCGATGTTGAGCAGCACCAGCTGCCGCCCTTCGAGGATGTGGATGCGGTCCAGCACCTTGTCCAGGCGGTGCTGCGAGCGGCGGGTGATGGTGGTCTGGCGGAAGGAGATCCATTCCTCCAGCATCTGGCGCAGCGACTTCTGCACCGGGCGGCCGTCCAGGCCCACCATGGTCAGGTTGATCGGTGCCGAGGTCTCCAGGCTGGTGTGCGCCAGGAGGGCGGTGATCAGCTCCTGCTGCGGAATCTTGCCGGTCTTGGGCTCGAACACCAGGCGCACGGGGGCGTCCTTGCTCGACTCGTCGCGCACCACGTCCAGCACGGCCAGCATGCTGGCCTTGAGCTGGGTTTGCTCCTGGCTCAAGGCCTTCTTGCCGGTCTTGACCTTGGGGTTGGTGATTTCCTCGATCTCTTCGAGCACCTTCTGCGAGCTCACGCCCGGGGGCAGTTCGTTGACCACCAGCTGCCACTGGCCACGCGCCAACTCCTCGATCTTCCAGCGCGCGCGCACCTTGAGGCTGCCGCGGCCGGTGCGGTAGGCGTCGGCAATGTCGCCGGCACTGCTGATGATCTGCCCGCCGCCCGGGTAGTCGGGGCCGGGCACCAGGGCCATCAGGTCGTCCTGCGACAGCGAGGGCGTCTTGATCAGCGCAATGCAGGCGTCGGCAATCTCGCGCAGGTTGTGGCTCGGGATTTCGGTGGCCAGGCCCACGGCAATGCCACTGGCGCCATTGAGCAGCGCGAACGGCAGGCGCGCGGGCAGCTGGCGCGGCTCCTCCGTGCTGCCATCGTAGTTGGGCATGAAATCGACCGTGCCTTCGTCGATCTCGTCGAGCAGCAGGCTGGTGATGCGCGACAGGCGTGCCTCGGTGTAGCGCATGGCCGCAGCGCCATCGCCGTCGCGGCTGCCGAAGTTGCCCTGGCCGTCGATCAGCGGGTAGCGCTGGGCAAAGTCCTGCGCCATGCGCACCAGTGCGTCGTAGGCCGACTGGTCGCCGTGCGGGTGGAAGCGGCCCAGCACATCGCCCACCACGCGGGCGCTCTTGACTGGCTTGGCCGCCGTGTTGCGCGTGGGGCCGCTGTAGCCCAGGCCCATGCGGTCCATGGAGTACAGGATGCGCCGCTGCACGGGCTTCAAGCCATCGCAGACGTCGGGCAGGGCCCGGCCCTTCACGACCGAAAGCGCGTACTCCAGGTAGGCGCGCTGGGCGTAGCCGGCCAGGCCCAGGGAATCATCGCCTCCGTCGTCGGAGGCCGGGAAATCGAGAGTGGGTTGGTCGCTCATTCGTTCTTGTGGGATTCAGGTTCAGTCATTGCGGGCGTCTGCGCCACGCGGTCAGGCGGCAGATTGCCCCGGTTCAGGGCGCCACCCTGCAGTTCCATGCGCACGCGGCCCGTGGCGGTGCGCGGGTTCTTCACAGGCGCCGGCGGCTTGAGCTGGGCGTACAGGCCCAGCACGGTGCGCACGTAGTTCTGCGTTTCCTTGTAGGCCGGGATCTGGTTGCCCGCGCGCTGCACGGCGCCCTCGCCCGCGTTGTAGGCGGCCAGCGCCAGGTCCAGGCGCTCGGGGAACAGGTCGAGCAGGTGGCGCAGGTAGCGCGTGCCCGTGGGCACGTTCACGGCCGGGTCGGTGAGCTTCTTCTCTACCGAGCGCTTGGCGTCGGCGCTCACGCCGAAGCGGGTCGCCGTGGCCGGCATCACCTGCATGAGCCCCACCGCGCCCTTGGGCGAGACGGCATCGGCATCGAAGCCCGATTCCGTGGCGATCAGCGCCTGCAACAGTTCGTAGTCCACGTCGTGCCTGGCCGCAGCGGCACGCAGGTGGTGCTTGACGCGCTTGTAGTCCGGCGCGATGTCGAAAAAGGCCAGCAACCGCGCCCCCGCCGGCGGCAGGGCATGGGGCAGAGGCCGCACGTCGGAGGGCCCGTCGCGTGTGGAGTCGAACTCGTTGCCCTTGAAGAACAGCTGGTAGTTGGCATCCACCTGCTCGGACGCGAAGTGCGTCACGCCGCGCGCATCGACAAAGGCCCAGAGGTCGGCGTGGGCGGCCGTCTGCGCCAGGCCCAGCACCAGGCCTGCGCACAGCAGTCGCAGCCGCTCAGATGTCGATCTCGACCGCATCACCATGCAGTTCCATCAGCTCGCGCCGCGAGGCCGCCTCGCCCTTGCCCATGAGCTTGGTGATCAGGCCCTCGGTCGCGGCGAAGTCCATGCCGCCCAGTTCCACGGGCAGCAGGCGGCGGGTGTCGGGGTTGAGCGTGGTTTCCCACAGCTGCTCGGCATTCATCTCGCCCAGACCCTTGAAACGGCTGATCTGGCACTTCTCGCGCGCCACGCCGTCCTTGGCGCATTTGTCGAGGATGGCAGTGAGCTCGCCGTCATCGAGCGCATACATCTTGGCCGCGGGCTTCTTGCCGCGCGCGGGCACGTCCACGCGGAACAGCGGTGGTCGCGCCACGTAGATGTGGCCGGCCTCGATGAGCTTGGGGAAGTGGCGGAAGAACAGCGTGAGCAGCAGCACCTGGATGTGCGAGCCGTCCACGTCGGCGTCCGACAGGATGCAGACCTTGCCGTAGCGCAGGCCCGAGAGGTCGGGCGTGTCGTTCGGGCCATGCGGGTCCACGCCGATGGCCACCGAGATGTCGTGGATCTCGTTGTTGGCAAACAGGCGGTCGCGCTCCACCTCCCAGGTGTTGAGCACCTTGCCGCGCAGCGGCAGGATGGCCTGGCTTTCCTTGTCGCGGCCCATCTTGGCGCTACCGCCGGCCGAGTCGCCCTCGACCAGGAAGACCTCGTTGTGCGCGATGTCGCGGCTTTCGCAGTCGGTGAGCTTGCCGGGCAGCACGGCCACACCCGAGCCCTTGCGCTTTTCGACCTTCTGGCCGGCCTTCTGACGCGTCTGTGCGGCCTTGATGGCCAGCTCGGCGAGCTTTTTGCCGTAATCGACATGCTGGTTGAGCCAGAGTTCGAGCGTGGGCCGCACGAAGCCCGAGACCAGGCGCACCGCGTCACGCGAGTTCAGGCGCTCCTTGATCTGGCCCTGGAACTGCGGGTCCAGCACCTTGGCCGACAGCACGTAGCTGGCACGGGCGAACACGTCCTCGGGCAGCAGCTTGACGCCCTTGGGCAGCAGGCTGTGCAGCTCGATGAAGCTCTTGACGGCATTGAACAGGCCATCGCGCAGGCCGCTTTCATGCGTGCCGCCAGCGCTGGTCGGGATCAGGTTGACGTAGCTCTCGCGCATGGGCTGGCCGTCTTCGGTGAAGGCCACGCACCAGGAGGCGCCCTCGCCCTCGGCAAAGCTCTCGTTGTTGCGGTCGGCATAGCCCTCGCCCTCGAAGAGCGGGATCACCGGGTCGCCACTGAGGGTCTGCATCAGGTAGTCGCGCAGGCCGCCCTTGTACTGCCAGGTCTGGGTGTCGCGGGTCTTCTCGTTGACCAGGGTCACCGACACGCCGGGCATGAGCACGGCCTTGCTGCGCAGCAGGTGGGTGAGCTCGCCCATGGGCAGCGCGCTCGATTCGAAGTACTTGGCGTCGGGCCAGGCGCGCACGGTGGTGCCCTGCTTGCGCTCGCCAGCCTCCAGCGCGCGCGCCACCAGGGGCTCGACCACGTCGCCGGCCGAGAACACCAGGCGCGCGACCTTGCCTTCGCGGTGGCTGCTCACTTCCAGCCGAGTGGCCAGGGCGTTGGTCACGCTCACGCCCACGCCGTGCAGGCCGCCCGAGAAGCTGTAGGCGCCGCCCTTGCCCTTGTCGAACTTGCCGCCCGCATGCAGGCGGGTGAACACCAGCTCGATCACCGGGGCCTTTTCCTCGGGATGCATGCCGAAGGGGATGCCACGCCCGTCGTCCTCGATGCTGACCGAGCCGTCGGTGTGCAGCGTGACCTTGATCTTCTTACCATGGCCGGCCAGCGCCTCGTCGGCGGCGTTGTCCAGCACCTCCTGGATGATGTGCAGGGGGTTGTCGGTGCGGGTGTACATGCCCGGGCGCTGCTTGACGGGCTCCAGGCCCTTGAGCACGCGGATCGAGCCCTCGGAATATTCGCTGGCGGAAACGGAAGACGGTTTGGCAGACATGCGGCGGATTGTAGTGCGGCGGCGCAGCAAAAGCTGTATGAAAAAACAGGTATTTGCCTGTAGAAAGACCGGCAACTGTACTGCTTGGCCGTGTGCCGGCAGATTGCGGCCAATCTGGCTACATTCTGCGCATGTCTTTGAATACTCCGAAACTGTCCATGTTCCAGGTGCTCGCGTGTGGCGCAGCCATCGTGACCCTGTCCATGGGCACGCGCCACGGCTTCGGCCTGTGGCTGCAGCCCATCACCCAGGAAATGGGCTGGACGCGCCAGACCTTCGCGCTGGCCATCGCCATCCAGAACCTGTCCTGGGGCCTGATCGGCATCTTTGCCGGCATGGCGGCCGACCGCTTCGGCGCCTTCCGCGTGCTGCTGGCCGGCGCCGCGCTGTACGCCGCGGGCCTGGCCGGGATGGCCCTGTCGCCCACGCCCCTGCTCTTTGCGCTGACCACGGGTGTACTGATCGGCGCCGCCCAGGCGGGCACGACCTACGCCGTGATCTACGGCGTGCTGGGCCGCCAGATCGCGCCGGAAAAGCGCTCCTGGGCCATGGGCGTGGCCGCAGCGGCCGGCTCCTTCGGCCAGTTCCTCATGGTGCCCATGGAGGGCTGGCTGATCGCCAACCTGGGTTGGCAGCAGGCGCTGCTGGCGCTGTCGCTGGCGGTGCTGCTCATCGTGCCCCTGGCCTTCGGGCTGCGCGAGCCGGGCTTCAAGGGCTCGGCCCCGGTCAAGCGCGACCAGACCGTCGCCCAGGCGTTGTTCGAGGCCTTCCGCTACCCCAGCTTCACCCTGCTCATGGCCGGCTACTTCGTCTGCGGCTTCCAGGTGGTGTTCATCGGCGTGCACATGCCCAGTTACCTCAAGGACCATGGCCTCTCGCCCCAGGTGGCGAGCTATGCGCTGGCGCTGATCGGGCTGTTCAACGTGTTCGGCACCTACATCGCCGGCACCCTGGGCCAGCGCCTGCAAAAGCGCTACATCCTGGCCTTCATCTACTTTGCGCGGGCCGTGGCCATCGCCATCTTCCTGGTGGTGCCGCTGTCGCCGGCCTCGGTCTACATCTTCTCGGCCGTCATGGGCACTCTGTGGCTGTCCACCATTCCGCCCACCAATGCCACCATCGCCCAGATCTTCGGCGTGCAGCACCTGTCCATGCTGGGCGGCTTCGTCTTCTTCAGCCACCAGATCGGCAGCTTCCTGGGCGTCTGGCTGGGTGGCTACCTCTACGACGCCACGGGCAGCTACGACATCGTCTGGTACATCGCCATCGCCCTGGGCGTGTTCGCGGCCCTGGTGAACCTGCCGGTCAAGGAAAGCCCTATCCAGCGCAGGGCCCCGGTTCCTGCATGATGGCAGGCTAGAAACACCCAATCCCCATGCCTGCCACGCCCGAACCGACACCCTCGCACGCCCCGGCCCTGCCGTTGGTGTGGCGGGTGCTGGCCTGGACGGCCTCCATCCTGGCCTGCCTGGCGGTGTTCGGCCTGTACACGGCCCCGGAATTCATGGTGCTGCTGGCCGACAAGGTGTGGAGCTGCTTCTAGCCCTGACCTCGGGGCACCCGATGCTCTTATTTTCATAGCAAAACTCACCTACGGATGCACGGATCTGACCACCCTTCGGACTGGGTGCGCCGCTGGTCGCACCTGATCGCCCCGGGCAGCACGGTGCTAGATGTGGCCTGCGGTGCCGGGCGCCACCTGCGCTGGCTGCATGGCCTGGGCCACCCGGTGGTGGGGGTGGACCGCTCTCCCGAGGCCGTTGCTGCAGGCGCACCCTACGGCGAGATGGTCTGCGCCGACATCGAAAACGGCCCCTGGCCCTTTGCCGGGCGGCAGTTCGGCGCCGTGGTGGTCACCAACTACCTGTGGCGCCCGCTGTTCCCCACCCTGCTGGCCAGCCTGGCCCCAGGCGGTGTACTGGTCTACGAGACCTTTGCACACGGTAACGAAACCGTGGGCCGCCCTGCCCGGTCCGAATTCCTGTTGCAGCCCGGTGAATTGCTGGCCGCCTGCGCCGGCCTGCGCACCGTGGCCTACGAGGACGGCTTCCTCGAAGAACCCGCGCGTTTCGTGCAACGCATCACGGCGGTGCGGGAACTTGGGGGTACCGGCGAGCCACCAAGACATCGGCTGGCCAGCCGGGCTAGTTAGAATGCTCTTTTATCCCGTTCACCCCTGCGGACATGACATCTTCCTCCGTGCCTCTCACCGGCAGCATCGTCGCCCTCGTCACCCCCTTGCATGAGGACGGTAGCGTCGACTACCCGGCGCTGCGCAAACTGATCGACTGGCACATCGCCGAAGGCACCGACTGCATTGGCGTCGTGGGCACCACGGGCGAGTCGCCCACGGTGAACGTCGAAGAGCATTGCGAGATCATCCGCGTGTCCGTGGAGCAGGCCGCCAAGCGCGTGCCCATCATGGCCGGCTGCGGCGCCAATTCCACGGCCGAGGCCATCGAACTGGCGCGCTTCGCCAAGAAGGTGGGCGCTGACTCGCAGCTGCAGGTCGTGCCCTACTACAACAAGCCCACGCAAGAGGGCCAGTACCAGCATTTCAAGGCCATTGCCGAGGCCGTGGGCGACCTGCCCACCATCCTGTACAACGTGCCCGGCCGCTCGGTGGCCGACATGCAGCACGACACCGTGCTGCGCCTGGCGCAGGTGCCCGGCATCATCGGCATCAAGGAAGCCACGGGCAATATCGAGCGCGCGCAGTGGCTGATCCGCGAAGCCCCCAAGGGTTTTGGCATCTACTCGGGCGACGATCCGACCGCCGTGGCCCTGATGCTGTGCGGTGGCCATGGCAACGTGAGCGTGACGGCCAACGTGGCCCCGCGCCTGATGCACGAGCTGTGCGTGGCCGCGACGAGCGGCAACGTGCAGCGCGCGATGGAGATCCAGTTCCAGCTGATGCCCGTGCACAAGCAGCTCTTCGTCGAAGCCAACCCCATCCCCGTGAAGTGGGCCGTGGCCCGCATGGGGCTGTGCGGTGGCACCCTGCGCCTGCCCATGACCCCGCTCACCCAGGCCAATGAGGCCGTGGTCGAAGCGGCCCTGCGCTCGGCCGGCCTGATCTAACAACCCGGGCTGCGCCCGAACCCTGACACTCCAAGGAACTTCGCGTGAACGCTGTTACTACCCGTGCGGGCCTGCTGGCCCTGGCCGTGGCCCTGTCTGCCTGCTCCGTCCTCGAAGGCGACAAGATCGACTACAAGAGCGCTGCCAAGGGCTCCACGCTGGAGGTGCCTCCCGACCTCACGCAGCTCTCGCGCGATTCCCGCTACAACGTGCCCGGCGGCGCCGTCTCGGCCGCTGCCCTGCAGGCCAGCCAGGCAGCCCAGCCCTCGGGCACGGCCAACGCGGCCGCCACGCAGCTGGGCGACGTGCGCATCGAGCGCGAGGGCAACAAGCGCTGGCTGGTGATCGACCGCCCCGCCGACAAGCTGTGGGAGCCCGTGCGCGACTTCTGGCTGGAAAACGGCTTCACGCTGGATACCGACCAGGCCAACCTGGGCATCATGGAAACCGACTGGGCCGAAAACCGCGCCAAGCTGCCGCAAGACCTGATCCGCTCCACGCTGGGCAAGGTGATCGACTCGCTGTACTCCACGGGCGAGCGCGACCGCTTCCGCACGCGCCTGGAGCGCAATGCCAAGGGCGGCACCGAGATCTACATCACGCACCGCGGCATGGTCGAGGTCTACAGCAACACCAGCAAGGACCAGACCGTGTGGCAGCCCCGTGCGGCCGACCCCGAGCTGGAGACCGAATTCCTGCGCCGCCTGATGGTCCGTCTCGGCGTGAGCCAGGAACAGTCCAAGGCCGTCGTGGCCGCCGCTGCCGCCCCCGCGGCGAAGTCGGCCACCGTGAGCACGGTGAACAACGTGCCCGTGGTGCAGATCAACGAAGGCTTTGACCGCGCATGGCGCCGCGTCGGCGTGGCGCTGGACCGCACCGGCTTCACCGTGGAAGACCGCAACCGCAACGAAGGCCTGTACTTCGTGCGCTATGTGGCACCCAATGCCGACAAGAAGGAGACCGGCTTCTTCGGCAAGCTGTTCACCCGCACGCCGGCCGCCGTGCCACCGCTCAAGTACCGCATCGTGGTGCGCAGCCAGGGCGAATCGACCACCGTGTCGGTGCTCAACGAAGCCGGCGCCCCCGAGTCCTCGGCCAACGCCGAGCGCATCGTGCGCGTGATCGCAGACGATCTGAAGTAAGCCAAGGCACACAACCACCCTTTGCGCCTGGACGCCACCCCGCGGGGTGGTGCCCAGGCGCAATGCATTTCAACATGCTGCGTTTGAAGAACCTCGCCAGCGGCAGCGCCGGCAATGCGACGGTGGTGGAGGCCAGCGACGGCCTGCACACACGCCGCCTGCTGGTCGACTGCGGGCTGGGCATACGCCAGCTGCAGACCCGACTGGCGGCGGCCGGCCTGGAGATCGGCCAGATCGACGGCGTGTTCATCACCCACGAGCACTCCGACCACATCGGCTGCACCCACGCTCTGGCCCTGCGCCACCGCATTCCGGTGTGGATGAGCCGGGGCACGCACATGGCCATCGGCGCACCGGATTTCGATGGCCTGCTACACGAGGCCCGCGACATGCAGCCCATCGAACTGGGGCCGCTGTCGGTCCGCCCCTTCACCGTGCCGCACGACGCCCGCGAGCCGCTGCAGCTGCGCTTCACCGACGGCGCCCACGACCTGGCCCTGCTCACCGACCTGGGCCACGCCACGCCCCATGTGCTGCAACAGGTGGCGGGCTGCCACGCGCTGTTCATCGAGGCCAACCACGACCCGGACCTGCTGGCCGCCTCGGCCTACCCGGCCTTTCTCAAGCGCCGCGTGGGCGGCGCCTATGGCCACCTGGCCAACCAGGCCACGGCCGCCATCGTGCAGGCCGTGCGGCACGATGGCCTCAAGTGGGTGGCCGCCGCCCACCTGAGCGCGCGCAACAACACACCCGAGCTGGCCCGGCAGGCGCTGGCCGGTGCGCTGCAGTGGGCGCCCGAGCTCATCGTGGTGGCCGACCAGGCCCTGGGCACCGGCTGGCTGACCGTGGGCGAGCAGCCCGCGCCGACAGGCCCCCTGTCGCCGCCACCCCTGCCCACCTCGCTTTTCTGAAGCACCTGCGGGCAGGCGAAAAAAAACCCGCCCTCTTGCGAGTGCGGGCTTCCGAACCGAAGGCCGGCGCCAGGGCGCGGCCGGGGTTCAGGCGTGCTTAGTTCGAAGCAGCGCTGGCAGCAGCGGTAGCGGCCGTGGCAGCAGCGTTGGCGGCAGCAGCGGCGTCCGAAGCGGCAGGAGCAGCGTCGGAAGCGGCAGGAGCGGCTTCGGAAGCGGCAGGAGCAGCTGCTGGAGCGGGGGCTTCCACGGGTGCTGGCGCAGGTGCTGGAGCGGGTTCTTCCTTCTTGCCGCAAGCGGCGAGGGCAGCAGCAGCGATCAGGGCGGCCAGAACGAGAGAGTTCTTCATTGGGTTTTTCCTAGTTGGACAGACAGAAATCTTGAAAAGCCACGGCGCCCGGCTCCAAAAAAGCCCTTGCGCATTGGCACAGTGCACTTGAGTAGCACCATTTCGGCGCAGCCGCCGATTATATTGGCATTTAGTCAATACTGACTAACACCGATGCAAGGTTTACCGTGCCTTCACATGGTGCAAGGTCTGGAAACACCAAGTCGGGTAGTTGTCCTACAGCCCGAGGGTCGAGGCCGGGAAACCCGGTGCACTCTTTCCGTGCAGCCAGTCGTTCAGGGTTTCGCGCACCAGCACGCGGCGGTCAGGCTCGCTGCCCGTGACGCCGACCGAGCGCTCGGGGTCCAGCCGGTGCATTACCCACTGCGGCGACCATAACACACTCGGAATGTCGAGCGGGTCGGCCGATCCCGCGCGGCGGCAGGTGATGATGTGGTCCCAGGTGCCGCGCCAGCGCACGAAGCGCGCATGGCGCCGGACCACATCGTCGTAGGAGCCGGCCAGCATGGTGAAACGCCGGCCCGTCTTGGCCCAGGCCTGCAGCGACTCGGCCACGGCACGCTCGCCCAGCGGCCAGTCGTGGAAATTGGCGTCGCTGACCACGATCTCCCCCCAACCCTCGCGCGCCGCCGTGGCCAGCGCATCGCGCACCAGCTGGATGAAGGTCTCGCGGCTGGCAAAGCGGCCGGACGGCAGCCCGGCCGGCGGCACGGACGCGCCGTCCGCGGCAGTGGAGGTGAGATCCTGGGTCACGGTCAGTCCCCTTCGGTATGGTCGGTATCCGCGTGCGCCCAACCCGCATCGCACCAGGACGATATCAGTTCCAGTGCATCGTCGCTGGCGCGCGCCATCTCGCGCCCGGACAGGCGCCGCTGGTCGGCCAGGCGCCGCATCAGCGTGGCGTCGCGCCCGCCGGCGCGGTAGCTCTCGCCGTTGATGAACACATGGTGGACGTCGTACATCATGCGCGTGCGGCGGTCCAGCACCACGCTCTCGATCATGGCGCCCGATGCGTCGGGGTCGAACCAGACATTGGGCTTGGGTTCGGTCAGGTACTCGCCCAGGGCGCGCTCCAGCGCCAGCGGCTCTGCAAGCGCCTTGGCCAGCGCCTCGCGGGCAAAATCCTGCAGGCTGGCCGGAATGGCGGCGGGCTGCTCCACAGCCTCCTGGCGCGGGTCGCGGTAGAGCACGGGCACGTCGCCTTCCTGGGCTTCGTCGGTCAGGCGTACCAGCAGCTCATTGGCGAGCTCGGCCCGCGCCGGGGCGCGAAAACCGATGGAATAGGTCATGCATTCGCCCTCGGCGACGCCGTCGTGGGCATAGCGCGGTGGCAGGTAGAGCATGTCGCCGGGCTCGAGCACGAACTCCTCCTCGGGCTCGAACTGCGCCAGCACCTTGAGCGGAATGCCCTCCTTGAGCGTGAGGTCCTTCTGCCGGCCAATGCGCCAGCGCCGCTTGCCATGGGCCTGCAGCAGGAACACGTCGTAGCTGTCGAAATGCGGCCCCACGCCGCCGCCATCGCTGGCGTAGCTGATCATGAGGTCGTCCAGGCGCGCCTCGGGCACGAAGCGGAACTGCTGCATCAGCGCGTGCACCCCCGCGTCATGCAGGTCCACGCCCTGCACCAGCAGCGTCCAGTCGGGCTGCTTGAGCGAGGGCAGCGCGCGGCGCGTGAACGGGCCCTGGCGCAGCTTCCAGGCGCCGCGCAACTGCTGCACCAGGCGCGACTCCACCCCCTCCTGCCCGGCCAGGTCGAACAGGTCTGCGCGCGGCACCGGGGCCTGGAAGCCCGGGATGGCCTGGCGCACCAGGAGCGGCTTCTTGTGCCAGTGGCGGCGCATGAACTGGGCGGGCGTGAGGCCTCCCAGAAGGGTCAGGGGTTGGTGGGCGTCCATGGGTACTGCGCGGCCCTTTGCAGGGCGGTTGGTCAAACTGCGACAATTCTCCTATGGAAATTACCGAACAATGTGTGGTCGCTTTGACCTGGATCCTCAAGGACACCCTGGGCGAGGAACTCGACGTGCTCGACGAGCCGGTGGAGTTCCTGGTCGGCGGCGATGACCTGCTGCCCCGCATCGAGGAGGCCCTGCAAGGCCACAGCGCAGGTGCCTCGGTGGCACTGCACCTGGAGCCCGAGGATGCCTTTGGCGACTTCAACGACCAATTGCTGTTCCTGGAGCCGCGCTCGCTGTTCCCGCCCGAGATCGAGGAAGGCATGACCTTCGACGGAGCCGCCCTGCCTGCAGGGGTGAACCCCGATGCGCCGCGCGATGCGCTCTACACCGTGGCCGAGATCTACCCCGAGCATGTGGTGCTGGACGGCAACCACCCGCTGGCCGGCATTGCCCTGCGCCTGCAACTGAAGGTGCAGGCCGTGCGCGAGGCCACCGAGGACGAGATCGGGCGCGGCACGGCCGGCACGGGCTTTTTCCGCATCCAGCCGCAGGCACCCGGCAACGACCTGCTGCACTGATCCTCCCCCCCAAAAAAGCGGGCCCTCGAAAGGGCCCGTTTTGCATGAGGAAGCGTTTATTTAGATGCGCTGGATCTGGCCGTCCATCATGCGCACGCGGTCGCCGATGCGCAGGTCGCCCGGCGAGGGCACGTCATAGGCGCGGTAGCCGCCCTGGTCCAACTGGATGGACACACGGTAGCCCACGTACTCACCGCTGTTGTTGCGGCGCTCCACGGCGTTGCCGGCCACGGCACCACCCAGGACACCCACCGCGGTCGCAGCGGCACGGCCCGTGCCACCGCCCACGGCATTGCCCAGCACGCCGCCCACCACCGCACCGATCACGGCGCCGGCACCCGAGGTGCGGCCCGAGCCCTGGGTCTGCGTGGTCTCGATATTGGCCACGCGGCCGAATTCGGTCACGACGGAACTCTGGTAGACCGGTGCGGGCCTCACCGTGGTGGTGGTATAGCCGCCGCCGGCATAGTATTCCTCCGAACGGGGAGGCGCGCCGCAGGCGGCAAGGCTGGCGATCAGCACGAGGGAGCCGGTCAGGGTGGCGATGCGGGTGATCTTGGTGGTCATGGCAAATCTCCTGGAATGAATCTCGCCGGGCAGACCGCTGCGGGGTCCGCTGCGTGCACTGCCAGGCAATGGTGAGATTGAAGCACCGGGGATGCGCCCGCCACGCCATCTGGCAGCCGATGGCTGCGTCAGGCTGCGCACTCCGGTGACGTCAGTGCTCACCTACAGGATAGAAAATCCAGCAAGGTGCCCGTAAGCGTTTGTGCCGACGCTTACAGATCAGCCTTTGCCAGTGGAGCCGTAACCGCCCTCGCCACGCTCGGTGGCCGGGAATTCCGTGACCACGTTGAACTGCGCCTGCACCACGGGCACGATGACCAGTTGCGCCAGGCGCTCCATGGGCTCGAGCGTGAAGGCTGTGCTGCTGCGGTTCCAGGCGCTCACCATGAGCTGGCCCTGGTAGTCGCTGTCGATCAGGCCCACGAGGTTGCCCAGCACGATGCCGTGCTTGTGGCCCAGGCCCGAACGCGGCAGGATCAGCGCGGCGTAGCCCGGGTCCTTGAGGTAGATGGAAATGCCCGTGGGCACCAGCTGCCAGGCATTGGGTTCGAGCGTGAGCGGCGCATCCAGGCAGGCCCGGAGGTCGAGCCCGGCGCTGCCGGGGGTGGCATAGGTGGGCAATTGGTCCGCCATGCGCGGATCGAGAATCTTGACGTCAATCTTCACTTCTTGTTTCCTGTCTTGCGCTGCGGGCCTGTTGGCCGCTGGCGCTCCTTCACGGCCGCGGGTTGGGGCACCACCACGGTGCCCGCCGACGCGGCATGGATCACGATGCCCATGAACCACCACAGGCCGGCCATCACCGCCAGCCCGAACCACGAGCCCTGGCCCGCCATCAGCAGCGTGAGCGCATGCACCGCAGCCACCACGGCCAGCAGGGTGCGCGCAATGCGCAGCATGCCGATGAACGGCGCCGCCATCTGCAGCAACTCGGGCGGCAAGGCCACGGCCGGCGACACGGGGCTGGCGCCCCCTCGGCGCGCAGCCGCCTGCGCAGACCCGGGGGCGGCACCGCCCGGGTGCGCCACCTGGGCGGAGTGCGCGGCCTGCGTGCGCCCGTCCTGCAGGGCCTGCTGGGCGCTCAGGCGCTCCACATAGCTCGCGAAGTCACCGTTGGGCGGGGTGTCCCATTCGGGCTTGATCGAATGCATCGTCATGGGAACTCCTGCGGAGGATGGATAGGCCAAAAGAATGCTCAAGCCCGCCGCACCGGCAGGCGTGCAGCGATCTCGGCAACCAGGCCCTGCGCCAGCGAGCGCTTGGACGCCAGGGGCAGTTCGCGGTGGCCGTGCTCGTCCACCAGCAGCAGGGCATTGTCGTCCTGGCCGAAGGTGGCCGGGCCGATATTGCCCACCAGCAGCGGGATTTTCTTGCGCAGGCGCTTGGCCGTGGCATGGGCCAGCAGGTCGTGGCTTTCGGCCGCAAAACCCACGCAATAGAGTGCACCCGACTGCGCCTCGGGCAGCTGCGCCACGGTGGCCAGGATGTCGGGGTTCTCGACAAAGGCCAGGGTCGGGGTCTGGCCCGAGCCGTCCTTCTTGATCTTTTCACCGGCCTGGGTGGCCGGGCGCCAGTCGGCCACGGCGGCCGTGGCAACGAACACGGACGAACTGGGCGCCAGCGCCATCACCGCGGCCAGCATCTGCTGGGCCGACTGCACGTTGACCCGCTGCACGCCGCGCGGCGTGGGCAGGTGCACCGGCCCGGCGACCAGGGTCACCTCGGCCCCGGCCTCGCGCGCTGCGCGGGCCACGGCAAAGCCCATCTTGCCGCTGGAGAGGTTGGTGATGCCGCGCACCGGGTCGATGGCCTCGAAGGTGGGCCCCGCCGTGATCAGCACCTTGCGCCCGGCCAGCGGCTTGGGCGCGAAGAAGGCGATCAGCTCGTCCAGCAGCTCCAGGGGTTCGAGCATGCGGCCATCGCCGGTCTCGCCGCAGGCCTGGTCGCCATTGCCCACGCCCAGCACGCGGGCGCCATCCTTCGCCACCTGGGCCAGGTTGCGCTGGGTGGCGGGGTGGGCCCACATCTCGCGGTTCATGGCCGGGGCCAGCAGCAGGGGCACGCGGTCCATGGGGCGGGCCAGGCACAGCAGGCTGAGCAGCTCGTCGGCCCGGCCCTGCACCAGGCGGGCGATGAAGTCGGCACTGCAGGGCGCGATCAGGATGGCGTCGGCCTCGCGGCTCAGGTTGATGTGGGGCATGTTGTTGGGCTCGCGCGCATCCCACTGCGAACCGTACACCGGCCGCCCCGACAGGGCCTGCATGGTCACCGGGGTGATGAACTGCTCCGCGGCCTCGGTCATCACCACCTGCACGGTGGCGCCCTCCTTGATGAGCTGGCGGCACAGGTCGGCCGCCTTGTAGCAGGCCACGCCGCCGCTCAACCCCAGAACAATGTGTTTGCCAGCAAGCTCATTCATGGGCGCGAATTTAGCAGACCGGAGTCCACCTGCAGGGCAGCCGCAAAAGACCTTGGCGGGGGCCGGCGCCGGGCGGGCATCTATAATCCCAATTTCCCACCACCAAAAAAGACATGACCAAATTTGTCTTCGTCACCGGCGGTGTGGTGTCTTCCCTGGGCAAGGGAATCGCCTCAGCCTCCCTTGCCGCGATCCTCGAATCGCGGGGCCTCAAAGTCACCCTCATCAAGCTCGACCCGTACATCAACGTGGACCCGGGCACCATGTCCCCGTTCCAGCACGGCGAAGTGTTCGTGACGGACGACGGCGCCGAAACCGACCTCGACCTGGGCCACTATGAGCGTTTCATCGAAACGCGCATGAAAAAGACCAACAACTTCACCACCGGCCGCATCTACCAGAGCGTGCTGGAGAAGGAGCGCCGCGGCGACTACCTGGGCAAGACGGTGCAGGTGATCCCGCACGTCACCAACGAGATCCAGGAATACATCAAGCGCGGCGCCGGTGTCGGCACCGACGACGCGGTGGACGTGGCCATCGTGGAAGTGGGCGGTACCGTGGGCGACATCGAGTCCCTGCCCTTCCTGGAGGCCGTGCGCCAGCTGAGCTTGAAACTCGGCCCGAACAACGCCGCCTTCGTGCACCTGACCTACGTGCCCTGGATCGCCGCGGCCGGCGAGCTCAAGACCAAGCCCACGCAGCACACGGTGCAGGAGCTGCGCAAGATCGGCATCCAGCCCGACGCACTGCTGTGCCGCGCCGACCGCCGCATGCCCGAGGACGAGCGCAGCAAGATCTCGCTGTTCACCAACGTGCCCGAGTGGGGCGTGATCAGCATGTGGGACGTGGACACCATCTACAAGGTGCCGCGCATGCTGCACGAGCAGGGGCTGGACGGCCTGATCTGCGACAAGCTGCGCCTGAACACCCCGCCCACCAGCCTCAAGCGCTGGGACCAGCTGGTCTATGAGACCGAGCACCCGCAGGGCGAAGTGACCATCGCCATGGTGGGCAAGTACGTGGACCTGTCGGACAGCTACAAGTCGGTGAACGAGGCGCTGCGCCACGCCGGCATGAAGAACCACGTGCGCGTGAAGATCGAGCATGTGGACTCCGAAACCATCAACGCCGACGACGCGGCCGAGAAGCTCGCCAAGTACGACGCCATCCTGGTGCCCGGCGGCTTCGGTGCGCGCGGCGTGGAAGGCAAGATCAGCACCGCCCGCTTCGCCCGTGAGCAGCACGTGCCCTACCTGGGCATCTGCCTGGGCATGCAGGTCGCCACCATCGAGTACGCACGCCATGTGGCCGGCCTCAAGGACGCCAACAGCACCGAGTTCGAGCCCGCCACGCCCCACCCCGTGATCGCCCTGATCACCGAGTGGAAGGACGCCGACGGCACCATCAAGCAGCGCGACGAGAACTCCGACATGGGCGGCACCATGCGCCTGGGCGCGCAGAGCTCGGACGTGTCGGCCGGCACGCTGGCGCACGAGATCTACGGCAACATCGTGACCGAGCGCCACCGCCACCGCTACGAAGCCAACGTGAACTACCTGGACCAGCTGCGCCAAGCGGGCCTGGTGATCTCGGCCCTGACGCAGCGCGAGCAGCTCACCGAGATCGTCGAGCTGCCCAAGAGCGTGCACCCCTGGTTCATCGGCGTGCAGTTCCACCCCGAGTTCAAGTCCACCCCCTGGAACGGCCACCCGCTGTTCAACGCCTTCATCAAGGCGGCGGTGGAGCACCAGAAAAGCCTGCAGCAGCCTGCCAAGGCGGCCTGACGGCACACACACCACGAAAAAGAAGAGACCCTGCCATGAAACTCTGCGGCTTCGACGTTGGCCTTGACCAGCGCTTCTTCCTCATCGCAGGCCCCTGCGTGATCGAGTCCGAGCAACTGCAGATGGACGTGGCCGGGCAGCTCAAGGAGATCACGGGCAGCCTGGGCATCCCGTTCATCTTCAAGAGCAGCTTCGACAAGGCCAACCGCTCCTCGGGCACGAGCTTCCGGGGCCCGGGCCGCGAAAAAGGCCTGGAAATCCTGGCCAAGATCCGCAAGGACCTCTCCGTGCCGGTGCTCACCGATGTGCACACCGAGGACGACATCACCGAGGCCGCCAAGGTGGTCGACGTGCTGCAGACGCCCGCCTTCCTGTGCCGCCAGACCGACTTCATCCGCGCCGTGGCGCAGTCGGGCAAGCCGGTGAACATCAAGAAGGGCCAGTTCCTCGCGCCGCACGACATGAAGAACGTGATCGACAAGGCCCGTGCTGCCGCCAAGGAAGCCGGCCTGCCCGAGGACAGCTTCATGGCCTGCGAGCGCGGCGCGAGCTTCGGCTACAACAACCTGGTGTCGGACATGCGCAGCCTGTCCATCATGCGCGAGACCGGTGCGCCCGTGGTGTTCGATGCCACGCACTCGGTGCAGCTGCCTGGCGGCAACGGCACCAGCAGCGGCGGCCAGCGCGAGATGGTGCCGGTGCTGGCACGCGCGGCTGTGGCCGTGGGCGTGGCCGGTTTGTTCATGGAAACCCACCCGGACCCGGCCAAGGCCCTGTCCGACGGCCCCAACGCCGTGCCGCTCAAGCACATGAAGGCGCTGCTGGAGACCCTGGTGGCCCTGGACGGCATCACCAAGAAGAACGGATTCCTCGAAAACAACTTTGGAGCCTGAGACATCATGAGCAGTGGTTACGTCATCGCATCCGTCACCGTCACCAACCCCACGCAGTACGAGGAGTACCGCAAGTGGAGCACCATCGCCATGCAGGCGCACGGCGCCGAAGTCTGCGTGCGCGGCGGCAAGGTCGAGGTGCTGGAAGGCGACTGGAACCCCGGCCGCACCGTGATCCTCAAGTTTCCGAGTTTCGAGGCGGCCCGCGCCTTCTACGACACCCCCGAGTACCAGAAGGCCAAGGCCGCGCGCGAAGGCGCCGCCATCATGCGCATGGTCTGCGTGGAGGGTGTGTAACCCACCGGTTGACCGGCGAAGGCTGCAATACGTACCCGGTACGTACCGCCCAAGCCCCGAACACTATCAAATCGGTAGCATAGAATCGCGACCGACCCGCGGCAGCAGCGGCCCCGGCACCCCGCCACCCGCACCCTGCCCGTCCTGCTGAATTTCAAAAACCCTCAAGGAAGATCATGAGTGCCATTGTTGACATCGTAGGCCGCGAAGTGCTGGACAGCCGCGGCAACCCCACCGTCGAATGCGACGTGCTGCTGGAATCGGGCGTGATGGGCCGCGCGGCCGTGCCCTCGGGCGCGTCCACCGGCAGCCGCGAAGCCATCGAGCTGCGCGACGGCGACAAGAGCCGCTACCTGGGCAAGGGCGTGCTCAAGGCGGTGGAGCACATCAACACCGAGATCTCCGAAGCCGTGCTGGGCCTGGATGCCTCCGAGCAGGCCTTCCTGGACAAGACGCTGATCGACCTCGATGGCACCGACAACAAGAGCCGCCTGGGCGCCAACGCCATGCTGGCCGTCTCCATGGCCGTGGCCCGCGCCGCCGCCGAAGAGTCCGGCCTGCCGCTGTACCGCTACCTGGGCGGCATGGGCAGCATGCAGCTGCCCGTGCCCATGATGAACGTGATCAACGGCGGCGCGCACGCCAACAACAGCCTGGACCTGCAGGAGTTCATGATCATCCCCGTGGGCGCCCCCACCTTCCGCGAAGCCCTGCGCTGGGGCGCCGAGGTGTTCCACGCCCTGAAGAAGATCCTGCACGACAAGGGCATCAGCACCGCCGTGGGCGACGAGGGCGGCTTTGCCCCCAGCGTCGAGAACCATGAAGCGGCCATCGTGCTGATCCTGCAGGCCATCGAAGCCGCCGGCTACACCGCAGGCGAGCAGATCGCCCTGGGCCTGGACTGCGCCGCCAGCGAGTTCTACAAGGACGGCCACTACGTGCTGGAAGGCGAAGGCGGCCTGAAGCTCACGGCCACGCAGTGGACCGACATGCTGGCATCGTGGTGCGACAAGTACCCCATCATCAGCATCGAAGACGGCATGCACGAAGGCGACTGGGACGGCTGGAAGATCCTGACCGAGCGCCTGGGCAAGAACGTGCAGCTGGTAGGTGACGACCTGTTCGTGACCAACACCAAGATCCTCAAGGAAGGCATCGACAAGCAGATCGCCAACTCGATCCTGATCAAGATCAACCAGATCGGCACGCTGACCGAGACCTTCGCCGCCATCGAGATGGCCAAGCGCGCCGGCTACACCGCCGTGATCTCGCACCGCTCGGGCGAGACCGAGGACAGCACCATCGCCGACATCGCAGTGGGCACCAACGCCGGCCAGATCAAGACCGGCTCGCTGTCGCGTTCGGACCGCATCGCCAAGTACAACCAGCTGCTGCGCATCGAGGAAGACCTGGGCGACATCGCACACTACCCCGGCCGCGCTGCGTTCTACAACCTGCGCTGATCCCTCTGCGCATGCCAGCCCGGCCGCCCGCCCCGTCGCGCGCCGCCCGCCCCTGCCGGGGTGGCGCTGCGGCCCGGGTCGCACGGCTGGTAAGCTAAAGCATGGTCAACCGCCTTGTTCCCGTCGTGCTGCTGGCCCTGCTGGCGGCCGTGCACGCCCAGCTCTGGTTGGGGCGCGGCAGCCTGCCGCGCGTGAACGCCATGCAGCGCCAGATCGACGTGCAAAAGGCCGCCAATGCCCAGGCCCAGGCGGCCAATGAGCGCCTGACCTCCGAGGTGCACGACCTCAAGGAGGGCCTGGACATGGTCGAGGAAAAGGCACGCAGCGAGCTGGGCATGGTGCGGCCCAACGAGATCTACGTGCAGTTCACGCCGCGCTGAGCGGGTGCCCCACCGACCCCGCCGTGACGTCCAGAATCCTGCTGCTGGGCGCGCCCGGCACCGGCGCCCAGGCGCTTGCCGACGCCCTGGCGGCACACCTGGCGACCACCCCCCTTGCCTTGCACCTCGCGCATTCCGCGCTCATGGACGCGCTGCAAACCGGCGACGCGCAGGCGCAATCCGCCGCTCTCGATGCACACCGCTCCGCGGCGATGACCCTGCTCATGGGGTTGGACCTGCCCTGCTCCACCGCGGACCAGAAGGCACGGCACGCCGCCGACGCGCAGTTGCGGACGGCACTCAGCGCCGCCGCCATCGGCTACCGCGTCGTGTACGGGCCCGCCGGGCCGGCCCGCCTGCGCAGCGCGCTGCGTGCGCTCGGCTCGGTGCTGGGCGGCACATCTGCGGTGGATGAGGCCACGGCCCACCGCGAGATCCGGGCGGCCCGGCTGCGCGCCTACGGCTGTGAAAAATGCAGCGACCCGGTGTGCGAGCACCGGCTGTTCACTGCGCTGACCCGGCCTCCTGCGCCAGACCGCGCTTGAGCTCCTTGAGCAGCAGCACCACCTGGCTGGATCCGTGGCGGTATCCGCCATTGAGCACCTGCACCACACGGGGCCACTCGCCCTGCTGCGCCAGCTCGACGATGGTGGCGGCCTGTTCATGGAAATACTGGTGGCGCGCCACCAGCAGGGTGAAGGCCGGGCGATCGCCCAGCAGTTCGGCGCCCACGCCGTGCAGCCAGCGGCCCAGGGCGTCCTGGTCGGTGCGGCGCACCATGGCCGGGTCCAGCCCCTTGGCCGAGCGACCTTCGAGGTAGTCCATCAGGCGCTCTTTCCAGCGCTCATGGGCATTGATGGCTGCATCCAGGTCGAGCACGGCGAGCAACGTGTCGGGGCGCCGCGAGTCCGGCGCGAGCGAGCTCTCGTACAGCGCCAGCGGTGGCACTCCCCGGTTGCGGGCCGACAGGCCCATGACGCGACTTAGAAACCCCATGACAGACCTTTGGTACAGGCCTTCATGGTAGGCCCGCAGCGCGTTGCGCGGCGGTCGCGATTGTCAACGATGGTCAGATACCCAGCCACACCATGTGTGGCTATGCGGCCACCGCAGGTTGTTTATTGGATGCCCGTGGGGGCCTGCGGCTGGATGATGGCCGGCTCCACGAAGATCTGCGCCGCATCCACCGCATCGAAGCGGTATTGCTGGCCGCAGAATTCGCAGCCCACTTCGATCTCGCCGCGCTCGGCCAGGATGCTTTCGGACTCGGCCGCGCCCAGGTTGCGCAGCATGTTGCCTACGCGCTCGCGGCTGCAGGTGCAGGCAAAGCGCGGGCCCGTCTCGCCCTGCTGGGGCTCGAAGCGCACGAGCTTTTCTTCCCAGAACAGGCGGCGCAGGATGGTGTCCACGTCCAGGCTCAGCAGTTCCTCGCGCGTCAGGCTGGCGGCCAGGTGGGCAATGCGGTTGTAGTCCTCGTTGTGGCCGATCTGGTCCTCGTTCTCGCGGTGGCTCAGGCCCTCGGCCAGGTTGCCCTCGCCCTTGACGGGCATGCGCTGGATCAGCAGGCCGGCCGCCACCTGGTCATTGGCACCCAGCACCAGCACGGTGTCGAGCTGCTCGGACTGCAGCATGTAGTGCTGCAACACGTCCGACAGGCGTTCGAGCTTTTCGTGGTGGTCGCCGTGCAGCGGCACCACGCCCTGGTAGGGCTGCTGGCCGGGGTGGCGGTTCTTGGGGTCCAGCGTGATGGCGCAGCGCCCGCCACCGGACACGTTGACCATCTGGCTCAGGCGCGCGCCCTCCGGCACTTCGCCCGTGATGGTGGCGGTCGCCCGCAGCGAGAGGTCGGACTGCACCTCGGCCACGGCCAGCTTCACCGGCCCGTCGCCGAACACCTGCAGCACCAGCGCGCCATTGAACTTGATGTTCGACTGCATCAGCACGCCGGCCGCCGCCATCTCGCCGAGCAGCTCGGTGACGGGGGCGGGGTAGGAGCCGGTGGCCGAGTTGCCGGCGCGCCGGCGCAGTATCTCGGTCCAGGCGTCGGTCAGGCGCACGAGCATGCCGCGCACGGGCAGGCCCTCGAAGAGGAATTTGTGGAGTTCAGACACGCAATGGGGTTCCGTTGAAAAAGTCGGGCACGGCCGCTCAGCCGACCCGGTGCAGGCCGCGCTGGAAGCGGCGTGCGTTGTCGATGTAGTGCTGCGCGCTCTGGCGCAGGCCCTCGATCTGCTCGGGGCTCAGCTCGCGCACGGCCTTGGCAGGGCTGCCGATGATCATGGAGCCGTCGGGAAACTCCTTGCCTTCGGTCACCAGGGCGCCCGCGCCCACCAGGCAGTGCTTGCCGATCTTGGCACCGTTGAGCACGATGGCGCCGATGCCGATCAGCGACTCGTCACCGATGGTGCAGCCGTGCAGCATGACCTGGTGGCCCACGGTCACGCGCTCGCCCACCACCAGGGGCTTGCCGATGTCGGCGTGCAGCACGCTGGCATCCTGGATGTTGGAGCCGGCACCGATGGTGATGCTTTCCGTGTCGCCGCGCACCACGGTGCCGAACCAGACGCTCGCGTCCTCGCCCAGCACCACGTTGCCCATGACCTGGGCGCTGTCGGCCACCCAGGCCGAAGCCGCCACCTGGGGCGTTGCACCATCGAGTTCGTAAATCGCCATACCGCAGTCTCCAGACAAATGAGTAGTAGTGTTCGCACCGGGGTGCCTGCCAATGGTTACAAAGCGTTTGCAGCGTTGCGCAAAGGCAGGGCCTAGAATTGTAAGGATGGAGCTACGCCAACGTGCACTGCAGGTCTTGTGCCTTGCAGACCCTGAGCAAAAAGCGGCGCAGTCGCTGAGCCTGCACGCGCAGGCAGCTCATCTTTCAATAGCAGAAAAAGCCCCTCTCGGCCCCTCGGATCCCCTGGTTCTGCCAGGCCGCCCCGAGTGCCCGGTGCTGCTGCGCCATACCGAAGTGGCACGCCGCTCCCCGGCCACGCCCGAAGGCCGGGCCATCCTGCTGCATGCGATTGCCCACATCGAGTTCAACGCCATCAACCTGGCGCTCGACGCCATCTGGCGCTTCGACGGCATGCCCGGCGCCTACTACCTCGACTGGCTGCGCGTGGCCGCCGAGGAAGCCACCCACTTCGGCCTGCTGCGCGACCACCTGCGCGCCCACGGCCACGACTACGGCGACTTCCCGGCCCACCAGGGCCTGTGGACCATGTGCGAGAAGACGCAGCACGATGTCGTGGCGCGCATGGCCCTGGTGCCGCGCACGCTGGAGGCGCGCGGCCTGGATGCCACGCCCCAGATCCAGCGCAAGCTGCGCCAGGTGGGCACGCCCGATGCCCTGGCGGCCGTGGACATCCTGGACGTGATCCTGCGCGACGAGGTCGGCCATGTGGCCATCGGCAACCACTGGTACCGCTGGCTGTGCACGCGCCAGGGGCTGGAGCCCGAGGCCCATTACGGCGTGCTGGTGCGCCAGTACGAGGCGCCCCGCCTGAAGCCCCCCTTCAACGACACAGCGCGCCGCGCGGCCGGTTTCACCGATGCCGAGCTCGCGTGGCTGCAGCAGGGCTGACATGAAACACCCCCTGAGTCGCTTCGCGCCTTCCCCCTCTCTCGACTCGCTGCGCGAGTCGGGAGGGGGACGCCCCCAGTGCGGCGGGGCGGCCCTTGCACGGGGGCACTGGCTTTGGCCGCGCCAGTTTCATGCCCTGCGGGCAGCACGCAGCGCTGCGGACAACCGAGATGCCTGATGACTCGCTCTAGAATGACCCGAGCCCTTTCGTCCCCCATGTCCAGCCAACGCATCCACGATCCATGTCCACCCATCCTGCCAATGGAAGAACCTACCCCGCCAGCACAGCCGCTGGCCAGACGTCCGTGGCAATGATCGCGCGCCAGGCCATCGTCAATGGCCAGCAGGTCGTGGTCGGCTACGAGCTGTTCAACCGCTCGCGCACCGAGACCTCCCACACGGCGGCCAGCGACGTGATCCTGATCTTCAATGCCCTCTCGCATGCGGGCACCGAAGAGCTCGTGGGCAAGAAGCTGATCTTCGTGAACTGCACGCACGAAAGCCTCTCGGGCGGCCACCTGGAGCTGCTCGACCCGGACAAGGTGGTGCTGGAGATCCCGCCCCTGGGCCACGCGGCCGCCGACGAGGTGCAGGCGCGCCTGCCCATCCTCTCGGGGCTGCGCGAGCGGGGCTTTCACCTGGCGTTCAACCACACGGTGCTGCAGTCGACCTACGCCCCCTGGCTGCCGCTGGCCGACTACATCAAGCTCGACCTCTCGGTGCTGGCTGCGGACCAGCTGGCGGTGCTGATCAGCTACGCTGGACGCCACTCCCAGGCCGAACTCATCGCCGAGAAGGTGGAAACCGCCCAGCAGTACGACATGGTCTCCACCCAGGGCGTGCAGATGTTCCAGGGCTACTGGTTCGCGCGCCCGGCCCTGGTCGAGGCCAAGCTGCTCACGCCGGCGCAAAGCAGCATCATCCAGCTGATCAACCTGGTGCGCCAGCAGGCCAGCACCGACGAAATCGAGGAAGTGCTCAAGAAGGATGCGGGCCTGGCCTTCAACCTCATGCGACTGATCAACTCGGCCGGCTTCGGCATGAACCGCGAGATCACCTCCTTCCGCCAGGCGGTGATGCTCATGGGCCTGAAAAAGCTCTTCCGCTGGGCCGCCCTGCTGCTCACGGCCTCGCGCACCAGCGGCGCGCCCTCTTCCGTGGGCCAGACGGCCGTGGTGCGGGGCCGCCTGATGGAGCTGCTGGCGCTGGAGACGCTGCCGCCTGACGAAGCCGACCAGGCCTTCGTCGTGGGCATCTTCTCGCTGCTGGATGTGATGCTGTCCATCCCCATGGAATCGGCCATCGGCCTGCTCAACGTGCCCGAGACCTCCGCCGCCGCGCTGCTGCGCCGCGAGGGCTTCCTCGGCGACCTGCTGACCCTGGCCGAAGCCTGCGAGTCGAGCGACGACGCCGTGTTCCACCGCGCCGCCGGCACCCTGCACCTGACCAGCCAGCAGATCAACCTGGCCCACCTGCAGGCCCTCGCCTGGGCCGATCAGCTGACCGAGGATTGAGATTGACCCCCACGAAGGAATGGCGTGCAATTTGCATACAGAAGGATTGCGACAGCGGGTCTAGAATCTGACCCGTAGCTTCCATTGCCTATTCCTATCCAAGCGCCCATGTCGACCACCCCTGAACAAGCCGCCTCCGAAGTCGACCCGACCCAGGAGAACGTCGAAGACAGCAACCTGGCCATCATTGCGCGCCAGCCCATCGTGGACCAGCACCGTGCCGTGTATGGCTACGAGCTGTTCGACCGCTCCACCGCTAGCGCCTCGCACACGGCAGCCAGCGACGCCGCCCTGCTGTTCAACGCCCTGTCCTACGCGGGCACCGAAGCCCTGGTCGGCAAGAAGACAGTCTTCATCAACTGCACGCACGACAGCCTGGCCGGCGGTCACCTGGAGCTGATCCACCCCGAAAAGGTGGTGCTGGAGGTGCCCCCGCTGCCCGACAACGCGACCCAGGAAGAGATCGACGGCCGCGTGCCCGTGCTCGAAGCCTTGCGCACCCGCGGCTTTCGCCTGGCGTTCAACCAGAATGCGCTGCGCCGCGCCTATGCCAACTGGATGCCGCTGGCGGCCTACATCAAGCTCGACATGCAGGCCTTCAAGCCCGAGCTGGCCGCCCCCCTGGTCAAGTTCGCCGGCAACTACGCCAAGGCCACGCTGGTGGCCGAGAAGGTGGAGACGCCCGAGCAGTTCAAGATGATGTCCGACCTGGGCGTGAAGCTGTTCCAGGGTTTCTGGTTCGCCAAGCCTTCGCTGGTCAAGGCCACCACCATCCGGCCCTCGCAGGCCACCATCATCCAGCTCATCAACCTGGTGCGCAAGCAGGCCAGCACGGCCGAGATCGAGGACCTGCTCAAGAAGGACCCCACGCTGTCCTTCAACCTGCTGCGCTTCATCAACTCCTCGGGCTTCGGCCTGTCGTGCGAGATCACCTCGTTCCGCCACGCGGTGATGATCCTGGGCCTGAAGAAGCTGTTCCGCTGGGCCGCCCTGCTCATGACCACCTCGCGCGCCGATGGCTCGCCGCCGGCCGTGGGCCAGACCGCCGTGGTGCGCGGCCGCCTGATGGAGCTGCTGGCCACCGAACTGCTGCCGCCCGAGGAATGCGACAACGCCTTCGTCGTGGGGGTGTTCTCGCTGCTGGACACCATGCTCAACGTGCCCATCGAGAAGGCCCTGGAATCCGTGGCCCTGCCCCAGCCCGTGACCGACGCGCTGCTGCACAACACCGGCGTGTTCGCCCCCTTCCTGGAGCTGACCAAGGCCTGCGAGAGCGGCGACGAAGTGGTGTTCGCGCGCACGGCCGAGGCCCTGCACCTGTCGAACCGCCAGGTCAACTGGGCCCACCTGCAGGCGCTGACCTGGGCCGAAAGCTTGAACGCTGACTGAGCCTGCGCGGAGCACAAGAAAGGGGAGCCTCGGCTCCCCTTTGTCATTCCAGCGTGGTCAGCTCGTCATTGGCCCTTGATGCCCGCTGCGCGGATGATGCGCAGGTTGGCCTCGGATTCCGCGGCGATGCGCTTGCCGAAGTCGGCCGCCGTACCGCCCAGGGGCACGTTGTCGGAGGCATCGAGCTTGGCGCGCACGTCGGGCAGGGCCAGCACCTTGTTGATCTCGGCATTGAGCCGGGCCACCACGGCCGCCGGCATGCCCGCGGGCGCGAACACCCCGAACAGCGAGGACAGGTTGGCCGCGCCCTGGCCCAGCTCGGCCAGTGTGGGCACGTCGGGCAGGGTGTCGAGCCGGTCGGGCGCGCCCACGGCCAGGGCCTTGAGCTTGCCGGCCTTGATGTGCTGCAGTACGGCCGGCCCGGCATTGGTGGACAGGATCTCGAACTGGCCGCTGAGCGCATCGTTCATCTGCTGGCCACCGCCCTTGTAGGGAATGTGGGTCATCTGCACGCCGGCGGTGTGCATGACCTGCTCGAGCATGATGTGGCCGAGCGAGGCCTGGCCCGAGGTGGCCCAGCGGATGCTGCCCGGCTTGGCCTTGGCCTGGGCCAGCAGGTCACGGAAATCGCGCGCGCTGCTGGCCGGCGTGCCCAGCAGCAGCACGGGCGAGTACATCACGGTGGCCACGGGCACGATGTCCTTGGCCGGGTCGAACGGCGAGGCACCGAGGTGCGGATTGAGCGCCAGCGGGCTGATGGCCGCAAAGCCCAGGGTGTGGCCGTCCGTGGCCTTGGCGACCGCATCCATGCCGATGCTGCCGCTGGCCCCGGCCTTGTTCTCGATCACCACGGGCTGGCCCAGCGCGGGCGCCAGCTTGTCGGCCAGCAGGCGCGCCACCACATCGCTCACGCCGCCCGCCGGGTAGGCCACCACGATGCGCACCGGCCGCGTGGGCCAGGCGGGCGCCTGGGCCCGTGCCAGGCCAGGGACCAGCGCTGCCGCCGCCACCCCGCATGCCGCCATGGCCAGCGCAGCGCGCCGGCCTCCATCCACCGTGTTCTCGATTGCCATCGTCTTCATTTCCTGTTGTCGTCTGTCAGTCCAGCTGCAGCTTGCGCTCGCGTATCAGCTTGGCCCATTTGTCATTTTCGCCTTTCACGAATGCCGTGAACTCCGCAGGGCCGAGGGGGTGCACCTGGGCCCCGGCGGTCGCGAACTTGGCCTGGATATCCGGCTGCGCCAGCACCTTGGCCAGTTCGGCCGAGAGCCTGTCGACCACCTCGCGCGGCATGCCGGCCGGGCCGACCAGGCCCTGGAAGCCCACGGACTCCATGGCGCCCAGGCCCAGCTCGCGCACGGTGGGCACATCGGGCAGCTGCGGGTCACGCTGCGCACCGGTGACAGCCAGGGCCTTGAGCTTGCCGCCCTTGATCTGCGGCAGCAGCACCGTGCCGGCGTCGATCAGCAGCTGCGTCTGTCCGCCGATCAGCTCCTGCAGGGCCGGGGCACTGCCCTTGTAGGGCACATGGGTGATGTCCATGCCGATGGCCTGGTTCATGAGCTCGCCGTTGAGGTGGGTGGAGGTGCCCGCCCCGCCCGATGCGAAGTTGACCTTGCCGGCGTTGGCGCGCGCCCAGGTGACCCATTCCTTCAGGTCCTTGGCAGGGTGGGCCGGGTAGGTCACGGCGATGTAGCTGCCCTGGCTGATCTGGCCGATGTAGGTGAACTGCTTGAGCGGGTCGTAGGGCAGCTTGCGCTGCAGGTACGGCGCGATGGCGAAGGGCCCGGTATTGGCCAGCAGGATGGTGTAGCCGTCGGGCTGCGCGCGCACCAGTTCGCCAGCGGCCAGCAGGCCGCCCGCGCCGGGCTTGTAGTCCACCACGATCTGCTGCTTGAGGGCTTCCTGCAGCGGGGTCTGGACCGTGCGTGCCGCGAAGTCGATGCCGCCACCCGGCGGGTAGCCCACGACCAGGCGGATGGGTTTGGCGGCGGGCCAGGCCTGGGCCAGTGCCAGGCCGGCGCTGGCCAGCAGCAGCGCTGCGATCAGGGGCTTCTTCATGCGTTGTCTCCTTCTTGGTGTGTGGATCGCTGGATGCATCAGCCACGCGGGTGGTGCTGCGCGTGCAGGGCCTTGAGCCGCTCGCGCGCCACGTGGGTGTAGATGGTGGTCGTGGAGATGTCGGCGTGCCCGAGCAGCAGCTGCACCACGCGCAGGTCGGCACCGTGGTTGAGCAGGTGCGTGGCGAAGGCATGGCGCAACGTGTGCGGCGACAGCGGCGTGGTGATGCCCGCCACGGCCGCCCATTTCTTCACGATGACCCAGAACATCACCCGCGTCATGCCGGCACCGCGCTGGGTCACGAACAGGTCATCAGTCTGCTGCCCCCCGAGGATGGTGCCGCGCGCCTCGGCCAGGTAGCGCTGCAGCCACTGGCGCGCCTCCTCGCCAAAGGGCACGAGGCGCTCCTTGCTGCCCTTGCCGGTGACGCGCAGCACGCCTTCGGCGAGCCCCAGCTGGAAGGTCTTGAGGGTGACCAGCTCGGTCACGCGCAAGCCGCTGGCGTACATCAGCTCCAGCATGGTGCGGTCGCGCAGGCCCAGCGGGTTGCCGATGTCGGGTGCGGCCAGCAGGGCCTCGACCTGGGCCTGCGACAGGGTCTTGGGCACGCGCAGGGGCTGGCGCGCCGCCTGCAGGCGCACGGTGGGGTCGGCATGGATGCGGCGCTCGCGCAGCGCCCAATGGAAGTAGCGCCTGAGCACCGTGAGGCGCCGGTTGGCCGAGGTGGCACGGGTCTCGGCGTGGCGCGCGGCGAAATAGTCCTGCAGGTGCTGCTCGGCCGTGCCATCGAGGGCCAGTTCGGCATGGTGCTCGGCCAGCCACTGCGCATACAGCGTGAGATCGCGCCGGTAGGCGGCCAGGGTGTTGCGCGACAGGCCGTCCTCCAGCCACAGGGCATCCACGAAGGTATCGATCGCATTCAGGCTGGTGGTGAGCATGGAAAAACGATAGCACGTAAAAAAGCCGCCCGGACTCCGGGCGGCTCTTGTGCGGGACAGGTCTGCAGCGCTTATTCCAGCGACAGCTTCTGCTTGGCGACCACGTCCTTGTAGACAGCGAACTCGGCCTTTATCTGCTCGGCGAACTGCTCGGGCGTGTTGCCGATCACGATGGAGCCGGTGTCCTCGATGCGCTTCTTCACGGCCGGGTCTTCCAGGGCCTTGCGCACGGCGGCGTTGACCTTGTCCACCACCTCCTTGGGCAGGCCCTTGGGGCCCAGGATGCCGTAGTAGGCCATGCGGTTCACGGGCTCGAGGCCCATTTCCTTGAACGTGGGCACATTGGGCAGGGCCGCCACACGCTGGGGTGCCGCGACCACGATGGGCACCAGGCGGTTTTCCTTGATGAAGGGCAGTGCCGAGGGCAGGTTGTCGAAGATCATCGGCACCTGGCCGGCCACCGTGTCGTTGAGCGCCGGGCCTGCGCCGCGGTAGGGGATGTGCGTCACGAAGGTGCCCGAGAGGCTCTTGTACAGCTCCATCTGCAGGTGGCCGATGCCGCCCGTGCCCGACGACGAGTACGAGTACTTGCCCGGCGACTTCTTGAGCTCGGCCACATAGGCCTTGTAGTCCTTGGCCGGAAAGCTCGGGTGCACCGCGATGATGTTGGGCGTGGCCGCGATGTTGATGATGGGTGTGAAATCCGTGATCGGGTTGTACGGCGTCTTGGGGTTGATGGCGGGATTGGCCGCCGTGGTGGACACCGTGGCCACGCCCAGGGTGTAGCCATCGGGCGCCGAACGTGCGGTCTCGCTGGCCCCCACGATGCCGCCGCCACCAGCCTTGTTCTCCACGATCACGCTCTGGCCCAGGGCCTTGCCCAGCGGGTCGGCGATCACGCGCGCGATGATGTCGGTGGTGCCGCCAGGGGCAAAGGGCACCTGCAGCTTGATGACCTTGTTGGGGTAGCCCTGGGCTGCGGCAGATCCTGCGGCAGCCACCAGCGTCAGCGCGAGCCATTGGCGACGTTGCATTGATTTCTCCTGATGGTGGTTTACTTGGTGGTAGCCAATGGTATGCGCAATGCCGGGCACGCCCCCTATGGATTCCACATAGGGGCTTACCCGCAGGCAGCCA
Source organism: Acidovorax sp. FW305-C-20-28 (assembly GCF_058783375.1). NCBI lineage: Bacteria > Pseudomonadati > Pseudomonadota > Betaproteobacteria > Burkholderiales > Comamonadaceae > Acidovorax > Acidovorax sp. FW305-C-20-28. The sequence goes on along the minus strand of NZ_JBYSYM010000019.1, from coordinate 24,211 downwards.
CAGCTTGGTTTATCCTCGAATGGTGAACTATGCCCAGCTCCTGCTCCCCGATTTCTCCTTGATCCTGTGCGGTTATCTGGTGTGCCGCTTCACCCCGCTGAACCGCTCGGTGTGGCAGCCGGTCGAGAGCCTGGTGTACTACCTGCTGTTCCCGGTGCTGCTGTTCCAGTCCATCGTCAAGAGCCCGGTGGACATCGGCGCCGCCTCGGGCCTGATCGCCGCGGGCATGCTCACCGGCGTGGCCGGCATCGCGCTGGCCTACAGCCTGCCGCGCTGGCCGGTGCTGGGCAAGCACCTGGACCTGCGCGACCACGCGGCCAGTGCGCAGATCGCGTTTCGCTTCAATTCCTTCATCGGCCTGGCCATTGCCGAGCGGCTCGCGGGCGCCCAGGGCCTGTTGATGATCGCCGTGCTGATCGGCGTGTGCGTGCCGCTGTTCAACGTGGCGGCCGTCTGGCCCATGGCGCGCCAGGGCGAGCATGGCTTCTTGCGCGAGCTGGTGCGCAACCCGCTGATCGTGGCCACCGTGACGGGCCTGGTGGCCAACCTGCTGGGCTTTCGCATCCCGGGCTGGATCGAGCCCACCGTCACGCGCATCAGCGCGGCCTCCCTGGCCCTGGGGCTGATGGCAGCAGGCGCGGGCATGCAGTTCGGCCTGCTCACGCGCGGCAAGGCGCTGAGCGTCTCGGTGCTGGCCATCCGCCACCTGGTGCTGCCCGTGATCGCCTTCGGCATGGGCCGGCTGTTCGGCCTCAACCCCGTGCAGACCACGGTGCTGCTGGCCTTCTCGGCCCTGCCCACGGCCAGCACCTGCTATGTGCTGGCCGCGCGCATGGGCTACAACGGTCCTTATGTGGCCGGGCTGGTGACCTTGTCGACCGTGCTCGGGGTGGTCAGCCTGCCTTTCGCGCTGGGGGTACTGCGGTGAACGGCGCCCCTGCCCTGGCGCGCAGGCGCATGCTGGCAGCAGGCGCCCTGCTGGCACTGGCAGGCTGTGGGCGCAAGCCGCCGCGCGCCCAGGCCATTCCGTCCGGGGCCTCGGTGCTCGCGCTCGGTGATTCGCTGACCGCGGGGGTGGGCGCATCGGCCGACAGCGCCTACCCCGCCGTGCTGCAGCGCCTGACTGGCTGGAAGGTGGTCAATGGCGGCATCTCGGGCGACACCTCGGCCCAGGCCCTGCAGCGGCTGCCGGACCTGCTGCAAAAGCACCAACCCGCGCTGGTGATCGTGGGCATCGGCGGCAACGACTTCCTGCGCCGCCAGAGCGCCAGCGCCACGCGCGCCAATGTGCGCCGGATCTGCGAAGACGCGCGGGCGTCCGGTGCCCAGGTGCTGCTGGTGGCCGTGCCGGAGTTCACGGTCATGGCCACGCTGGGCCAGTTGAGCGACCACGCGATGTACGAAGAGATCGCCAGCGAGCTCAAGATCCCCCTGCACCGCAAGGGATGGTCCCGCGTGCTGGCCGATGCGGCGCTGCGCTCCGACCAGATCCATGCGAATGCGGCGGGGTACGAGCGTTTCGCTCAAGGGCTGGTGGACACGCTCCGGGAGGCGGGACTGCTGGCGGCCTGAGCCAGCGCCCAGGCCACGTGCTCGCGCACCAGCGGGCTGGCGTCCTCGGCGCGCGACTGCAGCGCCGCGCGCACGCCCTCATCCCCGCCCAGGCGCAGTGCGTTGCCCAGGGCCACGGCGACGTTGCGCAGCCAGCGCTCATGCCCGATGCGACGGATCGGCCCGCCCTCGGTCATGCGCAGGAAGGTGGCCTCGTCCCAGGCGAACAGGTGCACCAGCTGCTGGCCCGACAGGCCGGCGCGTTCGTCGAAATCGGGCAGGCGGCTCACCTGCGCGAACTTGTTCCAGGGGCAGGCCAGCTGGCAATCGTCGCAGCCATAGATGCGGTTGCCCATGGCCGCGCGGAACTCCAGCGGAATCGGGCCGCCATGCTCGATGGTCAGGTAGGAGATGCAGCGGCGTGCATCGACCCGGTGCGGCGCGACGATGGCCTGCGTGGGGCAGATATCGATGCAGGCGCTGCAGCTGCCGCAGTGCGCCGTGACGGGCGCGCTCTCGGGCAGGGGCATGTCCACATAGATCTCGCCCAGGAAGAACATCGAACCGGCCTCGCGGTTGAGCACCAGCGTGTGCTTGCCGCGCCAGCCCTGGCCACTGCGCGAGGCCAGTTCGGCCTCGAGCACGGGGGCGGAGTCGGTGAACACGCGGTGGCCGAAGGGCCCCACGGCCTCGGCGATGCGGTCGCTGAGTTTTTGCAGCCGCGCGCGCAGCACCTTGTGGTAGTCGCGCCCCCGGGCATAGACCGAGACGATGGCCTCGCCCGGGCGCGTGAGGCGCGACAGCTCAGCCTCCTGCCAGCCTTCCATGGCCTTGCCGCGCGGCAGATAATCCATGCGTGCCGTGATCACGCTCACGGTGCCGGGCACCAGCTCGGCCGGGCGGGCGCGGCGGGTGCCATGCGCGGCCATGTAGTGCATCTCGCCATGGAACCCCTGGGCCAGCCACTGCATCAGACCGTCTTCGGCGGCAGACAAATCCACCCCCGCCACGCCGATTTGGGAAAATCCCAGCTCGCGGGCCCACTCCTGCATTTGAGGAACGAGTTGACTGTTGCACCACATACCGGCCAGATTGTAGAAAGCCCCGCGGCCAGCGCCGCCGGGCAAAGCCCTCGCACCTGGCGCTGGCACGGCGAGGACGATACCGCCGCCTTCGCGCAGCGGCTGGCTGCCCAGCCGCAGTTGCTGGCCAGCGCCTTCCTCACCCTGCACGGCGACCTGGGCGCCGGCAAGACCACGCTGGTGCGCCACCTGCTGCGCGCCCTGGGCGTGCAGGGCCGCATCAAGAGCCCCACCTATGCCGTGGTGGAGCCGCACGAGGCCCCGGGCCTGGCGCCCCATTCCAGCACCGTCTGGCACTTCGACTTCTACCGCTTCGACGATCCGCGCGAATGGGAAGACGCCGGATTCAGGGACATTTTTGCCAACCCGGGCCTCAAGGTGGCAGAATGGCCGGAAAAGGCCGCAGCGCTGACCCCGCCTGCCGACCTTGCTATACACATTGAAGCAATTGACGACACCGAAAGGCAAGTGACCGTGCACGCCCCTACTGCCGCCGGCCAGCGGCTGCTGCAAGGACTCTGAACGAATGAAGCTGCCCCCCCGCCCGGCAACACGCCAGCCCTCCCGCCGCACGCTGCTGCAGACGGGCAGTTTGGTGCTTTTGCTGGGCATGCAGGAAATTGCCCGCGGCGCCACCATCCTGGCCGTGCGCGTCTGGCCCGCCCCCGAATACACGCGCGTGACCATCGAGTCCGACGGCAAGCTGGTCGCCAAGCAGTTCTTCGTGACCACGCCGCCACGCCTGGCCGTGGACATCGAGGGCATCGACCTGAGCCCCGAACTGCGCGAGCTGGTCGCCAAGGTCAAGCCCGACGACCCGAACATCGCGGGCATCCGCGTCGGCCAGAACGCGCCCAATGTGGTGCGCCTGGTGGTGGACCTCAAGCAGGCGGCCCTGCCCCAGGTGTTCACCCTGCCCCCGGTGGCCGCCTACCAGCACCGCCTGGTGTTCGACCTGTACCCGGCCGCGCCGGTGGACCCGCTGGAGGCCCTGATCGCCGAACGCCTGCGCGAGACCTCGGGTGGCCGCAGCAGCGCGGCGCCGGCGGTGGCGGCCGCGCCGGCGCGCCCTCCCGTCCCCGCGCCCGCACCGCCCTCGGCCGAGAGCGACCCCCTGGGCGACCTGATCGCCCAGCACGCCAACCGCCCGGCCCCCCAGGCACCTCTGGCGCCGCCCGATCCGGTCCCTGCGCCGCCCGCGGTGGCGGTGGCACCGCCGGCCCGAGGAGGCGGCAACAAGGCCACGGCCACGCAGACCGATCGCATCATCATCGTGGCGCTGGACCCCGGCCACGGCGGTGAGGACCCCGGCGCCATCGGCCCCGGCGGCACGCGCGAGAAGGACGTGGTGCTGCGCGTGGCCCACCTGCTGCGCGACCGCATCAACGCCACCACCGTGGGCGGCAACCCCATGCGCGCCTTCCTCACGCGCGACGGCGATTTCTTCGTGCCCCTGGGCACGCGCGTGGAGAAGGCCCGCCGCGTGCAGGCCGACCTGTTCGTGAGCATCCATGCCGATGCCTTCACCACCCCCGCTGCGCGCGGCGCCAGCGTGTTCGCGCTGAGCCAGAGCGGCGCATCGAGCACGGCCGCGCGCTGGCTGGCCAACAAGGAGAACCAGGCCGACCTGGTGGGCGGCCTGAACGTGCAGAGCCAGGACCGCCATGTGCAGCGCATGCTGCTGGACATGAGCACGACGGCGCAGATCAACGACAGCCTCAAGCTCGGCAGCGTGCTGCTGGGCGAGATCGGCAACATGGCCAAGCTGCACAAGCCGCGCGTGGAGCAAGCCGGCTTTGCCGTGCTCAAGGCGCCCGATATCCCGAGCGTGCTGGTCGAGACCGCCTTCATCAGCAATCCCGAGGAAGAGGCCAAGCTGCGCAGCCCCGCCTACCAGGTGCAGCTGGCCGATGCGCTGATGCGCGGCATCACGCGCTACTTCGCCCGCAACCCGCCGCTGGCACGCAGCCGCTCGGTGTAGGCCATCGCCGCCTTGGGGTGGGCACGGCTTGCTTCAAGCCGCCTTCGCAGGCACAGTGGGAGCCATCGCAGCCCCACGACAACGGTGAAGGAGAAGAGCATGGCACTGCCCCACGCACAATCCGGAGAAGTGGCCAGCGTGCGCCCCCTGGGCGCGCAACTGGCCCAGGCCACCACTTCGGCCATCCTCAAGGCCGGCCAGTTGGAGGTGATGCGAGTGGTGCTGCCCACGGGCAAGTCCATGCGCGAACACCAGACCCCGGGCGAAGCCACCGTGCAGTGCCTGGAAGGCGCCGTGGAATTCCATGCCGGCGATTCCGTGCAACTGCTGCAGCCCGGTGACTTCGTGCACCTGGCGCCGCGCTCGCCCCACGCGCTCAAGGCCGTCAAGGATTCATCGCTGCTGCTGACGATCTGCCTGCTGCCCGGTTAGGGCCTGTTCACACAAAGTCCGCATCCAACGGGCTGCGAGCCGTCAGCGGCCCGCAAAACCGGCGCTGCCCAGGCCAGGACCGCCCCGCTGAACCGGGGGCGGGGGATGGCGCCGAAGGCGACTCAGGGGGTCACCTCACAAACGGAAGACGCTGACCGTCTCGGCCAGGCGCGCCGCCTGGTGCTTGAGGCTGTCGGCCGCGGCAGCGCTCTGCTCCACCAGGGCCGCATTCTGCTGCGTGACCTGGTCGAGCTGGGCCACGGCCTCGCCCACCTGGCCGATGCCCAGGGTCTGCTCGCCCGTGGCGGTGGAGATCTCGCCGATCAGGGCGCTCACGCGCTTGACCTGGGTGACGATGTCTTCCATGCTGGCGCCCGCATCCGCCACCAGGCGCGTGCCGCTGTCCACGCGCTCGGCACTGGCGCCAATCAGGCCCTTGATCTCCTTGGCGGCCTCGGCACTGCGCTGTGCCAGGCTGCGCACCTCGCTGGCCACCACGGCAAAGCCGCGGCCCTGCTCGCCGGCACGCGCGGCCTCGACCGCAGCGTTGAGCGCCAGGATGTTGGTCTGGAAGGCGATGCCGTCGATCACCGCGATGATGTCCGTGATCTTCTTCGACGCAGCCGAGATGTCCTGCATGGTGGCCACCACCTGGCCCACCACCTCGCCGCCGCGCTCGGCCGCCTGCGATGCGGTGCCGGCCAGCTCGGCCGCCTTGCGCGCGGTGTCGGCGTTGTTCTTCACGGTGCTGGTGATTTCCTCCATGGAGGCGGCCGTCTCTTCGAGGTTGCTGGCCTGCTCCTCGGTGCGCTGGCTCAGGTCCGCATTGCCCATGGCGATTTCGCTGGAGCCCGTGGCGATGGAATCGCTGCTCTGGCGCACGGAGCCCACAATGCGCACCAGCGAGGTCTGCATGTGCTGCATGGCCTGCATCATCTCGGCCACCTCGCCACGCCCCTGCACGGCGATGTGCTGCGACAGATCGCCTTCGCCGATGCTGCGCGCCACCACGGCAACCCCGTGCAGCGAAGCGCGGATGCGCTGCACCACCACCCAGGACAGCAGCATCAGCAGCGCCAGGCCGGCCACGCCCGCCACCAGCACCATGGTGCGGTAGGAGCGGATCAGCCCCGCCGCCTCGGCCGCCTGGTCGGCCGAGCGCTTGACCTGGTAGGCCACCATCTTGTCGGCCACGGCGTTGTACTGGTTGACCACCGGGACAAAGGTGGACAGGGCAAACGACTTGGCGGCCGCCATGTCGCCCGCCTTCTTCAGGGCCAGGGCCTTGTCGCGCGTCTCCAGGTAGGGCTTGCGCACCGTGGCCAGCTCCTCCTGGATGCTCAGCCCCTCGGGGCTGGTCTCCAGTTCGGTGTAGCGCTTTTGCACCGTCGACGTGTCGGCCGTGGTCGCGGCGATCAGGTCCTTGAAGAAGTTCTGCAGGTCGTCGCCCTCGGACTGCACGACCGAGAACACGCGCGTGGAGTTGACTGCGATGTTGCTGCGCCAGCGCAGCGCCAGCTGCAAGCGCTCCACCTGCTCGTTGGCCAGGTGCTCCACCGTGGCGCCCAGGTGCTGCACGCGCACCAGGCTGAGCGCCAGCACCACGACCAGCACGGCCGCCGCCAGCGCCACGACCAGGCTGATCTGCTGGGCCACGGTCAGCCGGCCGCCCCCCGTGCTGGTGGAACTGCTGCCGGGGGATGGAAGTGCGAGTTGGCTCATGGTGTCTCCTTGTTTGTTATGGCCGCGACGCGGCGACGGGCCCGCAGCCCGAAGTGAACGCCGCATGATCCCTCGCCCTGCACCACTTGGCAATCAAAACGCGCTGGCCGTGCGCCCCGCGCAACGCTGGCAGGAGACAGGGCGCCCGGCCAGGGTCCTACAGCCGCTGCCCCCGGGTACCTACACCGCAAAAACGGCGGGCGCAGGACAGTAGAGGCACAGGTCGAAACCCTGCTGCCCACGGGCTCCAGAACTTCAAGGCCTGATCCACCAACTGCCAAAGGACTCTTGCCATGACCACCACGCTCCGCACGCTTCTTGTCGCCGCATCCGCCACCGCCGCACTGGCCCTGGGCGCCTGCTCTTCCAACCCCACCAATGCCCAGGTCGGCACCGGTGTCGGCGCCGTGGTCGGCGGTGCCGCCGGCAATGCCATCTTCGGCGGCCCTGCAGGCACCATCGGTGGCGCTGCCGCCGGTGCCCTGGTGGGCCACGAAATCGGTGAAGACCGCGACCAACGCCGCTATCGCCGCTAAGCCACTGGTGCGGTGAGGGCTGCACCGCAGCCATCCCCCACGCAAAAACAAAGCGCCGCCATCTTGCGATGGGCGGCGCTTTGCCTTGGGAAGCCGGCTTGCTATGCCATCGCCTTGGCCTTGCGCCCGGCACGCCAGGCGCCAAAGATGGCAATCAGGCCGGGGATGAAGATCATGGCCCAGATGATCTTGTCCAGGTTCTCCTTGACCCAGGCGAAATTGCCGAAGAAGTAGCCCGCCGTGGCGATGCCCAGCACCCACAGCAGCGCACCGCCCACGTTGTAGGCCGTGAACTTGCCGCGCGACATCTCGGCCACGCCCGCCACGAAGGGCGCAAAGGTGCGGATGAAGGGCATGAAACGCGCGATCACGATGGTGATGCCGCCATAGCGCTCGTAGAACTCATGGGCCTGGTTGAAGGCGCGGCGGTTGAACCAGCGCGAGTCCTCCCACTGGAAGACCTTGGGCCCGAAATAGCGGCCAATCGAGTAGTTGCACTGGTCCCCGAGGATGGCGGCCACGATCAACACCGCGCAGGCCAGCGGAAAGTTCATGAGCCCCGCACCGCACAGCGCGCCCACGATGAAGAGCAGCGAATCCCCGGGCAGAAAGGGCATGACCACCACGCCGGTCTCGACGAAGACGATGATGAACAGCAGCGCATAGACCCAGGGCCCGTAGTTCTGCACGAACATCTCGAGGTACTTGTCGACGTGCAGGATGAAGTCGATCAGGAAGGTGATGAGTTCCATGGGTCCGGGTTGGGTGAAAGCAGCGCGCATTATCCCTATGGGGCATTTGCCAGCGCCGCCAATCCCCCACGCGAGCGCACCCTAAAATGCCTCCGTGAGCTCCATCCCCCTTCCCTCCTCCGTGGCCGACGCCCCTGTCCGCCGCCCCATCCGCGACCTGCCGGACGAATTGATCAGCCAGATCGCGGCCGGTGAGGTGGTCGAGCGCCCCGCCTCGGTGGTGCGCGAGCTGGTGGACAACGCCCTCGATGCCGGCGCCAGCCAGATCACCGTGCGCCTGTCGGCCGGTGGGGTGCGCCTGATCACGGTGGAGGACGATGGCGGCGGCATTCCGCAGGACGAGTTGCCCGTGGCCCTGCGCCGCCATGCCACAAGCAAGATCACCAACCTCACCGACCTGGAAACCGTGGCCACCATGGGCTTTCGCGGCGAGGCCCTGGCCGCCGTGGCCTCGGTGTCCGAGATGTCGCTGCTGTCGCGCCCGGCCAGCCAGACCACGGCCTTCCTGCTCGATGCGCGCAGCGGCGAGCTGCGCCCTGCGGCACGCGCCACGGGCACCACGGTGGAGGTCAAGGAGCTGTTCTTCTCCACCCCGGCGCGGCGCAAGTTCCTGAAGACCGACTCCACCGAGCTTGCGCACTGCATCGAGTCCGTGCGCCGCCATGCGCTGGCGCGGCCCGACGTGGGCTTTGCCATCTGGCACGAGGGCAAGCTCGTGGAGCAGTGGCGCGCCACCTTCGTGCCCGGCCAGGGCGATGCGCAGGATGCGCTCGCGCGCCGCCTGTCCGACGTGCTGGGCGAGGATTTCGTCACCGAATCGGTCCCCGTGCACCACCGCGCAGGCCCCGTCACCGTGACCGGCCGCGCCGGCCTGCCCGACGCCGCGCGCTCGCGCGCCGACCACCAGTACTGCTATGTCAACGGCCGCTTCGTGCGCGACAAGGTGCTCACGCATGCCGCGCGCAGCGCCTACGAGGATGTGCTGCACGGCCACAAGCAGCCCGTGTATGCGCTCTACGTGGAGATCGACCCCGCGCGCGTGGACGTGAACGTGCACCCGACCAAGATCGAGGTGCGCTTTCGCGACAGCCGCGAGGTGCACCAGGCGGTGCGCCATGCGGTGGAGAACGCGCTGGCTGCGCCGCGTGCCGCGGCCTTGGCCGCCGCGGCCCTGGCCGCCGAGACCGCCCCGGCGGCCAGCGAAGCAGCCCCCTTCACGCTGGCCCGGACACCGCTGCCCGACTGGCGCGCCCAATCGGCCATGCGCTTTGACGAGCCCGTGGGCAACAAGGTCTCGGACCTGCAGGCCCTCTGGGGCACGCCGCCCGCCGCCGCACCAGCCCCCGGCACCGGCTTCACCCTCAATGGCACCGTGCCTGCGGCGCCGCAGACCGATGCCATGGTCGCCGAGCGCCCGGTGCTGCCTGCCAGCAGCCCTGCGCCCGCAGTGCCATGGGCCCCGCAGCGCCCGACGGGCGATGCGCCCCTGCCCGTGGGCCGCGACGGCCAGGAAGCGACCTGGCCCCTGGGCCGCGCCGTGGCGCAACTGCACGGCGTGTACATCCTGGCCGAGAACGCGCAGGGCATGGTCATCGTGGACATGCATGCCGCACACGAGCGCATCGTCTACGAGCGCCTGAAATCCCAGGTGGACAGCGGCGCGCGCATCGCCAGCCAGCCGCTGCTGATCCCCGCCACCTTCGCGGCCACGCCCGAAGAGGTGGCCACGGCCGAGGCCTCGGTCGAGGTGCTGTCCATGCTGGGCCTGGAAGTGGCGCCCTTCTCGCCCAAGACCCTGGCCGTGCGCGCCGTGCCCACCACGCTGGCCCAGGGCGACCCCGTGGAGCTGGCGCGCAGCGTGCTGGCCGAGCTGGCCGCGCACGACGCCACCACGGTGGTGCAGCGCGCACGCAACGAGATCCTGGGCACCATGGCCTGCCATGGCGCGGTGCGCGCCAACCGCCGCCTCACCATCGACGAGATGAACGCCCTGCTGCGCCAGATGGAGACCACCGACCGCTCCGACCAGTGCAACCATGGCCGCCCCACCTGGCGCCAGCTGTCCATGCGCGAGCTGGACGCGCTGTTCCTGCGCGGGCGCTAGCGAGCGGCCGGGTTCACAGCCAACGGAGCCGGCCGCAAGGAAGTGCTCCTCAGCCAACGACAAGACCACGATGCGCAGCAGCCACCCACGACTCCCAGGCCCCACCCGCCCACGCCCCCGGCAAGCCTGCTGGTGGAGCACCGCGGCCGCCGCCCTGGCCATCGCACTGCCCGCAGAGGCCGGACGCCCGCTCAGTGTGGACGATGCCGGCGTCGCCGAGCCCGCCGGGGGCCAGCTGGAAGCCTGGTGGGAAGGCGCCCGGGGTGCCAGGGGCAGCGCCTACCTGGCGCCGGCCTATGCGCCCTGGCAGGGCATCGAGCTGGGCGGCGTGCTGGCGCGCGACCGGGACGGCCACGCCACCCTGCATGGCCTGCAGGCCAAGTGGCTGTGGAGCCCGTCCCGGGACGAGGGCTGCAACGCGGCCAGCAGCGTCGGCGCGGTACACACCCGCCACACGACCCACAACACCCTGGCGCTGACCCTGATAGGCACTTGCGCCACCCCCTGGGGTGCCCTGCACGCCAACCTGGGCGCCCTGCGCATGCCCGAGCGGCACTGGGCCCCCGCCTGGGGCTTTGCCGTGGAACGCGCCTTCGGCCCCGTCACCGTGCACGCCGAGGCCTTCGGCCAGCGCGGCAGCGCCCCCACCTTCCAGACCGGCGCCCGCTGGGAATGGGCGCCGCAATGGCAGCTCGACGGCAGCATCGGCCGGCAAAGCGGCCGCACGCTGCTGAGCGCGGGCATCCGGCGCGGTTTCTGAGAGCCCCCTCGCCAAGCAAAAAAGCCCGCACATGGCGGGCTTTCGTGGCTCAGGGCTAAGGCAACATCAGTTGTCGCGGGCAGCTTTTGCCTGGTCGGGGAAGTCGCTGAACAGGCCGTCCACCCCCAGGTTGAAGAACAGCTTGTACTCGGCCTTGGGGTCGCCCTTGAAGTCCGACGCGAGCTGCTTGGGCTCGCTGCGGAAGGTGTAGGGGTGCACGAACAGGCCTTCGGCGTGCGCGTTCTTCACCACGTCGGTCGGGGGCATCATCACGCGGTCGCGGTTGTCGATGATGCCGTCGCCGTTCAGGTCGTCGGGCTTGCCGTCGTTGTTGGCGTCGACCTGCTTCGATGGGATCAGGTAGGGCTTCCAGGGACCGATGCCGTCGGCATAGGTCTTCACTTCCTTCAAGCCGGCCGGGGTCAGCAGGCTGGCAAAGGTGCGGGGGTCGCCGGCCACGGCGAAGTCATAGGGCTTGTCGTAGGGGGCGACCAGCGACATGCTGCCATCGGCCTTCACGTCGTCGGCGTCCACCAATTGCACCAGGCGCACCTGGGTCTTGCTGCGCAGGTACTTGAGGTTGGAGACTTCGAAGGACTGGATGATGACCGGCGAGTTCTTGGCCGTGTAGCCGTTCTTGGCCAGGATGGACAGCAGGCGGTCTTCCAGCGCCAGGTTCAGGCCCACATGGTAGGTGGGGTGCTTGGTCTCGGTGTACACGCCCACGGTGCGGTTGGCCTTGGCACCTTCGGTCTTGGCCAGCTCGATGATTTCTTCGTAGGTCGGGATCAGGAACTTGCCGTTGTTGGACTGGTCGCGGTCGGCCATGGGCTGCACGGCACGCAGGGTCTTGATCTCGGCCAGCGTGAAGTCGCTGGCGAACCAGCCTTGCTCTTTCACGCCATCCACAACCTTCTCGGTCTTGCGGTTGGCGAACTCGGGGCGCTGCGAGACGTCGGTGGTGGAGGTGATGTTGGGCTCATGGCGCGCGATCAGCACGCCGTCCTTGGTGGCCACGAGATCGGGCTCGATGAAGTCGGCGCCCAGCTCGATGGCGCGGCGGTAGCTTTCCAGGGTGTGCTCGGGCAGGTAGCCGCTGGCACCACGGTGGCCGACCACCAGGGGCGTCGCGCCATTGAGCGTGGGGTACTTGGAATCGTTGTCGCCACCGCAGGCCGTCAGGGCCAGGGCTGCGAGCACGGCCAGGGGAGCGGCTTTCAAACCGTTGTTGTGCATCGTCTTCTCCTCGTTCATGAATTGGAATCGCCGAACTGTGGGGTCGGCGTGTGACATCTGCATGACGCATCGCAGCACGCGGCCTCGCCACTGCAACACACAGGACTTTTGCATCAAATTGGTGCAATGAAAGCGTCATAATCCCCAAAATTGTGCATTGCCATGCATGATGTCATGTTCTTTTGACATAACCAAGCCACCCGGGCCTTTGCCGGGCATCTCCAACCCTCTCTTTCTGGAAAGACATTTCTCTGACATGAAGCACGAGTCCGCAGGCAGTTTCCTGGCCCAGGTTGCGCAGCGCAACCCCCACCAACCCGAGTTTTTGCAAGCCGTTACAGAAGTCACGGAAAGTCTCTGGCCTTTCATCGCCGAGCACCCGCGCTACGCCGAGCATGGCCTGCTGGAGCGCCTGGTGGAGCCCGAACGCGTGGTGATGTTCCGCGTCTCCTGGGTCGACGACCATGGCAGCGTGCAGGTGAACCGCGGTTACCGCATCCAGCACAGCATGGCCATCGGCCCGTACAAGGGCGGGCTGCGCTTTCACCCCTCGGTGAACCTGTCGGTGCTCAAGTTCCTGGCCTTCGAGCAGACCTTCAAGAACGCGCTGACCACCCTGCCCATGGGCGGCGGCAAGGGCGGCTCGGACTTCGACCCCAAGGGCAAGAGCCCCGGCGAGGTGATGCGCTTCTGCCAGGCCTTCGTGACCGAGCTGTTCCGCCATGTGGGTGCGGACACCGACGTGCCGGCCGGCGACATTGGCGTGGGCGGGCGCGAGGTGGGCTTCATGGCCGGCATGATGAAAAAGCTCAGCAACCGCGCCGACTGCGTGTTCACGGGCAAGGGCCTGTCCTTTGGCGGCTCGCTGATCCGCCCCGAGGCCACGGGCTACGGCACGGTCTACTTCGCGGCCGAGATGCTCAAGCAGAAAGGCCGCTCGTTCGACGGCCTGCGCGTGTCGGTCTCGGGCTCGGGCAACGTCGCGCAGTACGCGGTGGAAAAGGCCATGGAGCTGGGCGCCAAGGTGGTCACGGTGTCCGACTCCAGCGGCACCATCATCGATGAAGAAGGCTTCACCCCCGAGAAGCTGGCCATTCTGATGGACGTGAAGAACCACCACTACGGCCGCGTGGCCGACTACGCGGCGCGCACGGGTGCGCGGTTCGAGGCCGGCGTGCGCCCCTGGCATGTGCCGGTGGACGTGGCCCTGCCCTGCGCCACGCAGAACGAACTCGATGCCAACGACGCGGCCGTGCTGATCCGAAACGGCGTGGTTTGCGTGGCCGAAGGCGCCAACATGCCCTCGACCATCGAAGCCGCCAAGGCCTTCGAGGCGGCGGGCGTGCTGTACGCCCCCGGCAAGGCCAGCAATGCCGGCGGCGTGGCGACCTCGGGCCTGGAGATGAGCCAGAACGCGGCCCGCCTGTCCTGGCCGCGCGAAGAGGTCGACGCGCGCCTGCTGCAGATCATGCAGGGCATCCACGCCGCCTGCCTGCGTTACGGCAAGCGTGCCGATGGCAGCGTGAGCTATGTGGACGGCGCCAATGTGGCGGGCTTCGTGAAGGTGGCCGACGCCATGATCGCCCAGGGCGTGGTGTAACCAGAAACAGCGCTCAAAACCCCGCCAAAAGCGGGAAACAGGTAACAAAAGGGAGGCTTGGCCTCCCTTTTGCGTAACAGGCACGTTGTGTGCATCGAAACACAGAACTTTCCTGCACGCACTCGACTCAGTTCCTGCCATGAAGCGCACCGCCCTCCTGCTTTCCCTGGTCCTGGCCCTGGCGGTCAGCGCTGGCTGTTCGACCCTGGATGCCAAGCAGCGCGAATGGATCTTCCAGCCCAGCAACCGCAGCTGGGGCAGCACGGGGATCACCGAGGGCATGCAGGACGTGTGGATCCCCTTCGCGTCGCGCACCACGGCCAAGGCCGAGCGCCTGCACGGGCTGTGGATGCCGGCCGAGCGTGCCGATGCTCCGGTGCTGCTCTATCTGCACGGTGCACGCTGGAACGTGGCCGGCTCGTCGCCCCGCATCCGGCGCATGAATGCACTGGGCTTCTCGGTGCTGGCCGTGGACTACCGCGGTTTCGGCCAGAGCAGCGAGGGCCTGCCCTCGGAAGCCATGGCCGCCGAGGACGCACGCGCCGCCTGGGACTGGCTGGCCGAGCGCCACCCCACGGCGCCGCGTTACATCTTCGGCCACTCGCTCGGTGGCGCCATCGCCATCGACCTGGCGCGCGAGGTCCAGGACGAGAAGGGGGTGATGGTGGAAGGCACCTTCACCAGCATCGCCGAGGTGGTCAGCACCTTCAAATGGGGCTGGCTGCCGGTATCGGCCCTGATCACCCAGCGCTTCGAATCGGTGCGCAAGGTGGCCGAGATCGGCTCACCCCTGCTGGTGGTGCATGGCAGCAGGGACAGCCTGATCCTGCCCGCGCTCGGGCGCAAGCTCTACGATGCGGCCCAGGAGCCCAAGCGCTTCGTGCTGGTGGAGGGCGGCTCGCACCACAACACCAACGACGTGGGCATGGAGCTCTACCGCGAGGCCCTGGCCTCGCTGTTCCGGCTCTCGCCCCCGGGCTACGAGGGCGACCCTGCGCCCATCGTGGGCCTCAACGTCGCACCGCCTGTGCCAGCGCCGACCACGCCTTGAGCGTGAGCGCCTGCGTGGCGGCCGCGCTGGCCACGGGGTGCGAGGAAAGCTTGACGACCACCATCTCGGCGGCCGGGTTCACATGGACCATCTGCCCATGGATGCCGGAGGCCTCGTAGGCGCCGTCGGCGTTGTGCAGCACCCACCACTGGTTGCGGTAGCTGTAGCCGGGCCGTGCGGTCTGGATGCCGCGGAACTGGAACTTGCCGCGGTCGCCGCCCTTGGCCGTGTCGTCGATCACGGCCTTGTCGAAGACCTTCTGGCCATTGAACGTGCCCCCCAGGCGCAGCATTTCGCCGAAGCGGGCCAGGTCGCGCGCCGTGGCGTTGAGCCCCGCGCCCTGCAGCGGCGTGCCCACGCTGTCCACCATCACATGGGCGTCTTCCTCCATGCCCAGCTTCTGCCAGATGTTCTCGCCCATGAGCTCGGCCCAGTGCCTGCCCGTGGCGCGCGAGACGATCCAGCCCAGCACCTCGGAGTGCACCGTGCGGTAGACGAAGCCCTCGCCGTGCTCGCCCTCCTTCTTCAGGGTCTTGAGGAAGTCGTAGATGGTGGTGGCCCCCTGGTAGCCCGGCGGGCGCGGCAGCATGCCGCTGGCCCAGCTGTAGCCGAAGATCTCGGTCGTGGGGTCGGTGTAGACCTCGCGGAAACGCACGGCCCCGGTCATGTCCATGACCTCGCGCACCTTCATGTCGCCCCAGGCCGAATCGGCCAGCTCGGGCACGTACTTCGTGACCTGCGCCTCGGGGTCGATCTTGCCCTCGTGCGCGAGCTGCGCCGCCATCAGCCCGGTGAAGGACTTGGTGACCGAGAACAGCAGGTGCGGCGTCCAGGGCTTCATCTGGTTGTCGTAGCGCTCGAACACCACCCTGCCCTTGTGCAGCACGACGATGGCGTCCGTGTAGGTGCGCGTGAGCCACTGGTCCACAGTAATGGGCTGGCCCTTGTCGTCGTCGAACGAGACCGCACCCAGGGGGCGCGGATCGGCCGGCAGCGCCGATACCGGGGCTGCGCCGCGGCGGATGTTGCGCGTGGGCTGCAGCTCGCGCAGGTGCTGCAGGGCCCAGCGCATCTGCGGGTACTTGTAGGAGTTGCCGAGGTCCACGCGCTGGGCGCCTTCGGGCGGAAAGCTGCCCATGTAGCCCAGCTTGTCGAGCGTGACCGATTCGGGCGGCGGCAGTGCAGGCGCCGCGGGTGCCTGCGCCTGCACTGCGGTGGCGAGGAGGCTGCCCAGCGCCAGCGCGAGCACCGCGCGGGCCAGAGGGGCCGAGGGGCTCGGTGAGCGAGGGGGTCGGCTGCGGGGGTTGCCGTGGTGGTGGTGGTGCATGCGCTTGTCTCCTGTTGTTGTGGTGGGGGTGTTGGCGCCGCGCAAGGCGCCGCGATGCACTGTAGGGCGGCCCCTGGTGCACCGATGTCGTGCACGCGACGTGAAGCCCCCATCCCCGGGTTTCCCCGCACCTTCTGGTACGCTCAGACAGATATGTCTGCCCCCTACGCCACCGCGGGCCATCCGGCCACGCCCGTTGCCATTCCTTCGGCCCTGGCCATCCTGGTCCTGGCCCTGCTGCTGAGCATCCAGCCCGTCACCACCGACCTGTACCTGCCGGCCCTGCCGGCGCTCACGCGCAGCCTGGGCTCGTCCGTGTCCGTGGCCCAGCTCACGCTCAGCGGCCTGCTGCTGGCCTTCGGCTGCTCGCAGCTGGTCTGGGGCCCGCTGTCGGACCGCTTCGGCCGCCGCCCCATCCTGCTGGCGGGCCTGTCCATCTACACCGTGGCCTCCATCGGCAGCGCGCTGGCGCCCAACATGTCGCTGCTGATCCTGTGGCGCGTTGCCCAGGGGGCGGCCATGGGCTCGGTGGTGATGTGCGCGCGCGCCATCGTGCGCGACCTGTACACCCCGCTCGAAGGTGCGCGCGCCATGTCCAAGGCGCTCACCGGCCTGGGCATCGTGGCCTGCGTCTGCGCGCCGCTGGGTGGCCTGCTGGCCGAGTGGCTGGGCTGGCGGGCTTCGCTCTCGGCCCTCACGGTGTATGCCGTGGCCACGCTGACCCTGGTGGCCCTGCGCCTGCCCGAGACCCTGGTGCACCGCAACCCGCGCGCCCTGCAGCCGCGGACCCTGGTGGCCACCTGGCTGCAGGTGCTGCGCACCCCGACCTTCTGGGCCTTTTCGCTGCAGACCACGGCCACCTATGGCGGGCTGTTCACCTTTCTCGCCTCTTCGTCCTTCGTGTTCATCGATGTGCTGGGCCTGTCGCGCACGCAGTATGGCGGGGCCATGGCGTCGGTCTGCGTGGCCTATTTCGCGGGCACCTTCCTGTGCCGCAGGCTGCTGGCGCGCTTCGGCCTGAAACGCTCCGTTGCCATTGCGGGCGGCCTGAGCCTGGCCGGCGGCACGCTGATGGGGCTGGTCGCCTTCCTGGGCTGGCACCACCCGGTGGCGCTGCTGCTGCCGTTTGCGCTGTTCATGCTGGCCCATGGTGTCCACCAGCCCTGCGGGCAGAGCGGTGCCGTGGGGCCATTTCCGCAGGCGGCCGGCGTGGCCTCGGCGCTCAATGGCTTCATGATGATGCTGGCGGCCTTCGGCATCGGCGCCTGGCTGGGGCTGCGCCTCGATGGCACGGTGTGGCCGCTGGTCAATGGCATCTGGTTCTGGTCGCTGGTGCTGGCCGTGATCTCCTGGACCCTGGTTCAGAAATTCGGAGACCCGGTTGAGCGCGCCTGAAGCCCCCACGGCCATCGCACTGGCCGGCCCCACCGCCTCGGGCAAGACCGCGGGCGCCCTGGCGCTGGCCGCCGTGCTGGCGCCGCGCATGCCGGTGGAGATCATCAGCGTGGACTCGGCCCTGGTCTACCGCGGCATGGACATCGGCACCGCCAAGCCCAGCCCGGACGAGCTGGCGGCCGTGCCGCACCACCTGATCGATATCCGCGACCCGCTGCAGGCCTACAGCGCGGCCGAGTTCGTGCAGGACGCCACGCGCCTCATCGCCGAGGTCCGCGCGCGCGGTGCGTTGCCGCTGCTGGTGGGCGGCACCATGCTGTACTTCAAGGCGCTGTTCGACGGCATCGACGACATGCCCGCGGCCGACCCCGCCGTGCGCGAGCGGCTCGAAGCCCAGGCCGCCGAGCAGGGCTGGCCCGCGCTGCATGCCGAGCTGGCGCGTGTGGACCCGGCCACCGCCGCGCGCCTGGCCCCGGCCGACAGCCAGCGCATCCAGCGCGCGCTGGAGGTCTGGCATGTCTCGGGCCGGCCACTGTCGAGCTTCCATGCCGCCAAGGACCGCGCACCCAGCGCCGTGGCGGCCAGCACGGCCCTGTTCAGCCTGGAGCCCTATGACCGCGCCTGGCTGCATGCGCGCATCGCCCAGCGCTTCGATGCCATGCTGGCGGCCGGCTTCCTCGACGAGGTGAAGGCCCTGCACGCGCGCGGCGACCTGCACCCGGACCTGCCCTCCATGCGCTGCGTGGGCTACCGCCAGGCCTGGGAAAGCCTGTACGGCCATTTCCCCCCGGGCAGCCTGCGCGAGCGCGGCATCGCCGCCACGCGCCAGCTGGCCAAGCGCCAGATCACCTGGCTGCGCAGCATGCCCGCGCGCCAGGCCATCGCCTGCGACCAGCCCGATGCCACGGCCGCCCTGGTGCAAGCCGTGCTGGCCCGGCTGGATGCCCCGGTGCCATGACGGCTACGCTTACCGTCAGCGGCCTGGGCAAGCACTATGGCGAGGCCACGGTGTTCGCCGGTGTCGACTTTGCCGTGCAGCCCGGTGAGTTCGTGGCCATCGTGGGCGACTCGGGCGTGGGCAAGTCCACGCTGCTCAACTGCCTGGCAGGGCTCGATACCTGGGACGCCGGGCGCATCACGCATGGCGACACCGACCTGGGCACGCTCGACGACACGGCGCGTGCCTTGTGGCGGCGTGCGCAGGTGGGCTTCGTGTTCCAGGCCTTCCATGTGCTGCCGCACCTGGACGTGGCGCAGAACGTGGCCCTGCCGCTGATGCTGCTGGGCCAGAGCGAGCCCACGCGCGTGCAGCACATGCTCGAAGCCGTAGGGCTCGAAGGCCTGGGCGAGCGCCTGCCCCAGCAGCTCAGCGGCGGGCAGCTGCAGCGCGTGGCGATTGCCCGTGCCCTGGTGCACCGCCCGGCCCTGCTGCTGGCCGACGAGCCCACGGGCAACCTCGACCCCAGCACTGCCGCCCGCGTGATGGACCTGCTGCTCGCGCAGACGCGCGGGCATGGCGCCTCGCTGGTGCTGGTCACGCACTCGGACGCAGCGGCCGCGCGCGCCGACCGGGTGCTGCGGCTCACCAGCGACGGTATCGGCGCGGGCTGAAACCGTCCCCGCGCCATGTTCGCCCTGCTGCGCACCTTCTCCTGGCAGGACCTGCGCCACCACCCCTGGCGCAGCCTGGCGGCCATGGTGGCCGTGATGCTGGGCGTGGCGCTGGCCTTTGCGGTGCACGTGATCAACGCCTCGGCGCTGGACGAGTTCTCGCAGGCGGTGCGCGCCGTCAACGGCCAGCCTGATCTGGAGCTGCGCGCCATGCAGGGCCACCTGGACGAGGCCTTGTACGCGCGCATGGCCACGCACCCGCAGGTGGCACGCGCCAGCCCGGTGCTGGAGCTGTCGGCCGTGGCGGCGCCGGCCGGTGCCTCGGGCGCCCAGGCCGCGCGCGTGCCGCTGCGCGTGCTCGGGGCCGATGCGCTGCTGCTGCCCGCCGTGGCCCCGGCGCTCATGCCGCGCCCCTGGGCGCAGGCGGACCGGTTGGCCCTGTTTGCGCCGGCCACCGTGTTCCTCAACCCCTCGGCACTGCAGGCGCTGGGCCTGTCCACGGCACCGGTCGGTGCCGATGCCCCGCTGCCGCAGATCACGCTGCACACCGGCCAGCAGCGCCTGGCCGTGCGCGTGGCGGGCACGGTGGGCGCGGGCGGTGCGCCGCTGGCGGTGATGGACATCGGTGCCGCGCAGGACCTGTTCGACCGCGGCGGGCAACTGAGCCGCATCGACCTGCAGTTGCAGACCGGCACCGACCGCACGGCCTTTGCCCAGGGCCTGCGCGCCCTGCCCAACTGGCCGGCCCAGGCCCTGCTGGCCGAGCCGGGCGATGCGGCGCAGCGCATCAGCAACCTGTCGCGCGCCTACCGTGTCAACCTCACGGTGCTGGCGTTGGTGGCGCTGTTCACGGGGGCCTTTCTGGTGTTCTCGGTGCTGGCGCTCAGCGTGGCGCAACGTGCACCGCAGTTCGCGCTGCTGGCCGTGCTGGGGGCCACGCCGCGCCAGCGCCTGGCGCTGGTGCTGGCCGAGTCGGCCGTGCTGGGCCTGGTGGGCAGCGTGGCCGGCATCGCGCTGGGCACAGGCCTGGCGGCCGCGGCGCTGCGCCTGTTGGGCGGTGACCTGGGCGGCGGCTATTTCGCGGGCGTGCAGCCGGCGCTGCAGTGGAGCGCACCGGCCGCGGCACTCTACGGCGCCCTGGGCATCGCCGCCGCACTGGCCGGCGGCTGGTGGCCGGCACGCGCGGCGCAGACCCTGCCGCCCGCGCAGACCTTGAAGGGCCTGGGCAGCGCCAGCACCCGGGCCGACCGGGGCACCGTGGGCCTGGCCCTGGTGGCCACAGGTGCGGTGCTGTCGTTCGCGCCGCCCGTGGTCGGCATCCCGCTGGCCGCCTATGGCGCCATCGCCCTGCTGCTGGTGGGCGGCATCGCGCTGCTGCCGCGCGGCATGGCGGCGCTGCTGGCGCGGCTGCAACCGCTGGCCGCCCGCCATGCCCTGCCGCTGCTGGCGCTGGAGCGCGCGCGCCGCATGCGCGGCAGCGCCGCGATTGCCGTGGGCGGCGTGGTGGCCAGCCTGAGCCTGGCCGTGGCGCTCACGGTGATGGTGTCGAGCTTTCGCGGCTCGGTCGCGCAATGGCTCGACGGGGTGCTGCCCTCGCCGCTCTACGTGCGCTCGGCCCTGGGCGGGCCAGGCAGCGAGGCCGCACTGCTGCCCGCCGGTTTTGCCGAGGCCGTGGCGGCTTTGCCGGGCATCGAGCGCGTGCAGCCGCTGCGCGCCAGCCCGCTGCAGCTCGACCCCTCGCGCCCCGCGCTCATGCTCATCAGCCGGCCGCTGGGCACGGACCCGGCACGCCAACTCCCCTTGGTGGGCACGGCCCTGCCGGTGCCCGCCGGCAGCCTGGGCATCTACATCAGCGAGGCGGTGGTGGACCTTTATGGCCTGGCACCCGGCATGCAGTGGGACGGCCTGTCGCGGGCCTTCGGCACCCAGGTGGAGGCGCCGCGCTTCTTCATCGCCGGGGTCTGGCGCGACTATGCACGCCAGTCGGGCGCGGTGGCGCTGGACCGGGCGGACTACCTGCGTCTCACGGGCGACGCACGCACCAGCGACCTGGCGCTGTGGCCGCGCGAGGGCGCCGACCTGGCCGCGCTGCAGCAGGCCATACGCACCCTGGCCGCCACGCAGAGTGCTGGTGAACTGCCGCTGGATTTCGCATCGGCCAGCGCGATCCGCGAGCGCTCGCTGCACATCTTCGACCGCAGCTTCGCCGTCACCTACTGGCTGCAGGCGGTGGCCATCGGCATCGGCCTGTTCGGCGTGGCCGCAAGCTTCAGTGCGCAAGTGCTGGCACGGCGCAAGGAGTTCGGCCTGCTGGCGCACCTGGGCCTCACGCGCCGCCAGATCCTGGCCGTGGTGGCCGCCGAGGGCGCGGCCTGGACGGGGGTGGGCGCGCTCGCCGGCGTGCTGCTGGGGCTGGCCGTGTCGGTGGTGCTGGTGCATGTGGTGAACCCGCAGAGCTTTCACTGGACCATGGATCTGCGCATCCCGGGCTGGCGCCTGGCGGCACTGTGCGCGGCCGTGGTGGTTTCGGGCACGGTGACGGCCTGGCTGGCAGGGCGTGCCGCCGCCGGACGCGATGCGGTGATGGCCGTCAAGGAAGACTGGTAAGTCCGCAGGGACGAGCGCAGGCACTGCGAGACAATGGCCCCATGACCGCGGCCCACCAGCAGACCCTTCCTTCGTCCGTGCCGGCCAGTGCCTGGCTGCACGATGCCATCGCGCGCATCGAAGCCGACTACCAGCGCAGTGCCGACACGCACCTGATCCCGCTGCACCTGCCCTCGTATGGCGCACACGGCATCGACCTGTACCTCAAGGACGAATCCACCCACCCCACGGGCAGCCTCAAGCACCGGCTGGCGCGCTCGCTGTTCCTGTATGCGCTGTGCAATGGCTGGATCCGCGAGGGCTCGACCGTAGTCGAATCGTCGAGCGGCTCCACCGCCGTGAGCGAGGCCTACTTCGCGCGCCTGCTGGGCCTGCCCTTCGTGGCGGTGATGCCGCGCACGACCTCGCCCGAGAAGATCGCGCAGATCGAGTTCCATGGCGGGCGCTGCCACCTGGTGGAGAGCGCCGGCCATGTGTACGCCGAGGCGCGCGCCATCGCCGAGCAGGCGGGCGGCCACTACATGGACCAGTTCACCTACGCCGAGCGCGCCACCGACTGGCGCGGCAACAACAACATCGCCGAGAGCATGTTCACCCAGATGGCGCGCGAGCCCCATCCCGTGCCGCGCTGGATCGTGGTGGGGGCAGGCACGGGCGGCACCAGCGCCACCATCGGCCGCTACCTGCGCTACATGCAGCACACCACCGAGGTCTGCGTGGCCGACCCCGCGGGCTCGGTGTTCAGCGCCTACCACCGCACGGGCGATGCGAGCCTGACCGCGGCCGGCTCGCGCATCGAAGGCATCGGCCGCCCGCGCGTGGAGCCGAGCTTCATCCGTACCCTGGTGGAGCGCATGGAGGAAGTGGCCGATGTGGAGTCGGTGGCCGCGATGCAGGCGCTGTCGCAGTTGCTCGGGCGGCGCGTGGGACCGTCTACCGGCACCAACTTCGTGGCCATGCTGCGGCTGGCGCGCGGGATGCGCGAGCGCGGTGAACAGGGCTCCATCCTCTCGCTGCTGTGCGATGCGGGCGAACGCTACTTGCCCACCTACTTCAGCGCGGAATGGGTGGCCGCTAATTTCGGCGACTGCACCGAGGCCCAGCGCCAGGTGCGTGCGCTGATGGACTGAGGACGCCATGCCTTCGCGACGGCAGGCCCTGGTGCTGGCCATGGCCAGTGCCACCACCGCAGGCAGCACGGCATGGCCGGGCAGCGCGCATGCCCTGCCGGCGCGTGCCCTCGCCTTTCCGCGCGACCATGGCAGCCACCCGGAGCTGCGCACCGAGTGGTGGTACATCACCGGCCATGCGCGCGCGGGTGGGCAGGACTGGGGCTTCCAGGTCACCTTCTTCCGCTCGCGCGTGGACGCGGCGCAAGGCATCCAGTCGGCCTTTGCCGCAAAACAGCTGCTGTTCGCCCACGCGGCCTTGACCGACCTGCAGGGCCGCAAACTGCACCACGACCAGCGCATCGCGCGTGCAGGTTTTGGCGTGGCCCAGGCGAGCGAGGCCGACACGGCCATCCGCCTGCAGGACTGGAGCCTGGTGCGCAGCGATTGGACCTCTGGCCAGGGAGCCCGCTATGCCACGCGCATCCAGGGCGAACACTTTGGCCTGCAACTGCAGTTCGACACCACCCAGCCCGTGCTGCTGCAGGGCCGCGAGGGCCTCTCACGCAAAGGGCCCGAGAGCACCCAGGCGAGCTACTACTACAGCCAGCCGCAGCTGGCGGTGGAAGGCGCCATCGTGCTCGATGGCAAGCGCATGGCCATCGATCCCGGCAGCGGTCGCGCCTGGATGGACCACGAGTGGAGCGAGGCGCTGATGCACCCCGAGGCGCGGGGGTGGGACTGGATCGGGATGAACCTGCTCGATGGGAGTGCGCTCACGGCGTTTCGGCTGCGGCGTGCGGATGGGTCGGCGTTGTGGGGGGGTGGGTCGTTCCGTGCGCCGGGGCAGGCGAACCGGATCTTCGACGCGGGTGAAGTCGTGTTCACGCCCCTGCGGTGGTGGACGAGCCCTGTGAGCGGGGCCAGGTATCCCGTGCTGTGGCGGGTACAGACACCTGTCGGTGTGTTTGAGGTTCGGAGTTTGCTGGACGACCAGGAGCTCGACAGCAGTGCATCAACGGGGGCTATTTACTGGGAAGGGCTGTCGGAGTTGGTGCGTGATGGCCGAGTGGTGGGGAAGGGGTATCTGGAGATGACGGGGTATGCGAAGGCTTTGAAGTTGTAGCCGGGGCTCCGTGCCCCGTCCTTGCAGCATGCCTTGGTTCGGGGCGGAGGCCGGGATGTGCGCCCGGCGGCGCAGTAACTTTCTCTTGCGTCGCCAAGAGAAAGTCACCAAAGAGAAGGCGACCCCGCTGTCTGCGTCCCTGCGCTTCGCTTCGGGCAACCTGCGATGCTCGGTCCTGGGGTGGCGTCGCGGAACTCGCTTCGTTCTTCGAACTCCGCTCAAACATCCG